>CACYCL010000142.1 GCA_902772905.1 uncultured bacterium | reverse complement strand
TGGGCGTATGGGGATGCCGACGCTTTCGATGAATCCTGAGTTCCGTAGTCGTGCGACGACTCGGCTGATGGTCGAACGGCTTACATTTAGTTCCCTGGCCATGCCTTTCCAATCGGGCCAGACCAACTGTGTGGCGGGATCCAGCCGCCGTTCAAGCGAATCCATCACTTGGTCGTCTATTTCAAATGGCACTGTCGGCGGGCGTCCCCTTGGATTACCTGTGGCTCTATGACTTTTCATGGCGCGTATTTTATCATATTAATTCGTTAGGTGAAAAGACAGAGTGATTGCAGCCGCATGTTTTTTTTGGTATAATTCCAGCATAATCATGTAAGGAGGTTGCAACCATGGCTGAAGACATTCTTGACGAGGAATCCGCGCAGGACGCGGCTGAGGGAGTTGAAATAAGGGAGAACACTGACGATGCCGAAATACGCGACACCGACATTGTGTTCGATTGTCCGCACTGCGGCAAGAACCTTGTTATCGACTACCGCGGCGCAGGGCTTCAGATAAACTGTTCCGAATGCGGCGAGCGTGTGCTCGTGCCGATTCCAGACGGCATGGAGCTTGCCGACCTCGACCTCGACCCAGGCGAGATTCTCAAGCAGCTCTTCGCAACGCGGCGCAACTACCAGAAGGCCGAGCTTCAGATTGAGTCGCTCAAGGCGCGGCTCGTTCAACTGCAGGAGACGCTGGGCGTCATGCAGGAAGTAGTTGCCGAGGGTCTCTCGTAAGCGGCATCCGCCGACCAGTGACAAAGGCTTCACAGTCCGCATTCGTAAACGCGCTCACGTTCGCGCGCGTTCCGTTGATATTCGCATGGCTAGGCCTCGCAGTCGTGCAGGAGTGCATGTTCGCCGACAAACCAGCGGCGCCCGCGAGCATCGCGCTCGCATGCGCGGCATGCTTCATGATGCTGCTCTCGGGCCTCACCGACGCGTGGGACGGCAAGCTCGCGCGCAAGTGGGGCGTGGTGTCCACGCTCGGCAAAATGGCCGACCCGCTTATGGACAAGGTGTTCTACATAGTGGCCTTTCCGGCGATTGCGTGGCAGATCGCGCATCAGGGCGAGTCGGGCGTGCATGCGCTCGTCATGCTGGCCTTCACGATTCTGTACATGCTCCGCGACACGTGGGTGACTTTCATGCGCATGGTTGGCACTCTCTACGGAGCCGACGTAGCGGCAACGTGGCTGGGCAAGGTACGCACCGCGCTGTCGTTTCCGGGAGCCGGCTGGATCTACACCTACTGCTGCTTCCACAGGATGCTCCCGGAGTCGTGGAACTTCCCGTGGCTCGTGAGCTGCTACGCAGTTGAGGGCGTGCTCGTCGCCCTTACGCTATGGAGCATGCACACGTATACCGCCGCCTACATGCCGTATATGCGGCGCGCGCTCAAGCGCAACTAATCCAACCCACCTCAAAAACCATCTCACCCGAAAGGACAAAACAAATGAGCTACAACGACGCTAAGAAGAAATATGCCAAGATCGGCATAGACACAGAAAAAGCAATCGCCGAACTTGGCAAGATCGCAATCTCCCTGCACTGCTGGCAGGGCGACGACGTCGGCGGCTTCGAAACGACCGGCGGCGCGTCAGGCGGCATCGCGACCACTGGCAACTATCCCGGCAAGGCCCGCACTCCGCAGGAGCTCATGGACGACCTCGCCTTCGCCCTTTCGCTCATACCAGGCAGGCACCGCGTCAACCTTCACGCCTGCTACGGCATCCACGAAGGCAAGGTCACCGACCGCGACTGCCTCACGCCCGCCAACTTCGAGCCATGGGTGAAGTGGGCGAAGAAGACCGGCGTAAAGCTCGACTTCAACCCGACGTTCTTTTCGCACCCCAAGGCCGCCGACGGTCTCACGCTTTCCAGCCCCGACCCAAAGGTCCGCGCATTCTGGGTGAAGCACGGCATTCAATGCCTCAAGATCGCCGAGTACTTCGCAAAGGAGCTCAAGAGCCCGTGCGCCATCAACTTCTGGATGCCCGACGGCTACAAGGACGAGCCGTCAGACCGTCTCGGACCTCGCCAGCGCATGGCTGACTCGCTCGACAAGATATTCAAGGCCAAGTACGACAAGAAGGCCGTTGTCCCGACGCTTGAGTCCAAGCTCTTCGGCATCGGCGTCGAAAGCTACACCGTCGGATCACACGAGTTCGTCATGGGCTACGCGATGACCCGCAAGATCCTCGCGCTTCTCGACATGGGCCACTTCCACCTGACCGAGTCGGTGGCGGACAAGATCAGCTCGTTCCTCATGACGTTCGGCAAGGTCGCGTTCCACATCTCGCGTCCCGTCCGCTGGGACTCCGACCACGTGATCCGCCAAAACGACGACCTCCGCGCAGCCGCTCAGGAAATCGTGAAGATGGGACCGAAAAACTTCATCGTCGCGCTCGACTACTTCGATGCGTCGATCAACCGCGTCGCCGCATGGGTGCTCGGGATGCGCAACATGCAGAAAGAGCTTCTCAAGGCGATGCTCGTTCCATGGAAGGACCTCACGAAGCTCCAGGATGCCGGCGACTTCACAGCGCAGCTCGTGTTGCAGGAAGAGTACAAGAACTATCCAGCCGATGAAGTCTGGGCCGAGTTCTGCCGCCGCTGCGGCGTCACAGCCGGCGAGGACTGGTTCACCGCCGTGCGCAAGTACGAGAAGGACGTTCTCCTAAAGCGCTGAGCTAACAGCCGGACCGCGCGGCGAAGGCGGCCTGAAGGCCGACTATCGCCGCGTATGGGTCGGCCGCGGCGCACACGGCGCGAACGACGGCGAAGTTCGCAAAGCCGACAGCGGCGAGTTCTGCAACGTGCGCACCGTCCACCACGCCCCCTATCGCAACAGCAGGACACCGTGAAACGCGCATCATTTCAGCCGCGTTCGCAACGCCGAGTGTCGGATCTGGTATTTTCTTTGTCGGCGTGGCCCATACCGGTCCAACGCCTATGTAGTCCGGCGACTCTTCCTGTGCGGCGATTGCCTGGGCGAGAGAATGCGTTGACTTTCCCACGATTCCCAGCGAAGGATACAGCCGCCGCACTTCCGCCACAGGCATGTCCGTCTGACCTACATGCACTCCGTCCGCCTCGGATTCCGCCGCCGCCGCCGGATCGTCGTTTACGATCAGCCTGGTGGCAGTGCCAAGCGTGATCTTGCGGAGTTCGCGCGCGACGGCAATGACATCTGCGCGAGGCGCATCCTTCATCCTGAGCTGAACCATCTTCACGCCGGCCCTCACAGCCGCCTCGCAGCAGCGGACGTAGCCGACGGCAGGGTTCGTCATTACGAGGTACATTCCAAAGTCATTCATTTTCAAGAGACCTTCCTTCAAGACTTCTCCATACGCGCAGAGCCTGCGCAACCTCCTTTACGTCGTGTACACGCACTATGCTCGCGCCATGCGACGCCGCCCAGAGCGCGATGGCCACATCCGCCCCGATAAGCGAGTCCGTGCCGCTCTCGCCGGCAAGCGCGCGCACTATGCGCTTGCGGCTCGCGCCAAGCAGCACCCTGCCCTTCATGGCGAGTTCGCCAACCGAGCGAAGAAGCGCAAGATCCTCTTCGCGCGTCGTTCCGAAGCCAATCATCGGGTCAAGGTATACGCGCCCAAGGTCTGACGCCGAGACGACTTCGCCCAGGCACGACGCGGGAACTACAAGTTCAACGTCTGTAGCGACGCGGCGCACGATTTCGAGCATCGCCGGAACAGGCTCCGCATATACGCAGTTGACGACCTTCGCTCCAGCTGCGACAGCGCGTTCGGCGGTTTCGGGATGGTAGGTGTCTACGCTTATCGTGAACCGCTCGGCGCAAAGCCGCTCGACCGCAGGGCCTATCCTCGCCCATTCCTCGTTCCATGAAAGCGGCTTGGCCCCAGGACGCGTCGACTCTCCGCCTATATCGAGGATGTCCGCGCCTTCCGCCAGCATCTCGCGTCCGCGCCGCACGGCATCGTCCGACGAAAAGAACCGCCCGCCGTCCGAAAACGAATCAGGCGTCACGTTCACTATGCCCATGACGCGGCAAGCGGCGGGCGCAGAAGCGTACATCTTACTTGACGCGCTTGTATCTGCCGCCGTCGAACGAAATGTCGTAGCCGACGCAAAGCCAGCTCGTCACTTCGGCCAGGCCGGATGTGTCGGGCTTCTTGCCCTTCATGGGCATGCGAAGCTTCTCGACATGGCCGTCAGCGAAAGCCACATGGGCTGAGTAGTACCTGCCGCTCTTATGGTTTACGCCGATTTCCTCGTCCGAACCGCCGCCGGACTGCGTACCCTTGTCACCAGAATCGAGACCGCTTTCAGCGTACTGCAGAATCGCATCCGTGTCGGTCGAGCCGCCGGAGCCAGAAGGCTCCCACGAATTGAAGCCCATGAACGGAACCTCCGAGAAGAGCAGCGTCTTGTCGGACTTTGCCAAACGCCCGTATTCGATGCGCCCGCTGTCGATGTTGGATGCGGCGCGCCCCTTCTTGTTCCATCCGAAGTAGGCGTTCATGAGATAACTCCAGTTTACGGTTATGCCATGCTTGCCCATCTGCTTTGCGTGTTCAGGGCAGATGTACGTCTCGCGGCTGCCAGAGACATACTTCCACAGCACGCCGTTGGTGAGGGCGAAGCTGGCCGCCTCCCTGTCGCTTGAGTACAGGCCTATGACTTCAGGCGTGCTGTACGAAGTCGAGGGAAACATGTTCTGAGAATTAGAGCTTATCCAGCCTGCAACCTCCCTGTACTCCTTCTGGATCCTGTTTCCGGACTCCTCCTTCATCTTCAGGTACACCAGATTTCCGGCGCGGGGATAATAGTAGGAGCTCATCGCATAAGTCTGGCTCGCGCTCGCAAGGTTCTTCATGTTCGAGAGACAGCGCGCGGCGCGCGCCGACTGGGTGCCGCCACCGAAAGTGGACATCAGCACACCGGCGAGAATGGCTATTATGGCTATGACGACGAGTAGCTCTACGAGAGAGAATCCCTTTTTCATTTTTTCCTACCTCTTCCTTAGTCAAACTGCCTGTACATCAGCACGCGGGTCTGGTGCGGCGCATTGGCAGGTGCGCCAGACGAGCCTTCTCCGTCTTCAGAGTACGACTTCGAGCCACGATGCGGATTGCGCCAGACAAGGGCAACCGCGCGCGCGCCTAGCTGCGGAGGCGTCTGGCCTATCGCCCCGCCGCCCATCATCATGGGCTCGGCCCTCACGAAGATCAGGAAGAGCTGCTGCTTGACAGCGAAGCAGTCGCGCCAGTAGCCGTAGAGGAACTTGCGGTCAACTCCGAAAAGCTCGTCGGTGTCGCCCTGAAGCTCAGCTCCCATAAGCCGGTTTTCGTCGGTGCCGTCCAAGGCCCAGAGCTCGTTGTACGCTCCCATCCAGCCGTTGACGGTCGTCTGCGACTGCATGCGCTCCTTGAAAGCCACAGCCACGCGCTCAAGGTCTTCCCAGTCGAACTTAGCATTTGAGTTCATCTTCGAGAAGGCGTATTTCTTGTTGAACGTAGCCGCCGCCTTGCGCTCGCTCGTGCTAACGCCTGTATCGGTGTTCGCAGATGCCGCCCACCAGTCCATTGGCGTGTTCGCAAACGCCGCCATCAATATGTTCTCGTTGTCGGAATACGGGTTCAGCTTCGTGCCGCCGCCGTCGTTCACAAGGCCGATCTGCTCGAAATCGTCGCGGGCGACGCCATTGCGCGCAAACGGACGATAAGTGGTCCACATAAGCCCGGAATTCCGCGCACCGGCGAAATCGGTAGCCCAGCTGTCGCGCCCGTCGTCCGGAGACTCCATCGAACCCCATATTTCGTTGTCGAGCCTGAAGTCGCCGGCGAGGCGCGGCAGGAACGCAAGCTCGTATACGCTCTGCAGGTAGCCGGCGTCGCTCGTCGCCATGAAGATGTCGCGGTCGCGGACGCCAACTCCCTTGCCGCATTTCTGCAGCCAGCCGGACTTCGACACATTCGCGTCAACAAACCAGTGCTCCGGCGCCCAGTTCCAGCGCGGATCGCCGCACATTATGCCTTCCGGCGCAGCGGTGGCATCGACGGCGTTCATGTTCTGGAAAGCCGTGTCGGAGAAGTCGAACGCGCTGCCGCAGGTGAAGCGCATAACAGGGTACGCCTGGCCACTAAACGTGTTGCCGATCGCGCCCATCGACTGGAAGTTGTTTATGCTGTTGAAGTTCTTGTCGTCGAGAAGGCATGCCGGCACGAGATCCACAGTCTTGCCGTCGCCGTTCTTGACGCGAAGCCACAGCGCCATGACAAGCCGCGCCTGCTTGGCGCCGCCGCCGTTCAAATATGCAAGCAGCGCGTTCTTGGACGTGAAGGTTGCATCCGGCACGCCGTCCGCGCCAAGCGGCGGCAAGCCGCAGACGGCATCTATGCGCGTCGGCGAATTGCCGCTGTTCTGCCATACGATGTTCGGCGCAGCGTTCGGGTTGCCTTCGTTGAGGTCTACCGACACCTGCTCCTGCGACCAGGTCACTGTCAGAATCGGGTTGGAGTCAATGGCATTCATCATGTCCGACGACGCACCGCCGGCGCCTATCATGAAGTCGATTTCCTGAAGCGCGCTCTGCTCGTCGTTTACATTGCTGAACGAGAGACCCTGCGACTGGAGCGGTAGATGGAACACGCCGTCGCCCTTGTACGCCTTGTCCTGTATCGCGCTGCTGTCAAGATGCAGGGAGTCGCTCTGTACGCCGGTGCGGAACTTCATGTTGCCGGTGGTGAAGAAGAACTCGACATGACCGTCAAGCGTGAAGCTGTCGGGGTCGTTTATGTCCCTGCCGCGGCGGAACGGGTAGGCGACAACTGCCTTGATGGAGCCGCTGCGAATGCCAGCCACAAACTTCGTCTTGTCAAGGACATACTTCTCGACATACCTCGCCGTGCGCTGCAGACCCGCAGACGTCGGCTTGACCCTCATGCTTGACGGCTCGGCCCCGGGATACGCATCGCTCGTAAGGTCGGCTTCGGTGATCTGGTTGCCGGTCGGGTCCTCTTTCCGCATCGTGACCTGTATCGACGAGCCGCTGACCGTGGGCTTTATGCCGCAGACCATCGGCGTACGCTCCACGGATGGAATCGCAAGCGAGACGGGAACGTTGTCCTCGTCAAGATAGTCCCAGAGATGCACAAGGCCAAGACGCCCGATATAGTCGCGAAGGCGCGTTGCGCCCGGCGTGGACTTGTCGATGATTGCGCGAATCACCCTTGCGTTGTTTTCCTTCAGGTTCTCGCCGGTGAACGGCTGGTACTTGTCGTCGGCAAGATCGTAGTCGTCGTCGGCACCCGTGCCGCCAGACGTCGGGAAGTAGCCGTCGGTCACGAACGCCATGTGCTTCTGCATTTCGGCGGTCGGCCCGGTGAGGCTCGTGACAAAGTCGGACTGCCCGCCCTCTAGGTAGCCTACGAACGGGAAGTACTGGCGGAAGTTGCCGCCATCCCTGTTGGCCGCGAGGTTCAAGTCCGCAATAGAGACGAGCGGGAGCTTGGACGCCGAAGCAGACGACGACGAAGCCGAGCTGCCTTTCTGCGCTGGCGTGGCTATGTTGTCCTTCGCGCTGGCGAACGACACGTAGTTTTCCATGAACGTGTCCCAGGCGGACGGCTGAACCGTGTAAGACGTGTGACCGTCGTTCTCGAACACATACGAGAGCGAGAAGCGGTTTTCGGGCAGGGAGCCGCGACCTATGTCGGCTGGAATCTTGTTCACGTTGAGGTGATCGGACACATCCACCGCGCAGAACGCAAATCGCCCGCTGTCATAGCCGAAGGTGTGCCACCTTCCGGCAGTGGAGTGGCGCGAGTAGTACCTTGCCTCGTTTATTAGCGCCGGGGGCAGGTGCGCAAGCCCCTCAAGCGTGAGCGTCGCTATGGTCTCGTCGGCGGAGACAAGGATGTTCGTTCCGGTGAAGACGTGGTTGCGCCAGTAGTTGCGGTTGATCACCCTGCCGCCGGAGTAGCGCGGGTAGCTTATCGCCCCGGTGCCAACTCCCGGATGCGGATTGTCGGCGATTGAGGCGTCGACAATGTCTATGGCCTCCGCAAGCGCAGCCTTCACCAGGTGCCGGGATGCGGACGTGCGACGAAGATAGCTGGAAGGCAGTCGCGAGAAGCGCATGAAAGCCGAGAACGCCACGGCCGAGATGACCATGAACGACAACATGCCGAGAACTATGAGAAGAGCAGAGCCGCGTTTCATCGTAGTCACTCCTCCCAGTTCCTGTAGAAGTTGGGCAGCCAGTAGCCGGTAGTCAGAGCCCCGGTGACCGTCTTGAGCTTGATGTTCGCCTTCGACTCAGCAATTGTCACCTTGTACGGCGTACCCCACGGATCGACAATCGCGCCGCCGCTCCTTAGCTGCGCCATCAGCAGCACCGGCAGCTGCGAACTGCCGCTGCCGCCCGCGACACCCTCGGCGTTGCCCCTGCCAATGAGGAACCCGAGGCTGCTGCCCGTGGCATCCACGCCGCCGGCCGCCTTGCCGCGAGAGCCCATCGTGGGCAGTTCGTCGCCGTTCCATATCTCGTAGGCGAGAATGGCCTGCGACATGACCTTGACGTCGTTTGTGGCCTTCTGAATGCGGGCGCGCTCGCGCGCCTGCGCCACGGCCGAAGTCATAGCACCCATCAGGACGGCTATCATGCCGACCACGACGAGCAGTTCGACGAGCGTGAATCCTCTTCTATTCAAAGTCATCTGGCCAGCTCCAAATGTCGTCCCATGTGTCAAACGTCTTGTCGGGACCGGCGCTCATCACGTTCACGGAGTAGTTCTTCACGGAACGGGGGTTGCCGGCATTGCCGACGTTGTACGGAATAATGCTGTCAAGCCGGGTCGATGCCGACACGGAGAGGTTCTGTCGCAGAATGTTCGCGCGTAGCTTTCCGCTCCCCTCGGACTGAACCTCGCTTCCCGGAGCGTCGCAGGCGCGGTCGCGCAGCCTGCCTCGGGAATCCCACAGGCCTACGTGCCTGAACAGCTGGTAGCTGCCGCCAGGGCTTGCAATGAACGCATTGTCGGCCTCCTCGCGCAGCTCGGCTACGTTGTCGCGTATGTCGTCTAGGTCGGCGACGCCTGCGACGCCCGTGCGCCAGGCTATCGACGACTGGTTGAAGATCATCGTAAGAATCGTCACGAGCATGCCCAGAAGAAGGGATGCCACAAGCAACTCTATTATGGTAAAGCCTTTCTTCACTTCAATCTTCCATTCTGCATTCTGCATTTGCATTCCACACTATTCGTCCGGCAGGCCCTGGAACCTGACCTCGGTGTAGAAAAGCGGCATGGACAGCAATTCGCCAGGCAGGCGCGTCGCCCTGAACGATATCCTGACCACGGCGGAGTCTTCGTCGTGCTGCACAACGAGACCGCAGCTCATGCCCGTGCCGTTGAGCGCCGCAGACGGGAAAGCCGTCTTTACGTTGAGCGGACCCTTCGCGGCGCCGCTTATCCACGACATCGTGGAGCTGAACACTCCCTCGGCGCGGCTTTCGGGATTCTGCGTGACGACGCCCTTGCTGTTCACGTAGTCGCCCCACGCCCTCTCGCTCGGAAAGAACCTCTCCTGGCGGAAGACGCTCCACTTCAGGTTCGTCGCGCTGATCGCCATAACGAGCGGAGATATCACGCTGTCGGCTAGCGTGGTGGCTGCGACGTCCTCCCGGCTGTGGCGGTTTTCGCGAAAGCCGAATGCGTAAAGCCCAACGATGGAGAGTATGCCGCCCGCCATGATCAGCATGGCGAGGTTGACCTCAATCAATGTAAAAGCCTTCTTCATCATCTCATCTCTTTCGTCGGGTCAGCCGACATTCCAATCGACTTCGGCTCCAGCGTTCCGGAAGAGCCAAGGCGGAACGCCGTGATCTGCACGCTCGTGCGGCTCATGAGCCCGCCCTGGTTGCCAGACACCATTCCGTTGCCCGTGTTCTTGCCGACGTCGAAGGCCAGCGCGCCAGCTTCCCGTATCGGATCGGTCGTGGACGTGGAGTAGTTGGAACCGAAGAAGTACCCGTGCGGCAGAACGAGATGCGCGAACTCCATGCCGTACGCCATGCCGGGCTTCCAGCTTACGCCGTTGGAACTCTTGATCTTGAAGCCATATACCGTAATCTGGCCTGTCGCGGCAGACGAACCAGAGCCGCTAGCGGACGAAGCAACGTTCTCCGACTTCGGCCCCGTCAGGTACACCGGAGTGCGCACCTGGGCGTATACCTTGGTCTCTACCAGCGAGCGGCGTATCGCGGAGCTCTGCTCCACGTCCGAAAGGTTGTCAAGCGGATATATGTACATTCCGGCGTCGGTCGAACCGGAGCTGCCGTCGTCGCCGTCGTCGGTCTGATACGTCAGCGCAAGGTCGGCGAACTCGTCGATGAGGAAGTTGGAGCTCACCTCGGTTATGCGCCCCGACCTGCGGATCGCGACGGCGTGGCCTACCACCAGCATGTTCTCCCCGTCCACGTCGCTGTCGCCGCGAAGCGTCTCGTTCCAGAACACAACGGCCGTAGGCTGCCGGTCGACCTGCGCGCGCTGGTACGCCGCCCGGATCAGGGTGTTGACATCCTGTATGACGCCCTTCTCCTCCATGCCGCGGCGCATCTGCATGTACCCGCCGACGGACACCGTGCCGAGAAGGCCCATGATGCCCACGACCACTAGCAGCTCAAGTAGTGTAAACGCCCTGTTCATCTTCACCTCTGCTTAGTGACCGAGAACTGGTCGGTGGGAATTGAATAGACCATCTTGAATCTCAGGAAGTAGCCAGTCTCCGGATCGGGATAGCCGAAGTACATCTCGGAGGTAGACATCTTCTTCTTGGAAGTGCGCGTGCCGTGTATGGCCGACATGAAGTCCATGCCCGTCGCCTTGGCCACGCGCACCGACGACGAACCCTTGCCGCCGCTCGCCGATCCAGATATCTCGCCCGGAAAGCGCGACACGAAAAGCCCCGATATGTCCATCACCGGCGAACCGTTCTTCGTTTCGTCGACGAGCGCCTTCACGCAGCTGCGCACTTCGCTCCCCGAAAGCACGTACTTGTCGTTGTCGGTGGTGCCGCTCGCCCCTTCGTTGTTGGAGCCGCCGCCGAGCGAACCGCTCGAAATCCTCGAGCCTATCGAACCGGGCCACTCGTCGTACCTCGCATAGTAGGCGTTCATGCCGGCCTTCACGAGGTTGCAGAGGGCATCGGCGCGACGGCTGCGCGAGGCGCGAATCGACTGCGCCGCCGCCGTTGTGACGACGCCCATTAGCACGATGATGATCCCTGCCACCATCATCAGCTCTACGATGGTAAAACCTCGCTTCACTGCACGTCCCTCGTCTGCGCCGGAGTCCAGCTGTACACGTCGTCGCTGCGCGTGCCGCCCTTCGACGACGAACCCTTGCCGCCGCCTCCGCCGTTCGCGTACGGGTACGGGTCGATGACGCCGTCCTTGCCGCCACACCACACTATGGCCGTCGCGCGCACGTCAACCGACTGCCCGCCGACGCTTGCGCCGAGGATCTTGCCGTCGCCGTCAAGGTCGAGCGCGTAGTGCAGAATGTGGTCGTCGACTGTCATGGTGCCCACCTTGGAGCCCTTGCTGGCCGCCGTGCCCTGCGCCTTGACGACGGCCTGCGCCCACGGCGTGAGTATGCCGAACCTGTCGTGGCCGCCGAGGGACCTGCCGTCTGTGCTCTTCGTGAGGGAGAAGTAGCTGCGGCCGTTTGCGACAAGCGCGTAGGCGACGTTCTCGTCGAGCTTGCCGTCGGTGGCGCCGTTCTCCGCCAGCCGCTTAGGCCACGACCCCTCGTTCTGGAAGAGCGCCGTGAGCGCAGTGGCGACGTTGGACACGACCTCCTGGCAGCGGGCGCGGTCGGCCGTCTTCGTCATAGACGAGTAGCCGCCGAGGGAGGCGCCTATCAGCACGGCGATTATGCCGATCACAACCAGCATTTCTATGAGCGTGAAAGCCGGACGAAAGCTCTTTGCATTTACCATTTTCAACTCTCCATTCAGTGGCTCATGTTAACGATGTCATCCTCGATCCAGGCGCTGACGCACCGGTTGGCCTTGGAATCAAGGCTGTCGCGCGATATCCACGGCGGGAACGTGCGCTTGTTCGGACCCGAAGACCAAAGCACGTACGTCTGGTACGGCGGCGGCGAATAGTAGTAGAACTCCTCCCACCAGCCGTCGCGAACCGTGCAGAAGTCGAGCACATACTGGCCAGACGTCGAAGACTGGTCGTAGCCGCCAGGCGAATGCACCTCTGTCGACGAAAGGCTGAAGCCGACGGTGCTTTCGTTGTCCGCGATGTCCACGCCGAAGATCGACAGCGTAGAGTGCGGCGTGTAGACGGAATCCTCCAGATTCGGCATCCAGCGCGCGCAGACCGCCTGCGACGGGATGTTCGCGACTCTGGCGTAGTCGGTCGTGTCGCGGTCCCTGTTCGCGTCGTCCCACACCTTGCGCCATGAAATGTATTTCTGCCCCGTGAGCGGGTCGGACGGCATCGAGTTGTTGCCCGTCCACTGCGCGTAGTCGGAATAGAGCGACTCGTCGGAGGCCATCATTATGAGGTAGCGCGGCAGGAGAAAGCTCATCAAGCCGAACTTGAAGAGCTGCACGTCGCGCCAGTCCGTCTTGTCCTTGAATCGCGCGTGGCGGCCGATGTTCTGCGATATGCCGTCGTCAAAGCCTGCGGCGAACATGGACTTCTGCGCATGGGTAAGCGACTTGGAGTCGGCCGCCTCTTCCTTCAGCTGGTCTGACCACGCGGTCACGAAGTCGCTGAACTCCTTGCGGAACGGGAATGCGCAGCCGACGGGCTGTGCTCGGCACGCGGCCTGCACCTGGTTCCAGGCCTCGATCTCCTCGGTGGGGCGCGACCCCCTCCTGAATGCATCGGGGTCCCAGCCGAAGATGCTGGTGTTCTCGTCGCCGTCGAGGTTCTGTATGCCGTGGTCGTCTACCCTGAGGTAGAAGTTGTACGACCCGTGCTGGGCGACGGGCGGGTAGCTGCCGAACGCGGCGAAGTAGCCGGAAAGGCAGTTCTCTAGTTTCTGGAGGCGCGTGACTGTCGTGTTGCGCCGCGAACTTGTCTCGTTGATTGCGCCGAGACGGAACGTTATCGTCATGAGGGTGACGAGCACCACCACGACGATCAGCATCTCGACGAGTGTAAAGGCTTTGCGCATTTCAGTGTGGATTATACCACAATGCAGGTGAACGGTGCAAGCGGCTTGTTTCATTCCGCAGGTATCAGGCCGCGGCGAACGGCCAGCTGAACGGCCTCGGCGCGGGAAGTTGCGCCCAACTTGAAGAACGCGCGCTTCATGAACATCTTCACGGTGTTCTCGCTCAGCTCCATGGCTGCGGCGATCTCGCGGTTGTTCTCGCCGCGCCCGGCGCGGGCGAGAACCTCGCACTCTCGTGCCGAAAGGCCTTTAGCGGACTTGCGCGCCGCGTAGATGCGCCGCACGTCGTCGGTCATGTACACGTCGCCAGCCATCGCCGTGCGGATCGCGGCCGCGATGGTCTCGACAGGGCTCTCCTTCATGACGTAGCCGAGCGCGCCATCCTCTATCGCGCGGAAGACATCCTCCTCTACGTCGCTCGTCGTGAGCATTACGACGCGCGCGTCCGGGTCCGCCGCGAGAATGTCGTGAAGAACGTCGATTCCGCCGCGGTCCGGCATGCGAACGTCAAGAAGCGTGACATCCGGCTTCGCGGCAAGGTAGAAGTCGACCGCGCCGACGCCGCCGCCGAACTCGCCGGCAAGCGCCAGCTCGGCATCTGCCTCTACGAGATACCTCAGCCCGGTCCTCACGATCACGTGGTCGTCTATTATCGCAACGCGTATCATCTGCGTCAGTTTCTGAAGCTGTGTATCGGCGCGGGGATGCGGCCTGCGCGGGCGATCATGTCGGCGCACGAGAACTTCGACACGCCCATGACCGGGGCATGGCCGAGAAGCCCGCCGAACTCTACGCGGTCGCCGACCTTCTTGCCCGCGACGGGGATGATTCGAACCGCCGTGGTCTTTTGGTTGACCATGCCGATTGCCGCCTCGTCGGCGATGATGCCGGCGATGGAGCTCGCAGGCGTGTCGCCCGGAACCGCTATCATGTCAAGGCCGACGGAGCACACGCACGTCATCGCCTCGAGCTTCTCGATCGTGAGCGCGCCCGCGTCCACCGCATCGATCATGCCCTGGTCCTCCGACACCGGGATGAATGCGCCAGAAAGCCCGCCCACGTACGACGACGCCATCACGCCGCCCTTCTTCACCTGGTCGTTGAGCAGCGCGAGCGCAGCCGTGGTCCCTGGCGCTCCTGGATGCTCCAGGCCGATTTCCTTCAGTATGTCGGCCACGGAGTCGCCGACGGCGGGCGTAGGCGCGAGAGAGAGGTCCACGATGCCGAACGGCAGGCCCAGCCGCTTCGCGGCCTCCTGCGCGACCAGCTGCCCCACGCGCGTTATCTTGAACGCCGTGCGCTTGATGGTCTCGCAGAGGTCCTCGAACGGGACGCCGCGGCATGAGTTCGCGAGAACGCGGTTCACGACCCCCGGGCCGGACACGCCGACGTTTATGACCGCGTCGCCCTCGGTGACGCCATGGAACGCGCCGGCCATGAACGGGTTGTCGTCCGGCGCGTTGCAGAGAACCACAAGCTTCGCGCAGCCGATGGAGTCGCGCTTGGCGGTCTTCGCCGCCGTCTCCTTTACGATCTCGCCCATGAGCCGCACTGCGTCCATGTCGATCCCGGTCTTCGTCGAGCCGACGTTGACCGATGAGCAGACGCGCTCGGTAGTGGCCATCGCCTCCGGTATCGAGCGTATGAGCATTTCGTCGGCGGGCGTCATCCCCTTCGACACGACGGCCGAGTAGCCGCCGATGAAGTTCACGCCGAGCCGCTTGGCTGCGCGGTCAAGCGTCTTTGCGAGGCGCACGAAGTCCGCCGGCTTGCGGCAGCACGACGCGCCGACAACGGCCATCGGGGTGATCGATATGCGCTTGTTGACCACGGGCACGCCGAACTCGCGGCCGATCTCGTCGCCGGTCTTCACAAGCTTCCCGGCGAGCCTCAGCAGCTTCGCGTAGACGCTGTCGCACGTCTTCTTCACCGACGAGTCGGCGCAGTCGAGGAGCGACACGCCCATCGTGATGGTGCGCACGTCGAGATTCTCCTCGAGAATCATCTTGTTTGTCTCGCTGACTTCGGAAACTGTTATCATTGGCTCAGACCCTGTGCATGCGTTCGAAGATCTCGGACTTCTGGCAGCGAATCTTAAGGCCTAGCGAGAGGCCCAGCTCGGCCAGGTCGGCGGAGACGTCCTCGAACGGACGGCGCGCCTTCGCGCAGTCCACTATCATCATCATGTTGAAGTAGTCCTGCACTACGGTCTGCGAGATGTCGAGTATGTTGATGTTTGCCTTGGCGAGGTACGCGCTCGTCTTGGCTATTATGCCGACGGTGTCCTTGCCGACAACTGTTATGATCGCTTTCTTCATTCAGCACTCCATTCTGCGTTTTGCTTGAGTTCAGCCATGTGTCTCCATCTCGGCCAGTATCGCGGGCGTCACGTCAACCAGCGAGTTGACGCGCTCGCGCAGCGCGCGCTCCCTCGGGCCGAACGCGACGAACGGCACCGGGTTGCGCGTGTGGCCGCGCTCCGATATCGACTCTATGTTGCCGTGGTCGGATGTCATGACGAGCGTGATGCCCGCCGCCTCCACGCTGCGCACGAGAGCCGCCAGGAAGTTGTCGTAGACCCTCAGCACCGCACATGCGCGCGCGTAGTCCATCGAGTGCCCGGCGACATCGGTCTGGAAGAATTCATACAGCGTGAAGTCGTTCTCGCACGCCATCTTGAAAAGATGCTCCGCGGCGCGCTGCGGCGCGACGATCGGAATGTCGGGGTATCTGTCCTGTATCGTCTCGCGCGTGAGGTCCTGCATGAGCGCCCTGTCGTCGGCCAGGTCTTGCGCGGTGCAGATTACGTCAGGCGTGGTGAGCGCCATGACCGTCGTGACCGACTTGAAGCGCCGGGCGGAAAGCTCCTCGACCGAATCCACAAGATACGCGTCGGCGAAGCGCACGCTGCACCCGGCTTCGCGGAGCGAAAGGAACAGGTTGCCGCGCTGCACCATCTCGCGCAGCTTGAGGCCGGGAAATCCCTCGCAGTGCCTGCCCATCGCCTTTGCGCAGTTTACGCCGGTGAACATCGTCGCCTGGCCCGTCGCGGACTGCGGCGGGCCGTCAACGCCCAGACACGCGTCGATGGGCTTGGCGTGCCTGGAGAAAAGGCGCCACAGCGTCGGGCACACCTCCGCATTTATAGGGTTGTCCGCCGCCTGTCCGGCGATTCCAACGCCGTCGATGAATAGAAAGACGATCTTCAACATTGCGATTATACCACATATCGCTCGCAGTCCGCAAGGTCAGCGGCGTTCGCGGCGGGCAAGCTCCGCCTCCCCCATCGGCAGAACCGAGTAGCCGAAGCAGTCGTAGTTCAGGACCCAGCATGACGGGTGACGGCGGATTACGCGCTCCAAGGCGCTGGCGCACCGCTGCGTCGTGGTCCATATCTCGCGCGACTCTGCGGCGGGAATGGTCTCGACCAGCTCGCAGCGGTAGCGGCCGTCCTTGAGCGGATGCGACCAGGCTATTGCTATGAGCATCTTCGCCTTCGCGGCGAAGAACGCCGGCGCGGCCGAGACTGGCACGGGCCGCCCGAAGAACCTGACCCACACGCCGCCGTCCAGCGGAGACACCGCCTGATCGACGAGAAGCCCGAGCGACTTGCCGGCCTTGACGCCTGCCAGGAGCTGCTTCGACGCGCCTTTCGCGGGAACGATCTCCTGTCCGATCGACCTGCGCGCGCGCATGAGAAGCCGCGTCATGCCGCTTGTGCCTATCGGCTTCGCTACAGACATCATCCTGTGGCCGGCGAGAAACGCGAGCTGCGAAAGTATCTCCCAGCACCCGATGTGCCCGGAAACAGTGACTGCCTGCGAATTGCCTTCCAGCATCTCGCGCGAAGAAGCGTCAAGTTCGCCAACCTCCGCCACGCGCCGCCGTGCGGAGCGGAGCGTCCAGAAGACATGCCCTATAGTCCGCGCCATGTTGCGATACGACCTCTTTATCACGGTCTTCTCGCGCCGCGTCGGGTCGTACTTCGCCTTGTCGGGATCGAACCTGTCGGCCCAGCCGCGCATTGGCGCGACGCCCTCGATTATGCGGAGGTTCTCAAGCGATATTCTGCGCCCGCGACAGTCCAACGCGTACATCACCGCCGAGAGGGCGTCGCATATCGCGAGCATCCACCTGTGCGGAACGTTCGACAGGACCAACGCCCCCAGCATGACGCCAAGCCACTCGAACGGCAGGAGCAGCGCGTGCTTGACGGCCTTCAGCGGGCGAAACGGCGATGCCTTGAACGTCATGAGGTCCAGCCTGCGGCGGATTCGCCAGAGGTTGACCGCGTTCGCCGCGTTGTAGAACGGCGCAAGCAGCTGCTCGCGCGGCACCTTTAGGCCCACGGCGCGCATCGCCTTGTGGTAAAGCCCGCGGTACGGGCGATGCGAAGGCTTCCATGGCTTCTTTGGTCCCCAGAAATGCAGTATCGCCGGATTGAGCGCGGCCTCAAGGCACTCTCTCGGCGGGTTGCCAAGCCAGTACTTCATGAAGGGACTCCACTTCGCGTAGCCCTTCATGTTGCGGTCGTGGAAGTTCCACTTCGCCGGCAGCGCCACCGTGCGCCGCCAGTAAAGCGCGTTCCATGCGTCCTGCTCGATTCGGTCGGCTATGTCGTAGTGCGCGCGGTACCAATCTATGATCTTCTCCCATGTGCGCTCCTCTCGGCACGCGGCGGTGTTGAACACCAACACGCCGGTGTTGAAGTACCGATCTGCCTCCGGCGGAAGTATGCCGCTCTCCCAAATGACCTTGCCCGCGTTGTCGCCGAACCTGTCGTATTCGTGCACGCAGGCGACGAGTCCGCCCACGGCGTCGAAGTCGATCTCGAACAGAGGAGACACGTCGGCGTTGAAGAGCATGTCGATGTCGAAGTGAACAACCGTCCCCTCGGAGTCGGATATTATCTGCGGCGTGAAAACGGGCGTCCATGTGAAAACATTCCACCGCGAGTTCTCGCGTCCCTTCACTATGTCGGGGTATGGCTTGAGGAATGGCTCTACGTCGTGATACCTGAGCGACGCCTTCGGGAAACGCCCGACCACCTCGGCTAGCGCGGCCTTGTGCGCGGCGGAGTGCCCGCCGAAGCCCTCGAACACGTTGACTCTCAGCGGCTCCTCGCCGGCGTAGTGTTCGAGGAGCGACCACACCGCCGTGCGGAGAAAGTCGGCTCCGCCGTCGTCGCAGCTGAAGGCGACGTCCCTCACGAAAGCGACTCCCTCGCCGCTGCGATGACTCTGCCCTGGTCCGGGGCCAGCCCGCAGTAAAGCGGCAGCCTGACCAACGTGTCCGCATACCGATCGCAGTTCGGCAGGTCCGTCGGCGCGCGCCCGGACGGTCTATGGGCCTTCGCGTACTCGACATAGAAGGCGGACGAGTGAAGCGGAAGGTAGTGGAAAACCGTCAGCACTTCGCGCTCCCGCATCCTGGCAATGAAAGCGGAACGTCTCGCAAGGTCGGGAAAGAGCACGTAGAACATGTGCGCGTTGTTCGTGGCGCAGCCGGGGACGCACGGAAGCTTCAGGCCGCAGCGTTCGGCTACGCCCCCGGAGAAGAAGTCCATATACTCGCCCCAGAGCCTTTTGCGCTCGGCCTGTATTTCGTCAAGGTGCTCGATCTGCGCCCAGAGGAACGCGCTGACAACCTCGGTCGGCAGAAACGAAGACCCGACATCGACCCAGCCGTATTTGTTCACCTCGCCCCTGAAGAACTCCGCGCGGTTGGTGCCCTTTTCCCACACTATCTCGGCGCGGCGGACAAATCGCTCGTCGTTCACTGCGAGCATCCCGCCCTCACCAGATATTATGTTCTTGGTTTCGTGGAACGAGAACGCGGCGAGGTGCCCTATGGAGCCAAGTGCGCGGCGGGTGCCGTCGCGCGAAACGTAGAACGAGTCTATGGACTGCGCCGCGTCCTCCACGACAAGCAGGCCATGCCGCCCGGCAACGGCCATTATCGCGTCCATGTCGCAGGCAACGCCGGCATAGTGCACAGGCACAATGACCTTCGTGCGCGGCGTCACAAGCGACTCCAGCGACGCCTCGTCGATGTTCGGCTGGTCGGCGCGGCTGTCGGCGAATACAATGGTCGCACCCTGTCGCACGAAAGCCAGCGCGCTCGACACGAAAGTGTACGACGGCACGATCACCTCGTCGCCTGGACCCACGTCGGTAAGCATGGCGGCCATTTCAAGCGCGTCCGTGCAGGAGGTGGTAAGCAGGCATTTCCTAAACCCATAGCGCTTCTCGAAATACTCCTGGCACCTGTGCGTGAACTCTCCGTTGCCGGATATCTTGCCGCCGACAACCGCCTGGCGGATGTATTCCGTCTCCTTGCCGGTCATGTATGGTCTGTTGAAGTGAATCATCGCCGCGTATTATACCAAAACATTGCCATCGCACGCTTGCCGGCCGCCCAGCGCGCCAGCGTACAGCGCCAGCGTTTTCGCCGCGACCGCCTCGAAGCCATAGAGCGACCGGACCGCCTCGCGCGAATCGGCAACGCCGCTCGCGGCGACTGCCGCAAGTATCTCGCCAGCCCCGCCGAACCTGCGCAGAAGGCGCACCGGCCGCCGCATGGCCAGCGCCTCCGCGACGGACAGGCCGAACGACTCCGGCTTTTCCGTGTTGCCCACAACGACTTCATCGGCTATCGAAAGGCACTCCGCCATCTTCGCCTGGGCTCCTGCAAACACGACACGGTCGCCTACGCCAAGTTCATGCGCCAGCGCCCGCAGCTCTGCAAGATGCGACTCGTGCCGTGCGTCCGCGCCGCCAACTATCACAAGCTTCGAGAACTTGGAAGATCCCGACTCCGCAAAGTCTCGTATGACATTTCCAAAGCCCTTCACGGGCGATATGCGCCCAACCGACATTTCAACGCGCTCGCCGTGCTCGACCCCCCACTCGCGCCGCTTCTCGCCCGCGAACTTCGCATCGATCCGATCTGGGTCAAAGCGAACGAGATCGACGCTCGGGCTTATGATCCGCAGGCGGCGCGCAAGGCTGGCGCTCGCCGGAGTCAAAGGCCTGTCGGGATATTTCTCAAGCAGGAAGTCGGCAAGGAACTTCGACGGCGCAACCACAAAATCCCCCTTGGTCATGACCGCCGAGTAGCGCGACACGCTGTTAGCGCCGTGCGCGTAAGTGATCCACTTCAGGCCAAGCGCGCGGTTCGCCCATGAGAACAGCCATGCCGGAACTCGTGAATGAGCGCATGCAAGGATGTCTCCGTCCTCCGCTGCAAGCGAACGCAGAAGCCGCCTGAGCCTCAGCGCGCGGCGAAAATAGGTAAGCGGATTCTTCGACTTCAGGTCAAGCGCAACGTGGCGGCCGCCATCTGCCTCTATGTTCGCCGCCAGCCGGCCTCCGCGTGAAACCACGACAGACTTCCAGCCAGCCGCAGCCACGGCGCGGTTCAAATTGCATACGACGCTTTCGACGCCGCCCTGCTCCATCGCCGGAACTAGGTGTACAACAGTCATCTCTCTACATTGCGGACAGTCTCTTCGCAAGTTCCGGAAGACCTGGATCACGGGCTCCGCACGTCACAAAGCACTCATAGCCGTCCTTGTGGGCAGCGCACCATTCATACGCCATGTCAAGGTTACCGACGATCTCGGCCCGCTTTTGTCCTCTCTCGTAAAGCGCCGCAAGAAGCGCATCTGAGTTTATTGTCCTGTCCGTTGTACCGCCGGCGTCGTACACCGGCAGAAGGAGAAGCCGATCCTGCGGCCGCACGGTCTCCGCAAACATATCAGCAAGCGCGTCTTTCATCTTGCGCAGAGGCGCGTAGCCATGCGGACGCCACACCGCGCATACGCCACGTGGATATTTCTCGGCAAGCGTCGTCCACATCGCATGAAGCTTCTCGGGGTTGTGCGCGTAGTCGTCATATACCGCAGGCGCACCGGCGCACGCCGAGTCAATTCTCTGGAGCCGCCGCTCTACGCCTCGGAACGAGAGCAGCGCAGCGCGCGCCGTCGCCTCGTCGCATCCAAGCGCAAGCGCCATCCTGAGCGCAAGCGCCGCGTTTTCGCGGTTGTGCCTGCCGGGAAGCGACGTATCTGCCTCGCAGCCGGAGATGCCAGAAAGGCGACCGTCAACGACAGGTCCAGCGCATTCCTTCACAAATGCATCGAAGACCTCGTCCATTTCTTCTTTTGAGTAGTGGTCGGCAGATGCGTTGGTGACTATTGCCGCGTACGGTTTGAAGGCCACTAGCGACTTGTCTGATTCGTCCACCTC
Organism: uncultured bacterium; assembly: GCA_902772905.1. Taxonomy (GTDB): domain Bacteria; phylum Verrucomicrobiota; class Kiritimatiellia; order RFP12; family UBA1067; genus UBA1067. The sequence continues at coordinate 58,001 of CACYCL010000142.1, read as the reverse complement.
TGCAACGGCGTATTCTCCGCGCCCGAATCTCACTGCCCCCTCCCATCCAGGCACGTTGGCCCCGTTAACGCACAGTGGATCAAGCCCGCATTCTTGGAGAACATGACCGAGCATTGCCGTCACGGTCGACTTCCCGCACGTTCCCGCAACAGCGACTAGCTTGTGGCCTGAGAGGGCGCGAGCAAGCGCGGCTGCTCGATGGGCGACCGGTATTCCCAGTTCCTTTGCACGGCGAAGCCCTGGGTTGTCATCCTCTATTGCCGTCGATACGACCACTTCGTCCGTCGAGTCGTCGATGCCGCTGCCGTCGTCGGGATAGACTCTGATGCCGAGCGACTCGAGAAAACGTATGTTCGGAGTGCCGAGAGTTCGGTCAGCGCCGGTAACTTCGTCGCCAAGCCTCACGAGCGCGGTTGCAAGCGCGCTCATGCCGACTCCGCCTATCCCTATGAGATGGCGCTTCATCGCCGCTTGCCTGCAAAATAGGCCTCGATTTCCTCAAGCGTCTTGCCCTTGGTCTCCGGAAGAAGGAACGCAGCCGTCAGGAAGTATAGAAACGCAAAGCCGGCAAGGCAGTAGAACACGACTGCGTAGCCGCAGGCCTTCTGCCATGGAAGAAACGCATCGGCTATCGCAAAGGCAACCATTTGGTTTACGAACAGCGCTATCGACATTCCGTTTGCGCGTATGCGGCTTGGCATCAGCTCGGAGAGCGCAAGCCACACCACCACTCCGGGACCAATCGAAAACGACGCCACAAAAAGCGCAATTCCGGCAACAGTCATCCACCCGGCAAAGAGGCCGCCGGCCATCGCCCCCCTCTCAAGCAGCAGAAACACCGTTGCAACACCTGCCAACGCGGCAACCATGCCGAGAGTGCCGAGCTTCAGGAGGGTCTTGCGCCCGCTCCTGTCCACAAGGCTCAGAGCAACAACTGTCACTGGAATGGGAACAAGCCACACGACGAAGTTCGCCGCGTTTGCCGTAGACTGGGTAAGACCTGCCTTCATGAACATCGGGATCGAGAAGTACTGAATGGCGTTGAACCCTATCGCCTGATTGCATATCAGCACTGCAAGGGAGATGCAGAACGGCAGAACGTACTTGCGCTGGAAGAGAGTGTCAGTAGCTGATGCGTTCCTGGCCTTCTCGGCTTCTTCTGCCTCGTCACTTGAGATCATCTCTTCCAATATCTCTTTCGCCTTCGCCTCGCCGTTGTTCGCCGCGAGCGCGGAAAGCGCCTCTTCTTTCCGACCACGGCGATACAGCCAGCGCGGCGATTCTCTAAGGCCAAGCGCACCAAGGAAAAACAGAATGGCCGGAACGGCGCTGGACCAGAAAATAGTCTTCCAGGCAAGCGCCTTCTTTGCGGCGGAAACCGTGGTGTCGTCTGCCGCGCCTATGCAGTGCACTACCGCCAGGCCAACTATTGAGCAGAATGTTATGCCTATGAAGTCAAGAAGCTGGAACATGCCGGCTCCCTTGCCGCGGCTGTCCGCGTCAAGGCATTCGGCGAGGTACATGGGAACTACAACGCCTATAAAGCCGGCGGCCACGCCCTGCATGGCCCGCCCGACAAAGAACATTGCGTAGTTCCCGCCCGTTAGGCATATCGGAAGGCATGCGAGCGCGGCTATGGCGGCTGAAATGAGCATCATCAACTTTCGCCCTATCTTTTCGGTAAGCCAGCCGGCTGCAAGACAGGCAATCGCGGCGCACATCACGACGGCGCTCGAAAGATGCGACACCTGCCCGGTCGTGAAAAGACCAAGGCTGCCGGGATTGTCCTCTACAGGACCTATGTACGGCAGCGCCGGACCGATTATTGTTCCTCCAAAGTCGAAGAGAAGCCCGCCGCAACCGGCAATCACCAATAGATATACCGCGTATCTTTTTACCTTGTCCATCAGCTTCTCCTCCTTGGTTGTGTATTTATGTCTGGTTTACACCGATATGTACGACTCTCCGCAAACCGAGCAGAATCCTCCGTCGTGCACGTGCGCTCCACAGTTCGGGCATACTTTCATAAGCACTTCACCGCACATTGCGCAGAACTTTCCTCCAACTGGATCCGCCGCTGCACGATCAGGAAGATAAAGGGTTCTGCCCTCCACCTCATATATATGGTTCGTCGGACAGCGAGGGTTTGGGCAGAAACCAACTTTGCTCTCTGATACCGTTCGCTGTGCAACAACGGCTCCATCAGGTGTTGCCTGGACAGACGACTTCTTTTGTGAAATGTCTATGCCGAATTTATCGGCAAGCTTCTTTATCGACTCATCGCTAAGCTTTGTTCCGTCTCCCTGCTCAAACATCGACAACGCCGACTGCTTGCAGCCAATATCGTTCGCAACTACAATCTGTGATAGCTTCGCCGCACGGCGAGCTTCACGTATCTGATAGCAGATTTCTGGATCTAGGTTCGTCACAGGTGAGTATTATGGACTTTATTTTATCAACTTGCAAGGGCAAAGTTATAAACAGTATCAACAGAGTTATAAACTTATTAACAGCAATATCAACATATGTTAGTATGTATGTTGATATTTATCAATAACTCCTCTTGATAATCTCTGATGCCAATAGATACTCTTCGCCTTTTTTATGCGAAATTCCAAGCTTTGCAAGCTCTTCTATCACTGTTCCGTTTATGACGTTGGCGTTTTCATTGAAAAGTTTTTCAAGCGCGGCACGGCGTTTTGCAAGCGTACCGTTGGGCTCGTTTGCCAGGAGTACACTTTCAAGAAGCTGGGCTCGACGGCATCTTCCCTCGGCTTCGTCCCTGTCTCTGGCCTCGCGTATCACCTCAAGCACATGGTCGCGAGTCTCGCCTGGAAAGCGGTCTTCACATTCGATGTTTCTGTCGATGAGCGCTATTTTGCTTGATGTTTCGCTTTCTGAATTTCTGGCCAGCACGTCCCCGACTTGGTCAAGCGAACTCTTCATGCTGCTTATGCTGGCAGTCATCGATTCATTCTTCGCAGTGAGTTCCGCAACTTTCTTGTGAAGAAATTCATTTTCCTTCCTGAGTTTTCCTATTTCCTCGTCACGGGCTACCTTCTCGGCCGCCAAGGCCTCAACGACTGCCTTTTGTACATCTAGCTCCTCAGGCTGAATTTCCTCTTCATCTGTCTCTTCCGCTGCGGGCTTCTCATTCGGTTCGTCCGGCCTCAGAAATTCTTCAAAGTTCATTTGACGTTCTGTCCTTTCAGTTCGCATCCCTCGTATACAAAGAGCCTGCAGTCTATCGGCCCGTTGAAGAAAGGAACGCGGTTTTTGTAATAGAGATTGACCTTGGCGGCAAGATCGGGATTTCCCGTTATTAGACCACCTGTATAGCCGCGGCACTTTTCATTCATGAATGTGCCTATGCGCTCGTATATTGGCTCAAGCTCAACAGGATCTCCAAGACGTATGCCATACTCGGGATTGAAGAACACTACTCCTTTCGGCGTTGACTCTGATTCCGGAACCTTGGTGTCGCCAAAGTCACACGCTGCGAACTCAATGTGCTGCGCAACACCTGCGGCGATGGAATTTGTGAGGGCGTTCTCAATGGCATCCGGCGAAATGTCGGTCGCAACTATTTTAGGCAGTCCGACGGTGCGTTCCTTTGACTTTGCGTCACGCACCATTTCCTTCCATATCTGCTCCGGCGATGCACCGGCCCTGTGACGCGAGGAAACAAGCGACGACGTCTCTCCAGGTATGAACCTGCTATATCCCTTTATGGACTGAAACGCGAAATGCCCCTTAAGTGAACCGGGAGCCTTGTTCATTGCCATCATTACTGCTTCTATCGCAGGCGTACCGCTGCCGCACATCGGCGACACAAACGGAGTAGACGGATCCCACCTCAAGGCCATGATGCATGCGGCTGCCAAAGTCTCCTGAAGGGGCGCAGACCCCGGAATGCGCCGGTATCCGCGTTTTGAAAGCGGCTCGCCCGATGTATCAAGGTATATTATTACTTCGTTGCGTTCCCAGTATACGAAAACCGCCGCTCCGAAGTTCGCCCCTCCGGAATCAGGCCTGCGCTGGCATTTCTCCCTCATTCGATCGGCTATGGCGTCCTTGGTGTAAAGCGAGGGAAGCCTGGTGTCGCGTATGGTGTAGTTGTGAACTATGGACGAAACAGAGAAATATCCATCGGCGTCAAGAAGGTTCTCCCAGTCTATCGACAGGACAGACTCGTACAGCTCGCGTATGTTTCTGCATGTCGTCCTAAGCAGGGGAACAAGTACGCGATGTGCAGTCCTGAGCCACAGATTGAGCCTCATGACATCGCGCATGTCACCTCTTACAACTACCGTGTTCTCCGTTACTTCAATGGGCTTGTAGCCCATCTCAATTACTTCTGCCTCTGTCCAGCGCGAAAGCTGCTTCGCACAGGAAATGATGATTGGATAGTTCTTGTCGGTCCAGATCTTCATGGTATACCCTTTGACCTTTTCACTTCTCAGTCGCAGTCTTTTAATCAGTTTATCCGGAGAGGCATCAGCACATACAGGAACGGTATCGAGCACTTTATCACTGCAGGCGAATGACCGTCGTTTATGTGTATTGTAACCATGTCGTCGTCGATGGCCTTCAGAGCGTCCATCACGTAGGTCGGATTGAACATTATCTCTATCTTCTCGCCTGCGTACTTGATGGGCACGACATCCTTTGCCTCCCCTATGTCAGACGCAGCGGAAGTAACGGTGAGCTTTCCGCTTTCAAATATGAGCTTCGTTGAATGAGCTTCGTCTATGGTCATTACGCTCACGCGGTCAAGAGCGTCAAGAAGCAGCTGGCGGTCCACCTCGATCTGCTCGGCTGTCTCCCTAGGTATGACCTGGCGGTAGTTCGGGTAGACGTCGTCCATCAACTTGGAGTATATTATTATGCCGCCGAGCTTGAAGCATATCTGAGACTTCTGCACGAGAAGCGAGACATCACCTTCACCTCCAAGCGAGCGCTGAAGCTCCGACACCGCCTTTGAGGGAAGCACAATGTCCCTCTCGGAGTCCTTTGGAAACTCGTTCTCGTTCTCTACAAGCGCAAGGCGGCGTCCGTCGGTGGCTACCATGGTGAGCTTTTCGTCTTTGAAGCTCATGAGAACGCCCTTCAGAGTGCGCCTCGTGTCGTCCTGGCTGGCTGCATAAGAAACCTTGCGAAGCATTTCCTTGAGCGTCGTCTGGGGAATGGTGTACGCGAACGCGTCCTCGTCCTGAGGGAGGCGCGGAAACTCCGACTCCGGCATTCCCGCAAGCTTGAACTTCGCGTTTCCTGCGTTGATCTCGGCGCGCTCGTGCGCATCTATCGAAACCTCTATCTCCCCCTCGGCCACCTTGGCGACGGCATTGAACAGGAGCTTTACGGGAAGCGTTGAGTTACCCTGTTCAATGACTTCGCACTCGCATATAGAGCGAATGGATATGTCAAGATCAGTGGTGGTCATCCTAAGCTCCTTGCCGTTCGCCTCCATGAGAACATTTTGCAGTATTGGCAGAGAGCCCTTGCCAACTACAATGTTCTGCACGGACTTCAGTCCCTCAAGAAACCTCGACCTTACTATCTTGAATTTCATCATGCTGTCTCCTTACGTTTGCTGGCCGCAGTCTTCTTCTACAGCCTTGATTGTGAATTGTATCAAATACTGTTATTAAGATGAAGTGTATTTTTTATAGTATTATACACTGTAGACAATGTTGACAAGTCGTTTTGACCCAGTGTTTGTTGGGGTTTTGCATGAGTTCAACTGTTGATTTCCTCTTGGTTGCCATTTGAGACATGTTCAAAGCCATCCGGTTCGAAGCACCGCTGTCGATAACCTGCACCACTTTTCACCATTCTCTGATCAAGTTCTCAACAGCTTCTCTAGTCCATCTTGTCAGAGAGCTTGTATCCGAATTCAGCAAGAATCTCTGCAAGGCTCGCCTTTAGTTCAGGCTCCACGTCCAGATGCCTTTCTATGTTTCTCACGCCGTGTATGATGGTGGCATGCGTCTTGTCGAACATCTTCGCTATCTCCGGAAGGCTCTTTGTGGTGAACTTCCGCGCTATGTACATTGCAAGCTGGCGCGGAGTGACTACCGACTGTGTCCTCTCCTTCGACATCATCTGTTCCATCGTTATGGAGTACTTCTTTGCAACCGCTACTTTTACTTCCTCTATGTTGAGCTTCCTCATCATCTGCTCTTTCTGTATGAAGTCTCCAAGCAGGTGTTCCAGAATTTCGTTGCTCAGCGTAGAGCCTGGATATGCCGAAAGATACACGCTTACCTTTCCAAGCGCGCCTTCCATTGCCCTCACATGGCTCTTTATCCTGTCGGCTATGAACTCAAGGGCATAGTCCGGTACGTTGACTTCGAGACCTTCGAGCTTCTTCCTCAGAATTGCAAGGCGCGTTTCATAGCTGGGAGTTTCAATTTCCTGTAGCATGCCTCCCTCGAACCGCGATATGAGCCTTTCCTCTATTGCAGGCAGGTTCTTCGGAGCCACGTCAGATGTCATTACGATCTGCTTTCGCTTGTCCTTTAGCGCGTTGAACGTGTTGAAGAACTCTTCCTGTATCTGCTTGCCCTTCTGGAAGAACTGCACGTCGTCGAGCAGAAGCACGTCGACTGACCTGTACTTCGCCCTGAATCCTGGAACGTTGCTGTCCTTCATGTAGTTGACGTATTCGTTCAGGTATTCCTCTGCGGTGAGGTAGCAAACAGCAAGAGATGGATCCTTTCGCTTGATCTCGTTGCCTATCGCCTGCATCAGGTGCGTCTTGCCCAGCCCGGTTCCGCCATGTATGAAAAGAGGATTGTAGCCTCCCTTGCCTGGATTTGCCACTACGGCCTGCGCAGCGGCAAGAGCGAAACTGTTCGAAGGGCCTCTTACGAATTCGTCGAATGTGTATTCGTCGTTGAGAGGCATTGTCGACACGAACGTAGATATCTTCTGCGATTTTCTCGGCTCGACAATATGCGACATGATCGAAGGCAGTGGAATCTCCCTGAACTTGAACTCCAGTTCGACCTTCTCGTCAGGCATGACAAGTTCAAGGCACTTCTTCAGCCTGTCTGAATAGTTTGCCTTCAAAAACTCCGCGGAGAATGCACTCGAAGTGATTACAACGAACGCGCTTCCCTTTTGCTCGACTGAAACAATCATCGACAGATAGCGCTCTACCTGGCTCTTCTCGTCTTCCGATTGCAGCGTAGAGAGGTATATGGCCTTTGCCCTTTCCCACTTCATCCTAGCCGCATTTTCTGCTGATTCGTTCATTGTTTAAAGTATCTTGTTGTCTAGTGTGACGTTTCGCCCAATAATATACCATAAAATGTGCGGCTTATGTTAAAAAACTAATTAACTTATGTATTCAGGTTATCAACAGAAAATGTTGATAACATTAGACAACTAGATGTGTCCCTTCTTTATTATGACTGCCAGAACTGCTATGTCCGCTGGATTGACACCTGGTATTCTTGAAGCTTGCGCCAAGGTTTCAGGACGGTGCCGCTTCAATTTCTCACGACTTTCAAATCTCACTGCAAGGCACTTGTCATAGTTCAGCCATGCCGGTATCTTTATGTCTTCGTCTTTTTTTGCGCGTTCTGCAGCTTTTAACTCCTGATCGATATATGGTGCATAATGACGCATAATTGTTATCTCTTTTTTAATCTGGTCTGTAAGACCATCATATATTTGATTTGCGGCTATTGAATTGTTGTTGGCATTTGAACTTGCATTTTTATCGTGACTTGCAAAATAGTTAAGAATCTCTATTTCTTTTTCTCGCTGATAAAGTGTTTCCTTTGAAATTATGCCCACTCGACGGGCGGCAGACAGCAATCGATAACGTGCATTGTCTTGTCTTAGGATGAGTCTTCGTTCTGCCCTGCTGGTGAACATGCGATATGGCTCATCAGTGCCCTTTGTCACAAGATCATCTATCATAACCCCGATGTATGCATCTTGTCTGCTTAGCACAAGAGGTTCTTCTTTACGGACGTAAAATGCCGCATTTATTCCAGCCATTATTCCTTGAGCTGCGGCTTCTTCGTATCCAGTAGTTCCATTAATCTGTCCTGCAAAGAAAAGCCCACTGTATCTCTTTGACTCAAGACTGTGCTTTAGTTCACGCGAGTCTATTCCATCATACTCGATTGCGTATGCATATGCAAGAAATTCAGCCGATTCCAGTCCTGGAACTGAATGCACCATTTCTTCTTGAATATCTTTAGGCAGTGAACAGCTCAACCCGTTTGGATAGATTACTTTGCCGGCAGAATCTTCTGGTTCAAGCATTACATGGTGTTGCGTTGCATCCTTGAATCTTACAATCTTGTCTTCTATTGATGGACAGTATCGAACACCTACGCCCTCTATTGCACCGCCATACAGTGCCGAGTTTTGCAAGTTTTCACGTATGATTTCATGTGTTTTTAGTGTTGTGTGAGTCAGCCAGCATGGAAAATAAGGCAATTGTTCCACGTGGAACAATTCTGAGGTGTATTTGAATTGTTCCACGTGGAACAATGGCGGCGGAAGTTCTCCATCCTGACGTACGCATTTTGAAAAGTCACACGTATCTGCTTTTAGTCGTGGTGGTGTACCCGTTTTGAGTCGGATTAAATCAAAACCAAGCCTTGCAAGACAAGTTGAGAGTTGATTTACGGCTGGTCGTCCATCTCCGGCACTTTCCTCTGATGTTTTTCCTATCCATATGCAACCATTGAGAGCTGTACCGGAAGTTATTACAACTGCCTTGCAATTAATGTCACCGTGGTTTGATGTCTTTATTCCTATGACTTTATAGTTGTGTTCAATGCTGCTTGTCAGCTGCTGTGCTGATTTGACATTTGCAGAAAAGTGCGCTTGACTGGTTTTCTCATTTGTGCATTGTGCGTTTGTTTGTCCGCTATCTGATGATGACTTGTTGTTTGAGTCAACAACTATGAGATCAATGGCTGCATCTTCGATTGCAGTTATGTTATCTTGGCTTAGGACAACAGACTGCATCCGACGTGTGTATTCTTCCTTGGCGCATTGACAGCGAGTTGCCCATACGGCTGGTCCGCGGCTTTTGTTGAGTGTCTTTGATTGAAGGGCAGTCGCATCGGCGTTCTTTCCCATCTCGCCGCCGAGTGCATCAAGTTCGTATACCAGATGACTCTTTGCAAGACCACCAATTGAAGGGTTGCAGGGCATTCTGGCAATGGCATCAATGCGCGAGGTGATGAGAAGGGTAGATACACCCATTCGTGCAGCCGCCAAAGCCGCTTCACTTCCAGCATGGCCACCGCCGACCACAATCAAATCGTAAAAAACTGTGTTGCTCATTTGCTACGTATTATATCAAATTATCAACTATATTGTGAACAGAAAAAAGTTATTAATTATACGATCTATAAAAAACTCTTAAACGTGTATAAAAATCATTATTTTCACATTAATATGAAATTAGAATTAGAACAAATATTTAATTGGTAAGAAAGTATCGATAATTGTCTACAGTTATTTAACAGTTATGAACAGCTTAGTAACTTAGGTATGGGTATAATAAGGATATCATGTGATCGTACATTAAATTGCGAAGTAGATATTAGGCTTTAAGGCGTCTAAGATTTCTATCCAATACATAGTGGGTGCAGACTGAACCCAGTGCGTTCATGCCGCTCTCGCCTATGTGAAGGGGTGATAGAGGGCCTCAATATGGGGCTTTTCGAGTCAATGGATGGATGCGCGAAAGTGCAACCATTGACTGCGCGAAGTGCTACCTTGCACTTTTGCGAGTGCATCCGATGCAAGTTGCCGAGTGCAACCATGCACTTTTGCGAGTGCAAGGCTGCACTTTCGCGTTTCAATCCATTGAATATTTTTCGGCCTTTCTGACGAGTTTTTTGGCCCAAAGGGCAAAGTCGACGCCAATATATACGCGCGCGCGGTCATTATATAACCATTTCCGTGCCCGCCAAGCGGCGGCTTCAGTGTTCTTCCGTAGTGATTTGGTACAAGGAAGAATGGTGGATAAGCTTTGATTTTTGTTCTTAATATCGTTCTGCAATAGTGATAAAGCACAGAAATGATGAAACATCATTGGAACGATTGACTTAATAACGAAAATTTGATATCATTCGGCCACAAAAAAGGAATACCTGATATGGTTGGGCGAAAAAATGAAATAACTGAATTGACTCGTCTGTTCAATTCAAACGAGTCGGAGTTTGTTGCCGTCTACGGTCGTCGACGCGTGGGAAAGACATTTCTAGTGCGCGAAACATTTGCGGATCGTTTCGCTTTTCATCATACTGGTTTGCCAAACGCCACCAAAAGGCAGCAGCTTTCACATTTCAGGTCATCGTTGGCGACATTCGGGCTTGCCAAGGCCGTGCCTAAGAACTGGTTCGACGCCTTTGCTTCGCTAAGGGAGATCATTTCAAGAAGCTCCCTGCGCCGGAAGGTTGTTTTCATAGATGAACTTCCTTGGATGGACACTGCCAAGTCAGATTTTCTGACGGCGCTTCAGGCTTTCTGGAACGAATGGGCTTCGGCAAGAAAGGATGTAATGCTGATTGTCTGCGGCTCGGCGGCCGCCTGGATGGTCAAGAACCTTTTCCGCAATCGTGGAGGTCTGCACAATCGCGTCACGGCGCGAATCTACCTTAAGCCGTTTACTCTCGGAGAGTGCGAGGAATTGGCTGTAGAACGTGGCCTCAGCATGAGCAGAAAGGACATCGCCGAATGTTATATGGCGCTTGGCGGCATTCCTTACTACTGGCGTTATCTTGCGCGTGGAATGAGCCTGGCGCAGAATCTCGACCGCATCTGCTTTGCCATCGACGCGCCCCTGCGAGGAGAGTTCAACGATCTTTACGCCTCTCTTTTCGGCAATGCATCGTCATACAAGAACGTCGTGGAGGCGCTTGGCAGAAAGAAAGCCGGCATGAGCCGGATCGAGTTGCTGGATGTGCTGGGCATAGAAGCGACAGGCAGGCTTTCCGAGACGCTTGAGACATTGGAGGCCAGCGGTTTCATAAGAAGCTATCGGTCGTACGGAGCCAAGAAGAAGAACACTGTCTACCAGCTCATTGACAACTTCACCCTGTTTCATTTCAGATTTCTCGATACGCCGCCGACCGACGAGCATTTCTGGTCGGTGACGATAGCATCGCCGGCGCAGGCGGTCTGGCGCGGCCTTGCGTTCGAGCGGCTGTGTCTGCAGCATCTGCCGCAGATTCGCAGGGCGCTGGGCGTTGGCAGTGTGCATGTCGAGGCATATGGATGGGTTTTCAGGGGCAATGAGACATACCCGAAGGGGGTTCAGATAGATCTTGTTCTTGACAGGGCAGACAACGTCGTCAACATCTGCGAGATGAAGTATTCGGCAAACGCATTCGCCATAGACAAGGCGTATGACGAGGATCTCGACAGGAAAACCGCAACATTCGCCGGCGTGACTGGCATTAAGAAAGCGCTTCATCTTACACTTGTGACAACCAGCGGCCTTTTGCAGAATCAATATTCGAGCCGTGTGCAGTCTGTAGTTTCGCTTGATGAGCTGTTTGGGTAGAGTCGCCTGCGGCGACACCGCTGTTTTGCATTTTCAGCCCCCCCTCTTGCTTACTGGCATCAGATTTGGTAGAATACGCACTGATGAAGGCTGTAAGGCTGGAGTCATCGGGATGCGGGGGGATTGTCCTCGCCTTAAGTGACGAGAAGTGTTTCCCGTCACTTTTGTTTTGTGTGGAATATGGCGGCCACAGGGTTTCTTTGCGCCTGCGGCCTCCCATTCGCAACCATTTCCGTGCCCGCCAAGCGGCGGTTTCAGTGCTCTTCCGTGGTCTGAAAACCCTGTGCTCAAGCCTATCAAATAATATCCCCTAATCTGCATATTGCAAAATAGGGGCTAAATTTTCCTGGCATCTTTTTTATCCCCTAATCTGCCTATTGCAAAATAGGGGACAAATAGTGTATAATGTCTCCACGCGACAGAAGCAGAGTCTTCGCTTCCGGACTGCTGGCTTTCGGCTTTTAAGCGATTGGATCATGAAATAAAAGACGATGTGTGGACAGTTGTTCTGCTGGATGAGATATCTTGGATGGGCCGCTATGACGAGCTTTTCGCGGATTCCATCAAGATTGCATGGGACAACATGTGGAAGAAACACGATAGGCTGATACTTGTATTGTGCGGAAGCGTTTCGAGCTGGATCAAGGAGAATATTGTCGATAGTGCAGCATTTGTCGGCAGACGATCATGCGACCTGGTTGTCCGCGAACTGCCGCTTAAGGAGTGCGTGAAATTCTGGGGACGCGAAGTCGACCGCATCGACCTTAAGGAAATTGTGGACGTTTTGTCGGTCACGGGAGGTGTTCCTCGTTATCTGGAAGAAGTGAACCCAAGACTTTCCGCCGGCGAAAACATACGCCGCATGGCATTTTCCCATGACGGCGTATTGAGGAATGACTTCGACGAAATGTTTAATGATGTCATAACAAGGCAACAGGATTTCACGGCCAAGGTTCTGCGCTGTCTTGTGGATGGTCCTCGCACAGCGGTTGAGGTGGCAAGGCAACTTAAGATCGGGAAGGGTGGGAGGGTTAGCGATGCCATGGAGCGTCTGGCAGAAGCTGGTCTTGTCATGTCAGACAGGGGAAAGAACCCGGAAACCGGCGAGGAGCTGCGAGAAAACAGATATCGTATGAGCGACAACTACTGCCGTTTCTATCTGAAGTTCATCGAGCCAGTCAAGGCCGTGATCGATCGCGACGAATATGAATTCGCCGGCCTTGATGCGCTGGAGAACATGGATGCCGTAATGGGACTTGCCTTTGAAAACCTGGTCGTCAACAACTACCATGAGCTTGTTCCGCATTTGCATTTGAAAGGCTCTGTGATTACCTCGGCTGCTCCGTATTTGCGCAGAGGGTCGAATTCTCCCCGTGGACGAAAGGGATGTCAGGTCGATTTGCTTATCCAGACGAGAAAGGCTCTTTGCTTTGTTGAAGTCAAGCGCAAGAAAGAAATCGGAAGAAGCATCATTGACGAGATGAGCGGCAAGGTCGCGTCGGTCAAGCGCCCTTGTGGAATGTCTGCATTTGTGTCTCTTGTATATTTTGGAACTCTGTCCCCGGTTGTTGCGGCTGACGGGTATTTTTCGGCAATCATTCCGTTCCGCAAATTGCTTGGCGTTTAACCCCCCTGACGAGGGGAATGTAAAATGAAGAATGTATAATTGTGGAGTCGCCTGCGGCGCCACCGCCGTTCCCTTCAAAACCACCCTTGTTGCAGCCGCAATGTCAATATGATATAATATTCAGCATGGAACAAAGCATTTTGAGGCTTCGTGCGGTTTTCAGGCTCCCTGACACTGCTTCGGATACGCAGGAAAAGCGCATCGTTGCTCGCTATTCGCGTGGCAACGTTAAGCTTCAGCTTGGGCGTATCATGACCGAGCGAGAGTACGCGAAGCAGAAGCAAAGGGTTTTGGCGTATGACTTCCGCTGAAGCCGCATTGTCCCTTGTTGATAAGACAGAAGCAAACATAAAGCTGATTGAACAGGTCAGCACGACGTTCGTGTCACCTGTCCTGAATGAGTGGCGATACGCTATTCGCCATGTTCTTACGGCTTGTGCAAAAAACGATTTTTGTGGAGAGGATGCGCATAAGGCCATTGGACATTTGAAGCGTGCCTATTTTGATTCGTGTGACATAGTTCTTGACTGTCAACTGAGCACACTTTGCGATATCCATGAAAAACTTCTCGGGTACGCAGAGGTCGTGAGGAAAGTTGTACCGGAGTACCCCGCTTGGCTCGAGAGGATACGTGACGCGCAAAATCTTCACCGAGATGCGCAGATAAAACACGGAGATGACCGAGAGGTGGCCTTTGATGCTCTTGCCCCGGCGATAGAAGAACTGGACAACATTCTTGGCAAATTGCTGTTTCACGCCGAAGAGATATCAGTTGCAGTTCGCAGGGAGAAGATAAATGTCTGGCTCACTTTTTCGGCTAAGGTTGCAGGTATTTTAGTTGCCGCGCTCACATTACTCAAGGCGATGCTTTGGGTGATGGGAAAAGTTGGGTAGAGTAAGAAGGGCGAATTGAAAATTGTGGAGTCGCCTGCGGCGGCGGCGCCGTTTTACACTCCATTCTCCATTTTCAATTTTTTTCAAATCCCCCCTTGTCACCCGAACGGGTGTATGGTATAATTCGCAATGTAAGCAGAAGTGTACACCCGAATGGGTGACGAATTTGTGGTAAACAAACAAAGGAAAAAAACAATGAAAAAACTGCTAGTAACAGTAGTCGGAGCCGTGGCCGCGCTTGGCGCGTTCGCGGCGCTCCAATCCGATACCAAGCTCCAGTTTGAGAACCTGTCGGAGGGTGTAATAACCACCAACGGCCTCAATACTGCGCTCGGTAATTATTTCTCGCACGGTGAAGGCGCGAGCAATAATACATACACAGTCAATGCGGCGAATATTGGTACGTGCACGGTGCCGAGCCAGATTGGTGAGGATCCTACCACCAAGGCGCTTGACATCAAGACCACGTTCGGCAACCCGTTGGATGTCAGCGTTGTCGCAGGTGGCACCGCTCAGGACATCGACACGGGCATCTACTTCGACTCGCTCGTGAAGTTCACGGTCTGCGAAGACGCGCCTACTCAGACGTATGATAACGCGAAGATCGTCATGTGGCTGCAGAGCGAGGACGGCACTGGCCCGACGAACCTGATGGTTAAGGCCGGTAGCCTCACTTACGCCGCTGGTTTAGATGTGCAGGTGACAGCGGCTACATACGAATGCGCGTTGCCGGCTGGATTTGACGCTGATGCATTCCACCGCGTCACCATCAAGTCGATAAAGAACATCACGACGAGCACAACGGTTGTTCCTGGCTTCGCAATCTATATCGACCAGGCTACGGTTGGTACGTCCACTAAGAAGTGGGATACGGCGTTCTCGTCGCAGTACCCCATTTCAAAGGTGGCGGCCTATCTGGATAAGATGGCAGGCGACTGCTTCCCGTCTCTGATTCAGAGTGGCGACAAGACGACGCTCACCAAGGCCGGTTTCGACGGCACTGGTTCGATCACCGACATTGTCTTCACCAGCACAGCTCCTGATTTCGCAGCGGACAAAGAGCTTGAAGAGCCGGTTGCGACCGTCAAGATCGGTGATGGCGAGGCTGAGGAAGTAACCTCGTTCGCGGATGCGGTTGGCAAGATTAACAATGCCACGTCCGCAGCTAAGCTGACTCTCGCGAAGGGTCTGACGCTTGAAGAGCCGATGACGTTCTCCGCCAATGCTGAAGTCACGCTCGACTTCGCTGGTTTCGTTCTCACGAATACATCTGAGTTCGCTGCCATCACGAACAGCGCGCTCAAGCTCATCGTCACTAACTCCGTTGGCACCGGCGGCATCAACTGCACGAGCACAGGCGCTGCCATCTACCAGACGACAGCGACCTTCCCCGTCGATGAAGAGACCGTGAACAGCGAGCTCGCAATCACGGGCGGCAACTTCTGGGGCGACGAAGCGTTGCCAATTGATATTGACGCAAGCTATAAGGGTACGCTCAAAATCATCTCTGGTGGTGCCTTTGCCATCCCACTACCAGATTGCCTCGTCGATGGCAAGGTATTCGCCGAGACGCCCGTCGATGGACTCTGTGCGGTCATTGACAAGCCAGTCGTAACCTATACGATTACATTCAAATATGGCATGCCTTACGTTGAATATCCGCAGACGGTTGCAGAGGGCGATTTGCCGCAAGTGCCGACGGCTGTTGATTACAACGTTGAGGGCTGGGAGTTCACGGGCTGGGATGTGACGCCTGTTGCCGCCGTCGCCAATGCGACCTACACGGCTCAGTACGCGCCTAACTCCTGGGCTGCATTCCTCGGCGCGCCTGTCAACGGTGCGTATGAGATCGACGACCTTGCTGAACTAGTGAAATTCAAGGATGGTGTTGCCAAGCTTGGAACCTCCGGCCAGAACTTCAGGCTGGCGGCCGACATTGATGCTGATAGCCTAGGATACTGGGATGGCATTGGTACTGCAAGTGGCACCAATGGTAGCTCTGGTCTCAATAATTGTACGTTCGACGGTGCTGGACACACCATCAGCAACGTGAAGTTCACCGCTGCCAAGTATCGTGGTTTCTTCAACCAGGTGTTGGACTCCACAATCTCGAATCTCACAATTAATGTGACGGACATCCAACAGACGGCCGCTGCGGAACACGGTTATTCCGCTTTCGCCGGCAACATGAAGAACTCGAAGATCCAGAACTGCGTGGCCACCGGTACGATCGGCACGACGGCGAAGCCGGCGATGCACACTTGCGGCGGCTTTGCGGTGAAGTCTGCTGGCGGCAACGTCTTCGAGAACTGCACGAACTACGTTAACATCGTCTGCTCGCTGAACGACAACCCGAAAATCGGCGGTATCGTCGGTCTTGCGCAGGATGCTGCTGCGGCGTTTACGAACTGCTGGAACTATGGTGACATCACGATTACCTGCAAGAAATGCAACAATGCCGGCAATGGTGCTGGTGGTCTCGTTGGCTATGGATCAAAGGCAATCACGATCTATGGTGGCGGAAACGCGGGTACAATCCAGTCTACGGATACTACGGCGGATGGTGGTACACATCCGATCAAGGTCGGCACGATCATTGCGATGCAGAATGACACGTCGGCGACGGTGTCTGGCGGTGTTGTAGCTCAGGCTGACGCGGCTCCGGCGGGTGCTTTCGCCAACATCTCTGGCCTGAACTTCGCGACGGTCGACGGCAATGTCGCCACCTTCGTGGCTGACAACGCGCTCGCGGCTGGCAATACCTACAAGGTTATGGCTGATGGTGTGACGGCAACGTTCAAGTTCACCGCTGCTGGAACGATTGCGTTCAACACGGCTCTGGCCACCCCGACGTTTGCCATCACGGCGGATGAGGGGCTGGAAGTCACGTCGGCCACCGTTGGCACGGTCACGACCTACACGGCTGCGGCTCCGGTGGTTCCCGTGATCGATCCTAGTGCAAGCAAGGTCGAGGTGACGGTTGCGGCGGAGTCCGATACGGCTGCCATCGAGGCTGTGACGGTCACGCCTCCGGCTGCTTCGGGTGCTGACGCTGCTGAGTACAAGGCGCTCTTCAACTTCACGGCGACAGCTGGCGCAACAGCTGGAGAGTACACCGTTACGCTGACTGGCATCAAGGAAGAGGTCACGACGACGGTCAGCACCGACGCTGTGAAGCTCCTCGATGGCACTGGCGATGGCAAGGTTGCGGTTCCTGCTGGCCTGTACTACAAGGTCACTCCGTCGACGGCTCTGCCGATCAGCGGCAATGCTCAGACGGGCGTGTCCGATGGTACTGGCGTTGAGGTCACCAAGCCTGGCACGACGCAGGGCTTCATTGAGGTCAAGCTCAGCCCGACGCCGTTCGCTAACTAAGCTGCTCAAGGCCGAATAAGCCAAACAGCGAGGCCGCGGGGGAAACCCTGCGGCTTCGTTGTTTTGTCCGTTTTCTCACCCCCGGGGGCTCTCCCCTGCACGGGGTGGGCGCTCTCCCTGCACGGGGTGGGCGTTGTCCCTACACGGGGGGAACGGTTTCCCTACACGGGGGGAACGGGTTCCCTACACGGAGCAAACGGGTTCCCTACACGGGACAAAGGGTTTCCCTGCGCGGGTGCGGAGGGAATGTAAACGCTCCTTGCTCCGTGCAAACGCATTTAGTATAATACACGCGCACATGGGAGAAAGAGAAGTGCAAGATGAAGCTTGATTACAGCCATTCAGGGCGGCAGTTTTTCTTTGTAACGCTTACTGTTGCAGGGCGGGCTAAGATTCTCTCGAAGTTGGTCGATGAAACCGCAAGGCCGGCGCTGAGCGCGGTTGGCGAGGTTGTAAAGGCGGCGTTGCTGGCGCTGCACCAAGTTAACAAGGCGGTAGGGGTTTCAGATTTCGTTATAATGCCAGATCACCTGCATTTTGTTTTAATCGTTGATTATGGGCGCGACCGCCGCGTAAGCCCGCTTTACCTTAGCCATAGGTTGCTGGATGCTGTTGAGTGGTACTTGGAACGGACGGGGCTTCGCCCCGAACCCCAATTTGGCGCGGCGGTTGGCGCGGGCGTTGCGCGCCCCGAACCCCAATTTGGCGCGGCGGTTGGCGCGAACGTTGCGCGCCCCGAACCCCAATTTGGCGCGGCGGTTGGCGCGAGCGTTGCGCGCCCCGAACCCCAATTTGGCGCGGCGGTTGGCGCGAGCGTTGCGCGCCCCGAACCCCAATTTGGCGCAGTAGCTGGCGCGGCGGCGAATGGGCTGCGCGAAACAATGGCAGAGCTTATGCGCGAGGCCATAGCAGCTGAAACTGCTGGCTGGCGCGCTGGCCGCGAGCGCAAAGAGCCTCAGCGGTTCTTCGACCGCAGCTGCTACATAGAACTCTCCTTCGATTCGCGGCAGCTCAAGGCAACGCGGCGCTACATAAAGCTGAACCCTGCGCGAGCGATTTGGCGGCTTCGCCACCCCGACCGCTTTCGCCGCGTTGCGATACCAGCCGAGAAGCTGCTGGGCTTTGGCGCGGCTGGCGAGGGCGCAGCGCGCGGTTCGTTGGCGGCTGGCGAGGGTTCGGGGCGGAGCCCCGTTCTTTCCAGGTTCTACCACGCCTTCGGCGACGTAACGGTTTTAGGCTCGCCGTTTTTCTTTCACGTTCGGCTAACGCTGAAGAAGACCGTTGCCGAGCATGAGGCAGCTATAGCCGAAATAGTCGAAGAGGCCAAGCGCGGGCGAGTGCCAGTATCGGGCTTTATCTCGCCGGGCGAGCGCGAGGCGTTGCGCCGCCTCAAGGCAACGCCTGGCGCGCGGTTCGTAAAGCTGCTGCCGCATTCGTTGCCGCCGCGCTACGACCCTTCGGCCGAAGACTCCCGCGAGATCGCCGCAGGGCGGCTTGTGCTGCTAAGCGGCTGCCCTGACGCTCCGGCCATAAGCGCCCTTGAGATGCGGCGCAATTCTGCGGCTGCGCGCGCGTTTCGCCGCAACTGCCTTGCGCTGAACGATTTCGCCGCGAGGCTCTGCTCGCGGTAAATGCATTTCAGCCAATGTTTACAGGGGTTTGGCGCATTCTTCGGCGCATGATTAAGCTATTGTTGGTGCTTGACCTAGCGAATAAGAAAATGGTATAATTGCGTCGATAGAAAAGGTGAAGTGTCCTCTCGTGTGGCGAGAGGGCGTTTTGCCTTGCAATGAAACGAAGAAAAAAGAGAACGAAAAGAAAAGTTGAGAAGGGAGCGGATGACGCGTAATCGCTTCCAGAAACGCGAGAAAAGGAGCGGGGCGGCGCTATGGGCGCGCGCTCTTGTCGTGCTTTCTCTTATGGCATCGCTCGTACGCGATGCAAAGGCTCTTGATGGCAGCGCCACGGTGACTGGCGGCGAAGTTCAGTACTACGGCGCGGCAGATGTAACGTGGCTCAACGGCACCGAGCTGCTCCTCAAGTTCACCGGCGAAGGCTCGTTTGTGCTTCCCGAAGGCTCGAAGACCAAGGCTCGAGTTCTCGCGGTCGGCGGCGGAGGTGGCGGAGGAGGCATATGCACTCTTTCCACTGCGATGACAACGTATTATGGTGCTGGCGCAGGTGGCGGCGCAGGTGGCATGGTAGAGACGACTAGTGTTTTTGATTCTGCCACGTATTCTGTTACTGTTGGTTCGGGTGGCGCAGGTGGAGCGTCGTCGCAGTTGCATAGTGCAACGCGTGGTCGATACACTGGCTCGTCTGGCGGCAACACAACGCTTTCCATTGGTGAAACGGCGCTGATCACGGCGGTCGGCGGAGGCGGTGGCGGTGGTGAAGGCGATGGTCTTGACGGTGGCAGCGGAGGCGGCGGTTCAGCTTATCGTTCAGGTACAACGGTAAGTGAGAGTCATCCAGGCGGCGCAGCAACCAATGGTCAGGGTTATGCAGGCGGTGCTGGTAACCGTGGTCTTTACGGCGGCGGCGGCGGCGGTGCAGGCGCTGCAGGTGCTGCGGCTTCCACGACCAACCCTGTAGGCGGCGACGGTCGCGCAAGCGATATCACTGGCGAAGAAATCTACTATGCAGGTGGCGGCGCGGGCGGCTTTTGCGACAAGTCGTTCACTGCGTCGCACGACCCCATCGCTGGCGGCAAGGGTGGCGGCGGCAACGGCGGTTACGGCCTTAACGTAGCGGCAACTGACGCTACATTCTACGGCGGTGGCGGCGGCGGCTGTGGTGCGCTTCCAGCGCGCGCGACTACACGCGGTGGTAGCGGCTATCAGGGCGTTCTGTACATCAGAATTAGCGTTATAGCCGTTGGCGAAATCGCAAAGCCGGTCTCTCAGGCGATTGCTTTCGACGGCTTGGAGCATGTGTTGGTTCCCGCGAACGCGGCGTATGTGATTACCGACTTGACCGAGGGTTCGGCTACATACGGTCAGGTGGTTGAAAGCGTTGCTGGCACTAATTTCGGAACCTACAAGGCCAAGGTCACGCTCGTTGACGGCTTTGAGTGGTCCACGGGCGGCAATGAGGAGGTTACGGTTACGCTCACGATCAGCAAGGCCACGCCCAAGATAACGAACCTCTCCATTCGCAACTGGATCTACGGCACTCCCGACGAGGCTACGCCGAATCCGGGCTGCGACGTCTCCATTGCAGTTGCGCCTACGTACTGGTATGGCGAATCTGCCACTGGGCCGTGGGCGGCCGAAAAGCCTACGGAGGTTGGCACCTACTACCTGCGCGCCTACATCGAGGCTACCGACAGCTACAACGGCGCCGAGGCAATTACGAGCTTCAAGATTCTGAACGGTCCGGGCGACGTCTACCGCGACTACGTGGAGATAACGATAGCGGGCGCTTCTGCCGCCGCCACCGACTACTCCTACGCGCTGAAGGTTGCCGAGGATGCGCCTGTCGGCTTCCTCTACTCGCGCGCCGGCAAGACTGGCGAAGACCTCGCCATAACCGATGCGGACGGCACTCTCCTCGACTACAAGGTTGACTACTGGAACACTTCGGGCGAATCGGTCATTTGGGTAAAGCTGCCGACCATGACAACCAGCTCGCAGGTGATTCGCCTCTTCTGGTATGTTCGCGACGGCAAGGAGCCGCCAAGCCGCTCCGCCTCCGTAGACGAGCCTTCCGGCGCACAGCCGAGCTGCACCTTCGACCTGGTTGTTCGCGACGGCAAGCGCGTGAACTACTGGACGGCCTACCCGTCGCTCACGAAGACAAAGTGGGATTCAACCGATTCCGAGATAGGAGCGGTTCAGAGCGTGGGCGCGGTCAAAGAAGGCACATCGGCGCTTCTCTACGTTACGAACCTCAACACGGGCGCGGTAATGAGCGGCATCCCGACCGCCGGCGGCTCGTACAGCGCGGTGTTTGGTCCGCACGACCCGGAAGGTATATACGAAACGCTTGAGTACGGCATCGACTTCTTCATAGTTGGCCACATCACCTACGAAGATCTCGCGGGCGACGCGGGCGGGCTTACGCAGAACGGGCGCGTTCTGCTAGTGAACGACGACTCCGCCCCCGGCGGCCATTCCGTAACCGACCAGTCGTACTGGCAGACGGACAGCTCAGTGCATTCTACGTACTGGGTACATTCTGTGGATCACAGTGTAAACATAGGAAGTTTCCCGTATGTCAAGCCGTATGCAAACCACGTGCTTTACACCACAGATTCAAGCGGCAATGCCAATGCGTTGTGGACGCTGGAAGATGTCGTCATAGGCAACACGTACTTAGCCGGAGGTATTCCGGGAAGCGTACGTTGCTATCTACCTAATTCGTCAACAGCGAAGGCGATATCGGCCGAGTCTGCGGCGGCGGGGCTGACCGAGCAGGGCACCATGCTTATGCGCAACGTAGAAGGCGCGGTGATATTCTCGCCCCTTTACACGAACGGCGTGGGAACGATCTACTTCGACGTTGTAAACGCCGACACCAGGTACGCCAATGCCGGATGCTACAAGATAAGGGTTGAAGTGTCTGTTGACGGCGGCACCAACTACAACGCATACGCGATGAAGCCGTTCAAGCGCGACAACACTGCGGCTTTTGCGCCAGACCAGACGGATGCCACGGAGCTGACGCTTGAGATCACAAACGGCGGCACCGCCGACAACTTCTACCGCGTGGCGGTTCCCGTGGACAACGGCGGCAACGTGCGCTTCAGGATTGTCCGCACGGCACAGATTCCAAACCAGACGTGGACTGCCGACGAATACGGCTTTATAGTTGTTGACAACATTCTCGTTTCGTACCCGAAGTCGACGGCGTCGCTGGAGCCTTACGGGTCGTTCAACAACAAGCTGACGGGTCGGCAGGTGCGCGGCTGGGGTGGCGCGATGAGCGTACCGTTCCCGAAGGCCGGCGCGAAAGGGGTGTACGCCCGCGCCAAGGCGCTTGTTGACACCAACGTGAACGCGCACGTAGCGGTTGATATGCCGATTGCCTGGGCGCAGATGAACTACCGCTGGCGCTATCTCAACCAGCAGACGAACGAGTGGCAGACCATAAACCTTCGCCCCTCGGCCGGGTTCACCTCGATACAGCCAATCGACATTCCCGCAGTTGTTGGCGACATCGAGTTCTGGTACGACTACGTAGTTCAGGTTCCGGCGTTCAAGTACTACGACTACTCTGGCCTTGGTCTCGACCTCAATGGCGCCGATGGCAGCGCGCTCTACACCGAAGAGGTGACGGCAAGCACCAACAGGCAGATTTCCGTTACGGGTTACACGAGCCTGCCGAGCGGCGGAACCGACTGGTTCTTCCGCCTGAGGCGCGGCGAGAGCGATTGGGAGGGCTTCACGCTCTATGTAAAGGAGAGCGAGGACGGCGAGGAGAAGGCGTACGACATGTCGCTCTCGGCCAACCACATCTGGCGCGGCTTCTGCCCGACGCGCACTGCGATAGACGGCGGGATCTACATTCGAATCGCCGGCAACAACAGGCAGGAGGCAGGCAACACCGAATACGACCTCAACACGGTGCGCTACTCTCTCGCGGAAAACGCGAGAGACCTGCCGGCGACGGGTGTGCTCGCCGCAAGCGATAACGACGACGGCTGGGCGTGGCATACCGTTCCATGCGACGCCAAGAGCGGGCAGATAATGGTTCAGATTCAGGACGACACGCTCGCCTACACGGTGGTCCACGCCGACTACCAGGACTTCAACGGCTGGACAGACGCAAACAAGACGGACGGCAAGGGCATTTTCGTTGGAACTTCCTCCGACACGAATTCGGTGAACATGTCGGGCACGACCGCCGAGGCAGTAACGCACGAGTCGCACTTCGAGAGCTGGAACATCTCTGTTCCGACGAACCAGTACTGGCAGGAGGCGTTCTACGCGACAAAGGCGGAGCTGGACGGAGGTTCCTGGCCGCTGTACCAGCCGTTCGGCGCGGCGATATCGCCGAACACGGCGTTCGACGTTGGCCCCGGACAGTGGGTGAACGGCTTCTACCGCGACAACAACACGGGAATGGCGCTCCAGATGGAGGGCAAGGGCAAGGGCTACATTCAGCTCGTTGACTTCACGGGCGCGCCGCGCGGGCTTGAGTCGGTGTCGTTCAAGGCGCGAATCGCGCAGGACATTTCGTTTGGCGACTTCAGCTATTTCCGAACAGACGCGACTTCGCTTAGCACATATACGTTCATGACGGCTGCGGCGTTCGACATAAACGGCAGGAGGAACTTCGCCGGCAATGCGTCGCTCTCGCTCGTTGCGCACTACACGACTGGGGTTGGGTGCTATGAGCTTCGGGTGGAACAGGAAAACGCATCGATCAACACGGCTGGAGTTGTTTCGCCGGGCACGACGTTCAGGCTTTCGCTGTACCGCTGGCTGTACGACGACGAGCAAGGCGAGATAGTTCCGACGCGCCTCGGCACCGCCACGCACTCCAACGGCAACAACATGTTCAACACCACGAGCGAGGGCGGCAGCTATGCGCGGCTCTTCATATCGGTCGATACGTCGGTGGACGGCCAGACGCGCGTAGTCGGCGGAGTTGCGAGAGACTCCGTTGCGAGGTCGAGCTTCTTCAACAGCGCGTCGTACCGCGAGGTCATGTACCGTGACACGTCCGCAGAGCGCCTTACGTACGGAACGTACGGGCTTCTCTCGGCGAACTGCCCGGCGCGTTTCATGCAGCCGTCGTACAGCGCATCGGCGGTTACGTACCAGGCATCGTCTTCGCAGAACGGCTTCCAGCAGGGAACATACACCATAACGCCGATCTCGACCTCGGCGCGTGTCCTTTGCAGAGAAGACCTGGCGGCGGGCAAGTGGGCGATAAACAAGTCGCGCATGGAGGCTGTGAATACGGGCGACTTCAACAGCTACGGCATCAACGCGAAGACACCCTCCACTACGGTTGACGTGTACACCGCACCTGCGGGAACTACGAAGTGGGCGCTTCTGAAGTCGCAGGAGGTTTCGGGCTTCGGGTCGTCCAGCTCCTCGGGCGCCACCACGACGATTCCGCTATACAGCCTTGATCCGTGCTCCGTGAGGCTGCAGGCCGGCGGCGGCTTCAAGACGGCGCGCGTGGACGTTACGCTTGACGACATCGAGTTCACGCAGTGGCGCGGCGAAAGCTACGACGACGAGAACGGCGACCAGCTCGGCGTGTTCGACGACCTCGTGTATGGCTCTCCCACGAACATCGTGTTCACGCAGGGCTGGGTTCGCGAGACGGTGAACTCCGCAGGCGAGAAGGGCAAGGCGGTTCTGCTCTCGGCCAAGAGGTCGTATGCGGACGTTGCCTCGTCGATACGCTCCCCGCGCATGGTGGGCGACGGCGACAAGGGCCTCGGCCTCGGCCAGCTTGGCTTCACGTACGAGAACGCGCAGTCGAACGCGGTGCTTCTCGTGCAGATCGCCACGAACGGCGTTCCGCTTTCGGGCTTCCAGTCGCTCACAAAGACGGCGGAGGGCTCCTGGACGACTTTCACGAACATCAACTTCGCGGCGATGAGCGCGGCAGAGCGCGCGAGCGGCACGGTCAGGGTGTACTTCGGCCTGCACGGCGTGAGGGGCGCGATGCGCATCATGGTAGACCCGGCTACGGTGGCGGCGGTAGAGGACGTGACCGACCCGACGGCGTTCGGAGAAGTTACGATAACGGGCGTAATGTTCCGCGACGAGCCGGTGCTGGACGCACATTCCTGGTGGGGCTGGAACCTCCGCACGACGGACGACGGCGCGCTGGTCAGCATCGACGACAACGCGAGCGATCCGCTCAAGAACGGCCTTGCGTTCGCGCTCAACAACTCGATTGTGGACGACATACGCACCGACGGCTCGGCAGACGAGTACAAGAAGAAGTATCCGCTTCTGCAGACGCCTACTTTCGCGACGAACATGGTAAACGAGGTGAGCTTCCTGGCGAGGCTGTACGACCCCAAGGCCGGAACCGCGCGCGTCACGCTGTACGGCGCCACCTACGGCGACCTGAGCGAAGAGTCGATGTGGGCGAAGCTCACGAGCTGGGACATAACGAACACCACGTACGAGGCGTACGCGAAGCGCTTCCCTGCGGGCAGCGCGTACAAGGCGTTCCGCCTGGCGGTGACGGGGGTGGACGGCGTTACGGAGCCCATGGCCGACGAGGAGCCGCTTGTCCCGGCGCAGAGGGTGCTCATCGACGAAGTGCTGGTCATGGAGGGCATAGTGGCGTCGGTCTCGTTCCGCAACGTCGGCGCGTTCCGCACGGGCCTTGAGGAGACCACGGCGGTTACGAACGTGCCGTCCGCAGCGCAGCAGCCGCTCGTTGGCGAGGAGTGGGGCGTCCAGTGCGAGGTGTATGCGTCGCAGCTGGCCGACGAGATCGACCTTTCCAGCGCGCGCGTCAGGCTCTGGTGGTACGAGCAGCCGGCGCCGTGGGGCTTCGACAAGTGGAGGGACCTGCCGGACGCTAAGAACGCGTGGCTGATGGAGGCGAGCGACTCGAACCTCGTGTTCCGCTCCGGCTACTTCGGCGCGTCCGCAGCCGTCATGCCCGCCCAGAAGTCGATGATGCCGGTGCAGTACATGCTTGAGGTCATCTACCGCGCCAACGGCCAGCCGCAGACGAACTGGCTGTCGTCGGCGGAGTGGGAGAACCCGCCGTGGTACAGGCCCATCGACTACAACGCCCAGTACGGCAACGGCTCGTTCTCGGCCTACACGCTGCTCGACACTGTCGCGCCGGGCTGGGCGTGGATCAACGAGGCGAACGTATTCGGCGTGTACGACGACAACTACAACAACTCCGACAAGCCGCTGCAGTTCGTGGAGGTGGCCGCGCCGTCCGACGCGAGCCTCTCCGGATGGACGCTCCGCTTCCTCGACGCGAAGATGAGCGGCAGCGACCCCGTCAGGCTGACGGGGGTGGTCACCAACGACGTGGCGGAGTTCGGCATGAACGGGCTTCCGGCGACGAAGACTGAGCTGAAGGGCATCGACGCGGAGTCCAAGATGGTGTTTCACGTGATAGGCTCGCCGAACGCGAAGGGCTCGCTGGACGCGAGCGACGGCAGGCTGGACGGAACGTGGACGGTGGCGAACGCAACCGACAGCGTGATGAACGGCGAGATACAGTCGTACTATCCGCTTGCGGTGCAGCTCGTGAGGCCGTCGGGCGTGGTGGAGAGCGAGATCGTCGTGCTTGGAACGAACGAATGGTCGTACGTGTCGTCGTTCAACCCAGAGTACGCGGCGGCGATGCTCTCGGCGCAGGAGCGCGGCGGAGACTTCATCTACGTCGGCGCGGACGAAGGCGGCGTGCCCGCCGGCAATGCGTGGTCGAGGTCAGTCGGCGTGTTCGCCGGCAACGGAAGCGCGGCGATCCAGTGGAACAACACGCAGCTGATGACGCCCGGGCGCAAGAACGAAGGCCAGGCGATAACCGGCGAGCCGCCGAAGGCCCGCGGAGGCGCGCTGATGATATACTCGATAATCCAGGGCGACAACCTTGCGCAGTCGTTCGGCAGCGAGACGAACACCGCGGGTTCCGTGACCGTCGTGTACCGCAAGGGAAGCGAGGAGGGTACGAACATCACCTACCGCGCCGGCCGCTGGCACGAGATCGGCACGGTCACGGTGAACGGAATGTACGCAACGCCCGTGCCGACCGGCAACGACCGCGAATGGACGCTCAGCGTGGGCGCGGCGACGTCGAACGACATCACGGTCGTGGCGTCCGCGAAGGTCGATTCGTCTCTCGCCGAGCGCTATGGCGTTGGCGAGGACAGCCGCTACCGCAATGCCATCGTGAACTGGCTCGTGCGCGGAACCGACGCGTACGGCAACGAATGGCACAACAAGGACGCGACGGAGCTGGGCCTTGCCGACAAGGCGGAGGCGAACGGCACCGTCACGACAAACATGACGCTCACCGAGATGTACTGGTTCGACATCGACCCGACGTGGAACGACCACGACATCAGGCTCTGCGCCGGATGGTCCGGCTCGGAGAGCCCGAGGCCGAAGTCGGGAAGCAACGACCTCACGAGCCGCGTCTACATGCAGATCACGAACACGGCGGCGGGCGGCCCCGGCTGGGCGCCTTACATACTGCAGGGCGTGGAGTTGCTGGAAAACTCCTGGGAGTACGCGAAGATAGAGTCTGACTTGCTGTGGACGAACGCCACGTTCAAGGTCAAGGGGCTTCTCGGAGTGAACGGGCTTTCCGTCGACTCCGCCGAGGAGCGCAACTGGATTCCGCTGAGGTGGTTCGTGTTCACGCCAACGTCGTTCGACGCCGACTTCACGTCGGTGGTCGAGATACTTGATCCGTTCTCGACAGAGTCGCCCGGCTACAGCGCGCGCTGGTACGAGTGGGCGCAGACGCACGGCAGGCCGTCGTCGCTGTTCTTCAAGTGGGACGTCAGCGACCGCAGCATGCCGACCGAGGCGGAGATAATGAAGACAGCCAACCCGTGCAGACCTGAGGAATGATTGGAGGAGCCGTGCAGATGACAGCAATGACGAACAGAACCGCGACAGCCGCCCTCGCCCTGGTGCTTGTGGCGACGTGCGGCTGCAGCAGGGAGGAGGCACCCGCAGCCGCCGCGCCGGACAATGCGCTGCAGGACAAGGCCTTCATCGCCGAGCTGGGCGAGCAGTCGGCGAAGCGCGGCGAGCTCGCCAGGGCGCGCGGAGCGGTGGTGGCGAAGATGGAGGAGATGATCGAGGCCAAGAAGAAGGCGCTCGGCATCGCGACCGCCGCCGGGCAGGGGCTTTCGCCGGAGGACGAGGCGAAGCTCAAGGCGGAGCTTGAGAAGGACCCGGAGTGGAAAGAGCTTTACGCGCGCTGCGAAGACGCGAACACGGCGATCACGGAGGCCAGGAGAAAGGCGAATGCGATGGTGCGCGAACGCCTTGCCCAGCCGTCCGCCAGATAAGGAGCATTGAACGTGAAACCCACAAAGAACCTTGGAATGAACTTTAAGAGGAGAACCTACATGAAGAAAGTCATGAAGAACATAGTGGCGGCAGCGGCGCTGGCGCTGGCCGCGCCATTCGCACATGCCGCCGCGAACGGCGACATATACGAGATACTGCCGTGCGACGTGAACGGCACGATGGTGGCGGAGCCCACCGCGCCGCTTGACGGCGGCGAAACCGCCTACTTCGCGGTCCGCCTCATGAAGCCGCAGTTCACGGGCAACCAGTTCCGGCTCGTCCACACTGGCCTGAGCTCTGAGGCCGTCGACTGGGTGGCGAACCGCCCGGCGATAGGCATCTACGTGAACGGGGAGCTTACCCTCGCCTATCTTGAGAAGGTAAACGCCCGCACCGCGATATTCACCGATCTCGTCTTCTCGTACAAGGTGAAGCCGGGCGACTTCGCGCTCCCGATACGCCTCGCCTCCAAGGACAAGACGATGGTCACCGATTCGCTTTACGAGCCGTCGGTCGAGTACTACCTGAACTTCCGCGATACGTCGCTCGGCGCCGCCGCGTGGGACATTGACGACTCCACCGACTCCTCGGCCGCCACGCGCTCTGCGAACTTCGTCTACGGCACAATGCGCTATTCGGCCTCCTCGCCCGACTATGTCGCCCGCCGCGTCGACTACGACCTCTCCCTCTGCAACTTCAACGTCCAGACGGTGGACTTCGACAGCGAAGACGAGACCTCCACGCTGTGGCGCACGGTGCACGAGCACCCGACCGACGCCCAGCCCGTCGGCTCCGTGCCGTCGCTCGTCGTCTCCGGCGTGCCGACAAACTCCGTAACCCTCTACGTCTGGTCCGACAACCCGGATGCGGTCGAGCTGATCGCAGGCCGCGACGTTCAGAACGTCACCACGCGCTCCGTGCACACCTCTGCCACAGCGACCGAGTCGCGCCAGGTCGGCGAGGTCAAGATCGTCTCCGGCAAGCAGGAGTACGAGTTCAACCTTCGCGGCGTCGCCAAGGGCGGCGAGGCCGACATAGTCCTCAGCGCGTTCCCCGACTTCACGTACGACCCGCAGAACACCAGGCTCGCCAACTACCTCACGCGCAAGGTCGCCTGCGTTGAGCCCCAGCCGGCTTCCGTCACGATCAAGCCCGGCAAGACCTCCGTCACCGCGACGAGCGACTACACGACCTACGTGACCGAGCTTAACGTGAGCCTCTCCGAGAACCCGATCGACCACGACTTCGAGGTCGAGATCGTCCCCGCGTTCACCGACACGACGTGCCCGAACAACTGGTGGGACTACATCCGCCTCACGGCCACTACGGACGCCGACCCGACTCTCACGACCCCGGCGGCGAACCATGTTCTCGTGTTCAGGGCCGGCTCGACCACGCCCGCCATGCTTGACGGCGTGACGCTCACCGACGGCAAGATATACCTCTATGCGCTCAGGAGCGACGAATACGTAACCGGAACGAAGAAGCTCACGTTCGCCGTCACGACCGACGACACGACAGCCGCGCAGCCTTCTGCCGACGGCGGCATCGACGGCTGGAACACGGCCCAGAGCTCGCTCACGATCAACGCCCAGAACCCGGTCATCGAATCGATGTTCGACGCTACCGACTACGCGACTGCGATCGCCGGTGCGGAGCGCACGCTCCAGATCGTAGTGAGCGACATCTACGCCGACATGCAGAGCGACGTCGGCTACCAGGTCTGGATAGAGAAGAACACCGACACCGACACCACCTTCACGCAGGTCGATGGCCTCTACAAGCCCGGCAAGGGCAATGTGCTCTACAAGGTCGGCACGACCGACACGCTGCCGAGCGTGATCTACAACGAGCCGGGGGTGAACAAGTCCGTCGTGTACGTCGTCTCCCCGGTAAGCGGCAACCAGAGCGCGAACCACAACTTCCAGGTTGAGGTCACTACGCCCGCCGGCTACACGGTGGAGACCACGAGCGGCGAATACGAGTTCGACGAGGGCGACGAGGTTCAGGTGAAGATCACGCTCGACAAGCAGAACACGCTCGGCGACATCTACGCGTACATCCTGGGCGACACCGACGCGGATGCCGCCGCGATATCCTGCAAGTGGAAGGCGGCGGCGGGCGGCAAGGGCATCAAGCTCACGAACTACGCCACGTCGCTTTCGAGCGGCTGCAAGTTCGTCATGCTCGACGGCGACGCGAGCAAGATGGGCTCCACGTACTCCTATTCGATTGTGTTCCTCACGACCGACACGTGGACCGACGACGTCGACAAGCGCGTTGGCGCATACCGCGCAAAGAACACGCTCGTCATCACCACGCACAACGTAGTGCCGTCCGTGGACTCCGTGACGCTCGGCCTCTACGAGGTCAGCGAGAGCGGCGCGACTGTCGGCGGGGCCGAGAGGCCCGCGAAGTTCCCGCTTGGCATCGAGCAGGAGTTCTCGCTGGTCGTGGAGGAGCCGGGCGACCTCGACAAGAACCCAGTTTCCGTCGACGACCGCAAGTTCCAGATGCGCTGGGTGTTCACCGACGAGACCGGCGCGACGTACGGCCCGACGGACCCCTCGACCGCCTCGACCACCGGCATCGTCGAGGGCGACCCCGACGAGACCACCTGCAAGTTCGACTTCCCGACGGCGGGCAGGTGGACGGTCACTGTCGACCTGCGCGACAAGGACATGGGCAACAAGTGGAGCTCGAAGTTCGTGTTCTACGTGAACGTCATCGACCAGCCGGCGATCACGGTCACGACGACATCGCCGTACAACGAGCAGAGCAGCCTTGACTTCGGCGGCGAGGCTGCGATAACGGTCGATCTGGACATCAACGACTGCGCGTTCGACATGTGGGTGAACCTCGTCGTCGCTCCGAACGCGACGGGCGGCACGGGCACGTTCCAGCTTCAGGAGGAGGCAGACGTCGTGCTGCAGTCCGACGGCAGCTACAACGTAAGGTTCCCGGCGCGCACGACTACGAAGACCATCTACGTGAAGACGATGGACGGCACGGCCGACACGCGCAACTCCGGCTTCAGCATCTCGCCCACGATGGTCGAGGACACGACGCACGTGGTTCCGAACTCCGGCGGCAAGCATCCCGGCGAGTACTACCTCGGCGTGGTGCAGCCACGCGTGCTCGTCTACAACGACGCTCCGCTTCTCGACGAGCAGTTCGACGTGTACCCGATTCCGAGCACGAACGCCATACCGGCCTCCATCGGCGCTGCCGACGAGGCCATCACCTGGGCGTTTGACGACGTGGACCTCGACTTCTCGCGCGGAATAACCGTCGAGTTCAAGGGCGGCGGCGGATGGGGCCCGAAGACCTACACGAGCCGCGATGCCGCGCTTGCCGACGGCGCGGCGGGCTTCATCCCGACGTTCAAGGATTCCGGCCCGCAGAGCGTCAAGCTCACCATCAAGGACCCG
The DNA here is from genome assembly GCA_902772905.1 of uncultured bacterium. Taxonomy (GTDB): domain Bacteria; phylum Verrucomicrobiota; class Kiritimatiellia; order RFP12; family UBA1067; genus UBA1067. Next base: position 26,153 of record CACYCL010000142.1, on the reverse strand, counting down.
GACGGCGGCTCCGCCACGGTTGTGTGGGAGTACCTCGTGGAGGCGTCCAAGACGATGACGATCGTCGCGCACGGCCCGGCCGGCGGCGACGTGTCCAAGTACGACAGCGCGGCGGGCCTCGGGCGCGGACGCGTCTGGGCGGAGTCGCGCTCCGCGATATCGGCGTCGTGGTTCAAGTCGATAATCAACTGCGGGCTTGCGACCGAGTGGACGGTGCACGGCTACGGCTACAAGGTCGGCGACGTGGACGACGGCGCGCAGCTGCACATGCCCGACGGCTTCGGCGGCTACACGGTCGGCTACTACCTCGACCGCGACACGCCGCTCAACGGCCGCGGCGCGAACCTCGGCGCATCCGATTCGGCGTACGCCTACTCTGCGTCGGGCGACAGGAACGGCAATCCCGTCGACTCCTTCCTCTATGCGTGGATGATCAAGTCGGCGGACGCCGACAGCGGCTCCACGAGCTTCACGTACCTCAACGAGACGACCGCGCCTGAGTACCTGCTTGCGTCCGACTCCGGCAAGACGGCCACGCTGCCCACCGAGCAGGACGACAAGGGCAACTACGCGACCACTACGCTCGAGGCGATCTTCTCGATCGAATACCTCGCCTCCGACAACATGGGCGACATCAACCTTGACGGCGTGCCGGACGTCTACGTGAACAAGTATGGCTTCGGCATTGTCGACACGGAGTCCGGCTCGGTGTCCGGCAGCGACCTCACGAAGGTCTCCGGCTTCAACGACGACGAGGACTATCTGCCGTCCGGCGAAACGTCCGTATACGGCACGCTCATACCAGGCCTCTCCGGAACGTGGGTGACTACGGGCAAGCCGTTCAACGCCAAGCTCGAGATCCGCGGCAACGGCGATGCTCTCAACGACGCGACCGACAACAACGCCCTCACCCGCGTCGCGAACGTGCTGCCGGACCGCGTCTACACCGACCCGCGCGCTGATTCGAAGTCCACGCTTGACGGCTACGACGGCTCCATGCCCGTCGAGTATCTCGCATGGCTCGACTACGCCGCCGCGAACGGACTCGACCCCGAGGACAAGGGCAACTGGACCAAGTGGTCGCCCGAGCGCCCGACCGATCCGACGCTCGCCGACACCGACGAAGACGGCCTGCCCGACGGCTACGAGTACTACATCTGGTACCGCGCGCACGTCGGCTACAACGACGGCGGCGTGCACAAGTACCTGACAGGCCGCGCATACGATCCGCGCAACCCCGGCGAGGGCCGCTTCATACCTGCCGCCGAGATTGCGGCCACATACGATCCTGTTGTCGCCAACGCCGCGTTCTCCGTTTCGCAGGATACCGACAACGACGGCCTGCCCGATCTCATCGAGTTCATGATCGGAACCAACCCGTTCGACTTCGACACCGACGGCGACGGGCTCCCCGACGGCTTTGAAATCATGATCGCCGGAACAGACCCGCTGCTCAGGTACACGACTACGGGCGTATGCGACGCGATGCGCAACTACGACGGCGACGCGATGGCCTACACCTCGCCCATGTACGAGAAGAACTACATGGTTCCCTCGCCAAAGCACGTCAAGGCGCTCAGCAAGTTCGCGCTTGTGGACGCGAACGGCGACACGGACGGCATCCAGTGGTATGTGATGCCGACTGGCGACCTGCCCACGAACATGGTCTTCGCAGCCGACTCCGCGGGCTATGTGGTCATGGTCGGCGGCGTGACCAACTTGACGACCGCCGTGCCTGCGTACACGGAGCGCAACGGCAAGGTGTATCTTGCAGGCGACCTGTCGCCGGAGAACACCTGGACGGCCGGCAGCTTCACCGACGCCGACGGCGACCACCTGGTGCGCCTGATGCCAACCCGTCTCGTCGCGGGCACTGTGCTCGACGAGGCCCCCGACACTGCGGCGACCGTCGACTTCGGCTATGTCTCGTTCGCCGAAGAGGTCGAGGAATCCATGGCCGGCTGGCTGTATGGACGCGACGTCGACGGCCTGACGACCGGCAACGCGAGAGCCAACGTCGGCGGATTCGGCTTCCTGGCGATCGGGCGCTACCAGAACGCGCCGGCGGGCGTGGCTCTCGCGTACCTGCCCGAGGAAGACGACACGATCGCCTACCTGCACTACCTCGTCTACCAGGAGTTCGGCTTCGATCCGCGCACTGCGTGGAATGCCAACACCCCGCTTGGCGCCCGCTGGGGCACGACCGCGTCGTCCGACGACGGAGAGTCTACAGAGGCAAAGGCGAACAACTTCAGTGCGACGTTCGGATACGCCGGCGTTGCCGCCCGCACACGCGAGTACACGCTGTACGACGAGTTCCTCGTCATGTCGTTCTTCCTGAACAACGGCGCGTCGATGGAGGTTCACACGTCTCCTACCCGCACGTGGGCCAAGGTGTGGTCTGAGTACACGACCAACGGGCGCGGCCCCAACGAGCCGGATCTTACGACCACCGACAACTACGTTGGCCGCACGGTGGTGGCCGGCTCGACCATCGAGAACGGCGCCGACACCGACGGCGACGGCGTGCCGGACGGCTGGGAGCTCTACGTTATGAGCGGCCCGAAGGAGTACAAGGCCGCGGAGGAGAAGTACTACTTCCGCTTCCCTGGGCCGCTCTCCGACGGCAACTTCAGCGCGTTCGGCCCGTTCATGCCGTATGCCAAGAACGCGAGCTACACCGACAACATGTCGACATCCGGCTACGACACGTCGGCTGGCGACAACGACAACCTGACCGAGTGGCAGGAGTTCGCCGGCACCGACACTGTGCTCTACTACGCCGACTACTCGACGACGATCACGCGTCCCGAGGAGCATGCAAAGTGGCTCAACAAGTTCTTCCCGACCGACCCGTGGAACGCCGACACGGACGGCGACGGCGTGCGCGACGGCGACGAGGCCAGGGCGAACGGCGAGCGTGGTACGAACAAGGGCTTCATCTACGGCAACCCGGCTGACGACGGCAAGCTCTGCTCGATTCCCGGCGGCGGCCTCAACCCGCTCTCGGTAGATACCGACCTTGACGGAATCCCAGACGGCTGGGAAATGCAGTACAACGGCTCCTCCGTCTACTCCGGCGAGGATGCCACATACGCGACGGTGGACGGAAGCGCCGTCGGCAACCCGCTTGAGGGCCTTGTCGACGGCATGGACGGCACCGTGATGGACGCTCTGACGATTGTGACAGGCAGCGTCGATGCCGACGGGCGCATCGGAACGGCGATTCTCGACCGCGTCGACGGCGCCAAGATGTTCGGCAAGGTCAACCGCGACTACGACCGCGACGGCCTTGAGAACTGGCAGGAGTACATGGCAGGGACGATGCGCTGCTGGCGCTACGACGACATCCTGACGCCGTGGGTCTCGATACCGGACGAGGCGTACTGGGACGACGACGGCAACTTCTCGCCCGACTACGAGCTCATCAACGAGCTCTTCGGAGATGAGACGATCACGACGGACGCCGAGGACGGCGGCGACGGCGAGTTCTGGTACAAGACGCTCGTGGACAAGACGAGCCCGATCTACAACCCGCGCCTCATCAGCGGCCAGACGACCGGCGCCCAGTACTTCTCGCGCATCGACAACGTCTGGGATCCCGCGTACGTCGATCACTCCGCCGGCGGCGCGTGGTACTACTTCAAGGACCGCGTAGGCGACGAGAGCCTGCGCGACCTCTGGGCGATGCCGTTCGCCGAGGAAGCCGAGAAGTCCGGAACGTTCGTCACGAGGCCGAACAAGTACATCAGCTGCTCGCCTATCGAGGCCGACTCCGACCACGACGGCATGGACGACTACTACGAGCTCTTCCACGGCATGAACCCGCTTCTCGGCGCCAGCGGAGTGCCGCTCAAGAACGAGGGCCCGTGCGACATCGTGTTCGACGCCTGGCACAGCGACGGCTCCGACACGATCTTCGAGGCCTGGAATGCGGACGACCCGAAGGCCAACGCCTGGACGTTCCGCGCCAAGAACGGAACGTACTACAAGACCGGCGAGGCGCCTCGCGGCACCGGCTACGACTTCGAGTACTACCCGTGGCTGAACGGCCTTGCCACCGCCGACCCCGACGGCGACGACTTGCGCAACCAGACGGAGGCGATCATGTCGAAGATGGGCACCAAGACGTGGCTTCACACCGACCCGACGCCGCTCTGGATGACCGATAGGAGCTACGACGCCTCGCTGACGCGCATGTACTTCCGCATGCCAGGCCGCGACATCTTCGTGCAGACCGCAGGCGACGAGTTCACATACGGCGGACAGACCTATTCGTTCACCGACTACGGCTGCTGGGCGCCCGCGTCGCTGCTCCCGCCGCTGCCGCCGCGCTATGTGGAGTGCAGCCAGGACAGGGGCTGGTTCCTCTATGGCAAGGGCGAGATGAACTGGATGTTCTCGTTCGAGGAGAACGAAGGCTACGACAGCGACCATGACGCGATGTCCGATGCAGTTGAGGCCGAGGGCAAGCTGCGCGCTTCTTCCGATCCGCAGGACGCGAACTCCCCGAACCGTCGCCAGGCGATGTACTTCCAGGGCGCCGGCAATCCGTCCGCCCTGCAGACGCCGCCGGAGGTCGCCGAGCGCTATCCAGTGGCGACCGAGGTCTGGCCTGACGAGATGACGTTCATGAAGTTCACCGTCGAGGCCTGGGTCAAGGCGGAGTCCACCGACGACGCGACGTTCGTCGAGCGCGCCATCTGGTGCGACGAGTCGAAGGCCGGCGACGAGGAGTTCGTGAGGAAGAACTTCCAGATCGGCATAAAGAACGGAAAGTGGTACGCGAAGTACGACGCGAACGGAACGCTTCCGAGGTCGTACGTGGAAGTCTTCAGCGCGGCCGACGTGGACACCGGCGCGTGGCATCATGTCGCCGCGACCTTTGACGGCTCCCGCTTCATCCTGTTCGTTGACGGATACGAGGCGGCTGCGCCCGTCGAGTCGGCGCGTCAGCCAGAATACGGAACGAGCGCGCTCGTCCTGAGGCGGACGACCACTCCTGCGGACTTCATATACGCCCATTCCACCGGCGACTACTGGTACGACAGGGAATATGCCCTCAGGACGATCGTCGTGGGCGCGAGCCTCAAGACCCTCGCCGAGGGCGGCGCGGCGGATGCGTTCAACGTCAACAATGCCGTTGGCTGGAACTACTACAACAACTTCTTCAAGGGCTACATCGACGAAGTCCGCATCTGGGACGGCGCGCGCGCGCCGGCCGACATACGCTCCGACGTCACGGCCCGCAAGCGCTACACGCGCGATGCGGCGCTCGAGAACCGCAACTCGTTCTACTCCGACTGGCGCAAGTACGGCAACCGCTACGTGAAGGACGCGGACGGCGACGAAGTCTCGCTCGTTCCGGAGCTGCGCTACCACTTCTCGTTCGACTCGGTGCCAGGCGGCGCCGACGAGGGAGTCGTGGCCAAGGTGCCTGCCGGCTTCGACTACTACCAGGTGGCGGCGCTGGGCAACCCAGAGCGCGGCGCGGCCGTCCTGTCCCGCCCGACGGACTGGAACGTATCGTGGTGGAAGAAGATTCTCGACGGCTTCGGCTCCGTGTACTCCAGCGACCAGTGGGTGCAGTGGGTGCCCAACACGATCGCGCACCTGCCGCGCTTCGACGGCACCACCCTCGACTCGTTCTTCTGGAGCGACAACACCTGCGGCGGCACGAACGGAACGTACAATTTCGCGCGGACTGCAGAGCCGGCGAGCCGCTGGACGCAGCTTTCCTACAATGACGCGACGCGCAAAACCGAGTATTGTGCGCCCGGAATGCGCCACCACCTCATGGCCGAGCTTGACAGTCTTGTCGCGAAGTTCGAAAACGGCAGCACGACGAACGAGACCGGCACGGCGCGCTTCGACATGTTCCGCTTCACCGGGCGCAACGCCCTGACGGACGGCTTCGACCTCCTGCCTCTTGGCGGCGCATACGCGAAGAGCTGCTCCACTATGTGGGACGGAGAGGGAGCCTCGACATCCTGGGAGATCACGTCGGACGACGCGAACTTCAACGATCTGCCCGACATCTGGGAGGAGTTCGCCGTCGCGAACTATTCGCCGGAGTCCGAGCCGCTCACGTGGGACACGATCGTGTACTGGAAGCGCGACGTGGCGTCGTCCGTTCCCGGCATCAAGATGACGGCCGGCGAGGCATACCGCCGCGACCTGGCGCATGGCCGCGTGGTGGCTGCGAACGATGACGGCGACCTCGACGTTCTCGATCGCGACGACCTCGCGCAGACCGCCGACGAGGACAAGAGCGGCACTCCCGACTGGTGGGACGACATGTACGGCGTCTACGGCGAGGGCGGCACGACGGACACGGACAACGACGGACTCAGCAACTACGTCGAGTACATCATCAGCGAGTGCTTCCCGTTCGGAATGCTGCTGAACCCGAAGAGCCCCATGAGCGACACGCGGACGCTCGACTACTTCCGCAGGGTCGGCAAGCTGTACGTCGGCGAGATGTTCACCGACCACGACCAGATGGAAGACCACTGGGAGCGCGCGCAGAACTCCGATGCCATCGACGCGAACGTCTGGGACGCCCAGCGCGACGGCGACGAGAATGGGTGGTCGAACTTCGCGGAGTTGCGTTCGAAAGACGACGAGTCTACATGGGTGCAGGTTGGTACCGAGACGAATCTGTATACCGTTACGTTTGACATGGACAGCACGGAGCGTAGCATCTTTATGGCAACCAATCAGGCTGTTATCGCAAGTGTTGAGAGTCTAAACAATTATAGCGGCTGGCATTTGGATATAGATAATCCTGGTGGAGGATATAGAAGCTCGTATGACACCAAGATTCGCTATACTCTTGTCGCGTATAAACCTATCGTAGCATACGGTGGGCATCCTATGCCGAAGGTTGATTTGACGGTCTACTACAATGGCAGCCAGCTTTCGGCAGGCGAGACGGCGACACTCGTAGTCAATGCCTATAATGATCCAGCAATGCTTGTGCCGGATGCAGTCTTTGTTCTGAGCAATGCCGTCAAGCGTGGTGTCAGCAATCTGACGCTCCATGTGCCGACAGCTGGTATGCTCAAGGAGGGGGCGAATCACTTCATGGCGTATGCAGTTGTGTCGAGGGAGGGTGGCGATGAAACGCAGTCGTCCTCTATTGATTACATGCCCGGCACTCCGTTTGGCGTTCTCCACAACGTTGACGTTGGCTGGAACTCCACGAAAGCCGAGATGGAGCTCTCGGATACTTCCGCGATCGCTCCGCGTCTGGATCTCTGGACGGTCGACTCCTGCGACCGCATCGCTCGCTTCGGCGAGACGTCGCCATCGAACAAGCTCATCACGGCGGATGTTTCGTCGCTTCCCGCAAGCACCCGCGTCAGGGTCGTCCGCTTCGCGGTTGACGGCGATCCCGTCTGGAAGGTCAACACCGACCCCGAGGTCATCTTCGACAAGACGTTCAGCCGCGATGTCCGTGGCTTCATCCACGAGGGCGACTTCCTCGCCGACGGAGCGCTCGACATCGACTGGGACAACCTTGAGAGAGGGGTGTACAACAACATTGACGTGGCAAGCGCCGGCGACGACGTGACAAACATGACGTACGCCGTCGTCCTTGGCGATGGCGACATCGAGTACTACAGCGACAAGGACAACGTGCACAGGGTCTACGCGCATCCGTTTGCCGTCACGCGCCGCTTCGAGATCAGGCACACCGCGCCTACGGCGGTGACGCTCAACGGCGACGGCGTCTGCCGCGTGGCGCAGCCGACGTTCCGCTGGCGCATCGACAACGAGGATGCGTGGGCCTCTGCCTATGGCACGACGTACACGGCCTTCCGCGTGGTCGTGAGGGATTCGAGCAACAACGAAGTCTACAACTCCGGCTACCAGCGCATGCCGGCGGCCGATTCGTCTGGCGTCTACAGCTGGACGGCTCCGCTCTTCGCCGATGCGCCGTCGCCGAGCGGCGACCACCTCGTGTTCAAGAACCTTGAGAACTACACGTGGCAGGTCTACACCCACAACGCCAAGTTCAAGACGGACAACGTCGGTTCCGGCTGGAACACGTTCCGCCTGAACGTGACCACGCTAGACGAGAGCTCCTTCGCGGTGGACGCCAGGGTCTGCTATGTCGGCCCCGCCGCGAACCTCGCCAACCGCATCCGCGTGCAGGCGTTCGAGTCGCCCGACTTCACGGGCATGCCCGTCGCCGAGGCCGTTGCCACGAACGTGACGGCTGAGGCGCTCGCCGCCGACGCCGGTTCGGTGGTTCGCATAGCCGGCCTCAAGGCGGGAACGTACTACCTGAGGGCCTATATCGACACCGACTACGACTGGCAGCTTGACGACTGGGAGTCTTGGGGCTACCTGAACATGCGCGACCAGGCGGCGGTGAGCGGATCGAAGACGATATTCAATCCTGTCGCGGTCACGGTCGGGCCGGAGATTGCGGCAGAGGCCATGCGCAGCATCTACATCGAAGACCGCGACACCGACGGCGACGGATTCCCGGATGTCTGGGAAGCGGAGCAGAACGGCAATGTCTTCGACGCAGAGGCGATCACACCCGTCGTCGGCGACGCGGAGCTGATAGCCGTCAACACGAACCTGACGGCGACGCTTACGCAGCTGGCGCAGGGCTTCGAGAGCCCGCTGCAGCTCCCGATAGGCGGCAAGTACGCCGTGTCGCTGATGACAGGCATTCCGCTTTCGCAGGTGACCACCGCGTCCGGCTCGCTGTTCATCGAGGACAAGGTCGTCGACGACTCCGTGGCCATCACGTCGCTCGCGATAGACCGCGCCAGCGGCGAAGTGGTGCTCGGCATCGGCGCCGAGACGGAGGCCGGCTCGGTCGATCCCGCTGTCGCCGCGCTGTACTCGGTTGCAAGCGGCGCCAAGGTGACGGTGAAGGTATACCGCACAGAGACGCTGGCCGCCGACTGGAAGCTCGTCGCCGAAGAGCCGGTCACGATCACGTCCGACGGCACGGAGATACGCGCTCCGCTCCCGGAGAACGTCGATGCGAAGAGCGGGTTCTTCAGGGTCGAGATCGAGTAATCAAGGAAGAAACAAGAAGATGGAGAAGCAAGGAAGATGAAGATCCTAGTAGTAAACTCTGGTTCGAGTTCGCTGAAGTACCAGCTCTTCGACATGAAGACCGAGACGCGTCTCGCGAAGGGCCTCGTGGAGCGCATCGGCTGCGGCGGTCCCAAGGACCACGCCGCCGCCCTTGCGCAGGTGGTCGCCGACCTCGGCGACGCCGCCAAGGACATCGACGCGATCGGCCACCGCATTCTGCACGGCGGCGAGGTCTTCACCGACTCCGCGCTCATGACGAAGGCCAACATGGCCAAGGCGAAGAAGCTCGTCAAGTTCGGTCCGCTGCATATGCCGGCGAACCTCGGCGGCGTCGAGGCGTGCGAGCGCATCTTCAAGGGCGTTCCGAACGTCGGCGTGTTCGACACCGCGTTCCACATCGCCACAATGCCAGACTGCGCCGGCATGTACGCGATAGACCCGAAGTACTACAAGAAGTACGGCATTCGCAAGTACGGTTTCCACGGGACGTCTCACAAGTTCATAACGCAGGCCGCAGCGAAGTTCCTCAAGAAGCCTGTCGCCAAGGTGAATCTCGTGACCTGCCATCTCGGCAACGGCTCGTCGCTCGCCGCGATCAGGAACGGCGGGGTCGTCGACACCACGATGGGCCTCACTCCGCTCGCCGGCCTTGTGATGGGCACGCGCTGCGGCGACATCGACGCGGCGGCGGTTCTCTCGATCATGGAGACGGAAAAGAAGTCTCCCGCCGAGATGGATACGCTACTCAACAAGAAGTCGGGCCTTCTGGCGCTTACGGGCTCCAGCGACTGCCGCGACATCTGCGCCATGGCGGCCAGGGGGGAGAAGAAGGCCGAGCTTGCGCTTGAGATGCTTGCGTACCGCACGGCGCTCTACATCGGCGCGTACAACACCGTCGTAGGCGGAGCGGACGCGATCATAATGACCGGCGGCATCGGCGAGAACTCCGGCGAGGTCAGGGAGCGCATAGTAAAGCGCCTCGCCGCGCTCGGCATAAAGCTCGACAAGAAGGCGAACAAGGTGCGCGGCGAAGTCAAGGTCATATCGGCCAAGGGGTCGAAGATTCCGGTTGTCGTAATCCCCACGAACGAGGAACTCATGATCGCCCGCGACACGGTCAGGGTTCTGGGGAACCGCAAAGTGTAAAATGGAGAATGAGGGATTCTCAATTCAGAAAGCCATGAACGCCATAAAGAACATAATTGAACGGGCCTCCAAGCTGAACGGAACGGTTGTTCTGCCCGAGGGCCAGGATCCGCGTGTCATAACGGCAGCGTGCGCATGCGTCGACCGCAGGATATGCACGCCGGTTGTTCTCGGCACCGCCGCCGAGATAGCCGCCGCAGAGGAGAAGGCCAGGCTGAGCCTGGCCGAGCGGGGCATCAAGACCATCGACTACACGGCTGGCGACGCCGAGCTCGAGAAGGCGTATCTTGAGGCATGGAACGCCAAGGAGTCGAAGAAGCCCGCCGAGAAGCAGAAGATCATAGACCTTGCGGCGGCTGAAAAGACGCTCCGCGCGAAGCGCATCTACTTCGGCGGCATGATGGTGAAGCTCGGTCGTGTGAACGGCCTTGTAGCCGGGTCCATAGCCTCCACAGGCGACATGCTGCGCGCCGCGTTCCACACGCTTGGCACCCAGCCCGGCGTGAAGACGGCGAGTTCCTGCTTCATTCTCGACTTGAAGCGCCCGACGCCGTCCGGCGACACCGTTCTCGCTTTCGGCGACTGCGGCGTGATACCCAACCCGACAGCCGAGCAGCTCGTAGACATCGGCCTTGCGACGGCGCAGTCGTACCGCGACCTCACCGGAGGAGTTCCGAAAGTGGCGTATCTCAGCTTCTCCACGAAGGGATCGGCCGCCGGCGACCTCGTGGAGAAGGTGCAGAGGGCGGTCGAGCTGGCGCGCCCGAAGTTTGCCGAGGCCGGCATTGCGATGGACGGCGAGATGCAGTTCGACGCCGCCATAGTGCCGTCTGTCGGAAAGCAGAAGAACCCGGGCGGCGCGATACAGGGCGACGCGAACGTGTTCATCTTCCCCGACCTGCAGGCCGGGAACATCGCCTACAAGGTGGCGCAGCGCCTTGGCGAGGCCGATGCCATCGGCCCGAATCTCCAGGGCCTTGCGAAGGCCATGAACGACCTCTCGCGCGGCTGTTCCGCCGAGGACATAGTGGGTACGATCTGCGTAACTCTCCTGCAGAGCCAGACTAAGTGAAAGTAGACGCCATAGCTCGTGCACGCGAGGTCTTCGACATAGAGATCGAAGGCCTTCGCCGCACACGCGACTCGCTGGGCGATTCGTTCGCCGCGGCGGTCAGTCTGATTCTCTCGGCTCTTGGCGACGACGGGCATGTCGTCGTTACCGGCGTGGGCAAGAGCCTGCACGTGGCCGAGAAGATATCCGGCATACTTTCATCGACGGGCGCACGTTCGTTCGTGCTGAACCCGGTGCAGGCCATGCATGGCGACCTCGGCAGCACGTCTGCCAAGGACGTTCTTCTGGCGCTTTCGTTCAGCGGCGAGTCCGACGAGGTGCTGAGGCTCATACCGGCGATACGCCGGCACGGCCTCAAGGTCATATCGATGACGGGCAACGCCGACTCGACCCTGGCAAAGCTGAGCGACGTTCACGTGGCCATTCCATGCGGACGCGAGGCGTGTCCGTTCGGCATGGCGCCGACGACTTCCGCTACGGCCACGATGGCGATGGGAGACGCGCTTGCCATGGCGCTCCTTGACGCGCAGAAGTTCGAGATATCCGACTATGCGCTGAACCATCCGGCGGGCGCCATCGGCAGGGCGCTCGTCATGAAGGCGGCGGACGTGATGCGCACCGGCGAACGCCTTCCACTTGTAGCCCCTGCGGCCACGGTCATGGCGACGCTCCTTGCGATGACGAAGGCGCAGAGCGGATCGGCGATTGTGGTTGACGAATCGAACAGGCTGCTCGGCATCTTCACGGACGGAGACTTCCGCCGGAAGGTGAGCGCAGGCGCCGATGGCCAGGCGCTGCTTGTCCAGCCGATCTCCAGCCACATGACGGCTTCGCCGATGTTCGTGTACGACGATGTCTACGCCGCCGACCTGCTGAAGGTCTTCGAGAGGCGCAGGATCGACGACCTGCCGGTGTGCGACCGCAATGGACGCGTGGTTGGCCTTGTGGACATCCAGGACCTTCCGAGGGTGAAGGTAATATGAGATTTGAAATGCAGTGTAACAAACCAGTAAAGCACTTGGAAAGAAAGGAAAGAAAACAATGAAGAAGATGATGATTGCGGCCGTGGCCGCTCTGGCCGTGACGACGGCGTTCTGCGCAGGTGCGCGCAAAAAGGGCGTGCAGGCCATGGCCGGCAACGACGATGGGCCTTCCACGAGCGGCAGGGAGGCGAAGATAACGATCGACCAGATGCCCAAGACGGGCCAGTCGTGCTGTCTCGGCGCGCCCGGCATCAACGGTGCGTCAATGATCGGCGTGTGCTACACGAAGCCCCGCCGCTGGATCGTCATCGAGACGAAGTACACGACCTACGCGAAGTTCCTAGACCAGCTCACGTTCAACTGGCACGTGCTCCTCGAAACGAAGAGCGCCAAGGAGAACAAGGGCAACAAGATGGGGCTTGCGCCGTACAGCTACTTCAACACGACCGTCAGCTACTACAACATCCCGCAGGGCTCCCACGCCGCGTGCGTGTGCCTGCCGCCTTCGTATCTAGAGCTCTACGGCGAGCCCAAGGCGATCGGCTTCACGATCTCTAACCAGAACGGCGACATTCTCGGCGGCGGCACAGTCAGCGAGATCAAGGGCATCAAGAACGACTCCCAGTTCTGGGAAGACCAGAAGATCATGAGCGCGGAGCTAGGCGGCAAGCCCATGGTCGAGCGCCGTCAGGGCCTCGTTGACCGCTCGAAGACGATTTGGGCGCTGGTCAATCCGAACGACTACGAAACAACCATGCAGTGAGAAATGTAGATTCTCGGTTATGTCAAAGAAATTCCAGACACTCAACATCGGCGCATCGACCATCGAGCTCGCCGAATACGAGGCGGGGGCGAAAGGCGCCCTGACGCTCGTAAACTACGGCACGGCCTCCTTGGCGTCTCCAGTCGACGCCGAGAATGCCGCTGCGGTGCTTTCGCCTGCGCTGGGGGAGATCGTGCGCGAGCGCGGCATTCGTCCGGGCAACGTGGCGCTGTCGGTCTCCGGCCAGACGGCGTTCCAGCGCTTTGCGGCCATCCCGTCCGCCGGCGGCGGCGACCGCTTCGAGCAGCTCGTCAAGTACGAGATCGAGCAGAACGTGCCATTCCCGATAGACGAGATGATCTGCGACAGGCAGGTTCTCGGCGACACGCCGAACGGCGACAAGTCGGTGATGATAGTGGCTGCGAAGACAGACCAGATCGAGGCCATCACCGACGCGGTGCAGTCGCTCGGCTTCAAGCCGGAGCTTGTCGACGTCTCGCCGATCGCCCTCACGAACGCCGTGCGGCATGCGACCGGGGACGACGGGGCGTGTTCCGTCATACTCGACATCGGCGCCAAGACCACATCGCTCGTGATTGTCGAGGGCGACACCATATACAACCGCTCGATTCCGGTGGCCGGAAATGCCATAACCAAGGAGATAGCCACTGCCCTTGGCTGCTCGACCGAAGAGGCCGAGAAGATCAAGCTTGAGCGCGGCTACGTCTCGATGGGCGGCGTCACCGAGGACGAGGACGAGCTTTCCGACCGCGTGTCCAAGGTCTGCCGCGCCGTTCTCACGCGCCTGCACGCCGAGATATCGCGTTCGATCAACTTCTACCGCTCGCAGCAGGGCGGTTCGGCGCCGACGCGCATGTACCTCACGGGCGGCTCTGCGCTCCTTCCGCAGCTTGACGTGTTCTTTGCCGAGTCCCTTCAGACCGAGGTGGCGTTCTTCAATCCCTTTGAGACGATTGCCGTGGGTCCTAAGGTGGATGCCTCAGCGCTTGAGTCCGACGGGGCGCTCATCTCCGCCACCGCCGGTCTTGCGCTGCATCTCGCCGGTCTTGCGCGGTTCCAGATCAACCTCCTGCCGCCGTCGCTCCTCGCGGCGCGCGCCGAGAAGGCGAAGATACCGTTTGTGATCGCAGCCGGCGTTGCGCTTGTCGTCGGGCTGTTTCTCGTGAAGCTCGGCATCGACAGCCAGACCGCCGTGCTCGTGGCGCAGCGCGATGCCGCGGCCGGCAGGGAGAGCCAGCTGGCTGGCTTCGACAAGAAGGTCAAGGCGGCGGAAGAGCGCTTCGCCTCCGTGCAGGCCGAGGCCGATCAGTTCCGCAAGCTTGTCGCCGGCAGGGCGTCGACCGCCCAGCGCCTCGCGGCAGTGCGCAGTTCGCTCGCGCCGTGGATGTGGCTTGAGAAGTGGGAGCCGGGGCGCATAACCGTGCGCTACTGGAGGGACAGCGCAGGCGCGACCGGAGGCAAGACTCCCGGCGAGTCCGTGGTGGACAAGCTCAAGGGCAAGCAGGTCGTGGTTCCGGAGTCTGTCAAGATATCCGACATGAGCGCCATTGGCAAGGAAGGGCAGGTTGCCCAGTTTACGGTGGAGTTGAAATTCAAATGAACAAGAACAGAATGATACTTGCCGTCACCGGCGGCGTCATAGGCATCGCGGTGCTCGCGGTGTCGTATCTCGTGTGGAACGCCTGGGCGGCGAAGATCGCCGCGCTCGAGGGCGACGACGAAGAGGGCGAGAAGGGCCTTGAGACTCTTCGCGCCGACATCGAGAAGTTCTCGCGCCTCGGCGTCAAGAACAACGTGTATCCGAGCGCCGAGAGCGAGAAGGCAATCAATGCCCAGGCCGAATCGATGACGGAATGGATGGCAGGTGCGCGTCGCCTCGCCGCTCGCGGCGACCGCGTCTACGAAAAGACCACGCCACCCGCGTTCAAGACGTTCATCGTGCGTGACGCGAAGCGCCTTGCGTCGCTGCCCGGCGCCGTCTCGGGCATGCTCACGCAGCCAGACTTCGCCTTCGGCCCGTTCAAGGGCTACATCGCCGGCGGCGACCTGCCGTCAGACGCGCAGCTCGCCGAACTGCAGCGCCGCTGGGACGACGTCGCCACTGTTACGGAGACGCTTTCGGCATGCGGCGTGAGCGAACTTGTCGACGTAAAGTTCAAGGCCGCCGAAAAGAAGGCCGAAGAAGACGAGTCGAACGCGCGCGGCAACCGCAGGCAGGCCAGGAAGAAACCCGCCAGGAAGGGCGGCGCGAAGGCCGATGCCGACGGTGCGGCCAAGACCGTCAGCTCGTTCTCTTACGAGTTCTCGTTCACTGCGCGGCCGGCCGCGCTCGTTAAGGTCGTGAACGCGATGGAAACATGCGACCGCTTCGTCTCAGTGGAGGATTTCTCGTTCCGGCGCGACAAGGACGCCATAGCCGAGTCGATCGGAGCCGATGAGAAGAAGGGCGATTCCGCCTCGACCGGCGGGCGCCGCCGCCGCCGTGGCGCGGCGGTCAAGGTCGCCATGGACGAGACCGAGAACGCCGCCGCGAAGTCGGGCATCGTGACCGATCCCGTGGCCGACGCGCCGTTCTCCGTGACGATGACTGTGACAGTGCATGACTTCAAGTCTCTTGAAGACGACGAAAAGAAGGGGGAGGAGCAGAAATGATCTCGCGGTCCGGAAGCCAGAATTTCTTTGTGGCCCATTACGAGTGGCTGGCGCTCGGCGTCGGCATCGTGGTGCTGCTGGCAGGCGGCGCGGTGCTGGCGCTGTCGCTTGGCAGCGACCCAGACGCCGCCGCTGCGGACGAGCTTGCGCGCATCGACAGGATGAAGCCGTCAGAGACGGGCGTAAAGCCGCTTGAGATGCAGAGCTTCGAGTCGGCGATGAGCCTCATGCGCAAGCCGCCGGTGCTTGCCGAGGTGTCGGAGACCGCGGCGAGCTTCCTCGCAAGCGAGCGCCGCGTCATCTGCAAGGGCACGGCCGAGAAGCCGTGCGGCAAGGCCATACCGGGAGATGTGAAGGCGTGCCCCGTGTGCCCGTTCTGCGGACTCAAGCAGGAGGAGGAGAAGAAAGTAGTTCTCGACGCTGACGGAGACGGACTGCCCGACGACTGGGAGAGGCGCTTCGGCCTCAATCCGAACGACAGCTCCGACGCGAGCGCCGACACCGACGGCGACGGCTTCACGAATGCCGAGGAGTATGCGGCGGGGACCGATCCGACCAATGCGAAGGACCACCCCGACTACCTCGATTCGCTCTCCATCGTCCTGCCGCTCAAGGAAACGTACATGCCGTTCGTCTTCACGCGGGCGACGCAGATTCCGAGCGGCTGGCGCTGCGAGTTCTTCGACGCGAACCAGAAGGACGACTACGGGCGCATGGGCCGCACCCTCACCGCCGCAATCGGCGAGGAGATAGGCGCGAGCGTCAAGAAGCCGTCTGGCTACGTGCTCAAGGGCTACGAGCGCAAGGAGACGAAGCGCCAGCGCAAGGGCATGAAGGGCATGATGGTGACGGTCGACGTCTCGGAGGCCACGGTCGAGCGCAAGAGCGACGGCAAGTCGATCAAGCTTGTAATCGTCGAGAGCAAGAAGACGAAGCCCGCCCCCGTCGATGTGCAGGCGACGCTTTCGTACGAGCGCGGAACGGTCAAGACGTTCAACGTCGTGCCCGGCGACGAGCTTGATCTCAACGGCACAAAATACAAGGTCGTTGCGATTGAACGCGTCGGGAAAGGCGCGAAGGTAACGGTTGCAAATTCACTGTCTGGAAAAAAACGAGTACTAGAAGCCCTTGAACAGTGAACGGGGTTTTAGTATAATACGCACAACGTAAGGAGTAGGTGGACGAAATGACTACTATAAGGAAGTGCGCCGCGCATGGCGTTTCGGTGGCTGTTGTGGCCATCTCGTGTATGGTTTTCGCGCAGGACGATCTTGACGATCTGCTGAAAGATCTCGAGGGCGAAAATGCAAAGGCTGCGGCCAAGGCGCCGGCGGCGCCGACGCCGTCGGAAGCCCCGGTCGCAACAGCTGCGTCGGAAGCCCCGGCTGCTGCCGAGGCGGCTCCGGCTGCGCCCGCGCAGGCCGAGGAGCCAACCCCCGCCGAGACGGAGAAGAAGGTCGACGAGGTAATCGGCCTGCTAAACGAGCTTGCTGCGGAGTCCGGCGCGCAGCCCACTGCCGTTCCCGCGGCAGCAGCCGACGGCGCCGCCGCTCCGGCCGATTCCGATGCGGAGCTGCTCGCGAACCTGCGCACTACGGAGAAGCTGCGCCGCGCCGCGCACGACATGCAGGCCAAGCGCGAGATTGCCGAGGCGCGCGAGAACATGCGCCTGGGCGCATACAAGGAAATGGTGCGCCACTATGGCCTCGCCCTCAAGCTGCTGAACGGCAGCCAGTCGACGAAGCGACTCCAGAAGGAATGCAACCAGGGCATAGCCGAGGGCCTCTACCAGGCCGCAATGCAGGAGTACGACATCGGGCGCTATGCCGAAGCCGTCGCTCTCATGGAGAAGGCGCGCGACATGCGCCATCCCCGCGCCAGCCGCGTACTCGAAAAGTGGAATGCGCAGGACGTCCAGGCTGACACGGCCTCCGCCATTGCCGACTACAAGCACCGCATCAACGACGACGACTTCAAGACCGAGCGCGAGCAGATTCGCCGCCATCTCCGCCGCGGAAGGCAGTATCTCGCCGTGCGCGACATGAAGCGCGCCCTTGAGGAGTGCGAGGTCGTCCTCAAGGCCGATCCGTACAACCAGGAGGCAATCCGCCTCCGCCGCGCAATCCAGCGCAAGCGCCACACGATCCTTGAGCAGGAGCGCGTCCAGGCTCGCGAAGGCATGATCGCCGATGTTGACGAGGCGTGGCGCCCTGTGTACGCGGTCAACGCCGCGCAGCTCAACGAGTCTGCCTCCGAGACTGTCAAGACTCAGACAGGCGAAGATCCCGAGCGCACGATGGAGCAGGACATCGAGCGCCGCATGAAGGAGATGCGCCTTCCCACTATTTCGTTCAAGCCGCCGGCAACGATCATTGACGCCGTGGACTTCTTCCGCGGCGCGTCGAAGGACTACGACCGCCCCGACATCCCGATTGAGAAGCGCGGCTTCAACTTCGTGCTGAAGACGCCGCAGGGCGCAATCAAGCAGGCCGCTGCCGACGAAGGCGGAGACGACGGGTTCTCCTCAGAATCCGATGCCGGCGCGACTGCTGGCACCGGCGGGCTTGACCCGATCCCGACGATCACGGCAAGCGACATCACGTTCTATGAGGCGTTGAAGCTCGTCTGCGATTCCGTCGACTACAAGTTCATCGTCCGCGGCCCGGTCGTGATGGTCATGCAGAAAGACATGTCCACGGCTGAACTCCTCTCGCGCAAGTACGACGTTCTCGAGGCGTTCCTCGAGCGCATGACGGCGGCGTCGTCAGACGTGAAGGAGATGAAGTCGCAGGGCTTCGGCGGCAGCTCAAAGAAGGGCAACGACGAGGGCGACGAGAACACCGAGCGAGACTGGAAGGCGTTCTTCGAGCAGATGGGCGTCAAGTGGCCCGAGGGTTCTTCGATCATGTACATCAAGACGCTCGGCAAGCTGTACGTTCGCAACACGCGCGAGAACCTCGCAGAGTTCGAGAAGGTCCTTCAGGAAATGGGCTCGCAGCCCAAGCTCATCGAAATCGAGGCGCGCTTTGTCGAGGTCGAGCAGGCAGACCTCAACTCCCTTGGCTTCGAGTGGATTCTCAACAGCGACTACTCGCTCACCGATGCAATGGGCATCGGCAAGGCGCTCGGCCTCAAGGGCGGTACATGGGGAACGCGTGGCGGTTCGTCGTCGGTTGTTTCGTCGCAGTCCACGACGACTACGACTATTCGGTCTGGCGATTCCACCGCCAAGCCCCAGACACTGGTGAGCACGGAGAACTCGCAGTCCGTGAGCGAGAGCTTCAACCGCACGGTGTCGGCGAACAGCAAGGGCGGCACTTGGATCCAGAACCCGTGGGACGGCAGTTATCCCGCCCCCAAGCGCAACATCGGCATCAACGCCTTTGGCGGAACCGCCGCGCAGCAGAACGGAAACCGCTACCTCTCGACAACGGGCAACCACATCTCTGGCGACTCCAACTCCACCAACGACCAGTTCATGAGGGTGAACGCGTTCCTCGGCGAGGCTGACCTCTCGATGATTCTGCACATGCTCTCGCAGCGCAGCGACACGGATCTCCTCTCGGCTCCGAAGGTCGTCACCAAGTCTGGCGAGAACGCCGTCATAAAGGTCGTGACCGAGTACATCTACCCGCAGGACTACGACGTGCAGCTTCAGTCTTCCGGCGGCAGCTCCTCGTCCTCTTCGTCGGGCGGCGGCTCCTCCGCGATTCTCGCCGTCGTAGAGCCGCAGAACTTCACGATGCGCGAGGTCGGCGTGATTCTTGACGTCACCCCGACGTATTCCGAGGCGAACGGCGGCACCATCGACCTTGAGCTCAAGCCGCAGGTCGTGGACGAGCCGACGTGGCAGAACTACGGCATGAAGATTCCGTTCTCCGGCAACAGCTCGGTGCAGAGTTTCGAGGGCTTGGCAGACATTCCGCTGCGCGCGGTACAGGCCGTCCAGGCTCTTGGCGGCACAATCTCCGACGAAACGATTGCGACATATTCCGATGCGATCATGAGTTCGTCGATGCAGGCGATGGCGTCGTCGAGCGGCAGCGGCAACATGACGTGGTATGATGCGCCCATGAACCAGCCGTTCTTCCATGTGCGCTCGATCGACTCTAAGGTGTCGATCACCCCTGGAGCGACGGTTGTCATGGGCGGTCTCATCACCGAGCAGCGCAAGGCGATGGACGACAAGATTCCGTTCTTGGGCGATCTGCCGTACGTTGGCCGCCTCTTCCGCAGCCATGCGGAGCGGACGATCAAGCGCAATCTGCTTATCTTCGTTACGGGCCGTCTGATCACACCCGCAGGCCGCGAGCTCTCGATCAACACTGAAACTTCCGACGAAGCAGAGGTAAAGGCCGCGCCTAAGGAGTAAAAGGAAAGGAGAGGGCCGCTTCTGCGGCCAATGGCAATGAAGCGCGCATCGATATTGATGTGCTGCACACTGGCGGTACTTAGTGCCGCCGGTGTCAATTTGCAGCAGTTGTTTCAACTTGGGGGCATTCTGCCAGGGCATGACCCCAGCGAGGTCGATAGCTACTCGGAATACATTTCGGAAAGCGGCAGCGTAGGACAGTCAAATCCCTCGTTCACTTTCACGGCAACGCCGCCGGCAAATTCCGGCTTGCGTGTTCAGGACTGGCTGGTCGCAGGCGACGGGGATGACATCAAGCTCGGCAGGAGCAACGTGCAGAGCTTCGACGCTTATTCCGACACGATGACGTGGACGCTCAACCGTGCATTCGAGACAGACGGAACACTGTATGTCGCCGCGCGCTTCTACTACATCACAAATTCAGTGAGCTTCTACGGGAATGCGAGTGGTGCATATGGTGCTACTGCGTCCACCGGAAGCCAGTGCTTCACGAACTCATACGAGCTTACGGTCAACGGCTTCACGCTTACGGGCTATACGTTCTCCAACTGGACGAACGAAGTGGGCAAGTCGTTTGCCGACTCCCAGATTGTGACCGGCTCTGACCTTGGCGTGTCGAACAACCTTCAGGTCGCCAACCTATATGCGGTGTGGACGCCAAACGGGTATGCTGTGACGTACAATCTGGACGGAGGGACGCATGGTTCCGCCCACCCTTCGCAGGCGACGTTCGACACGGTGTTCGAGGTCTCGGATCCGACTCGCACCGGCTATGCGTTCGGCGGCTGGACAATCTCGAGCGGTCTCAATACAGGCACAGCCAAGTATGGCTCAAGCAAGTCCTCCGTTTCGTCCTCGATTGCGACAACTACGCTTTGCCGAGGCTCAAACGGGTCTACATGGTTCATGAACCTGACTCCTGCCCCGGCAGGGGCCGTGACAGTCAAGGCGAATTGGACAGCAAACCAGACCAGCGTCCACTTCAACAACTTCGACGCCGATGCAGGACAGTCTGACAAGACTTTCACGTACGGCGAGGCGCTAACTAGTGTAACCGTCGCAAAGTGGAATGACGGGTCGCGCCGCTTCCTCGGCTACTACACGACTCAGGGCGAGCGTTATTGGGATGAAAAGGGACAGCCCGTCAAGTCGACGTGGGATATCGACGCCGCCAACTGCACGTTCGAGGCGCGCTTTGAGAGCACGTCGTATTTCATAACCTACGATCCCAACGGCGGAGACGGCACGGCATTCTCGGTTGCGTTCACGAACGGTGTAGCCCTGACTCTCTGGGACGGCGCTTCGTTCTTCCGTGCTGGTTCAGAGCTACTTGGCTGGGCGATGCTTCCGACGCTTTTGTCACCTCAGTATGCGTTGGGAGCGGAGGCGACTTTCGATGGCGTCTCAGGGGACTTTAACCTGTATGCCGTCTGGAAAGACTACTATTACGTGGCCTTCGACGGCAACGGAGCGACGAATGAAACGCCAATGGCGGTGCAGGAATTTGAGTTTGGCGAAGAGAAAGCCTTGATCGCGAACGAGTATGGCCGCGTCGGCTATGACTTCGCCGGATGGGCTGCTGACGCTGCGTCTGCCGCAGCTCTCAAGATTGCCCATGCTGACTGCGAGGTAGTGCAGAACCTTGAGAAGACTCATGGAGCCACCAACACGCTCGTCGCCGCCTGGAAGCCAATTTCGTATGTTGCTGACTTCTACATTCCGTCGTCGCGTTCGTCCGAGAAGCTCTCGCCTGTCGACTGCACGTATGATGTTGCCTTCAAGCTGCCTGTGCTGGAGTACAAGGCGGGCGATCTGTGGAAACACATCGGCTGGAGCAATATTGTCGACAACGTCGTCTATTATAACACCGAGGTTTCGGCCGTGTCGAATCTCTGCACGACGGCAAATGCGACCAATACGCTTGTCGCGGTATGGGAATCGACGGTCAGCGACTTGTCCGAGGCAATGGATGTGTACAATCTTGTGTGGTCGAACGAGGTTGCAGAAGCCGGTTGGCGCATAGAGGCTGAAGGTTACGACACTTCCTCCTGTGTAGCTCAGACCGGGTTGGTTACGACTAGACCTGTGCAACGCTGGCGCATGACGACGTCTGTAACGAACTCTGGTACGTTGGCATTCTGGTGGCGAACCAAAGAAGGGAATGCGGCGCTGCGGTTCAGCCGTGTTCATGGTAGCGACACAACAAATGTGACGCTGGTCGCATCAACTGAGTGGGTTAAGGCAACTGTTCGTGTTCAGATGCTGGACGCCATCTATGGCGATGCGTGTTCGTTGTTTTTCGGGCCATACAATGGCAACACGAGCGAAACCGATACGATCTACATCGACCGCATGACGTGGACGCCAGATGGATCATCGGGAGAGCCAGATGTGCCGACTCTAGTTTCTGTGCCGGAGATCGCGTCGAAAACGTACAGCGGTGGAACATTGACGCCGGATGTTTCGGACGGCGAGAACTACAAGGTCCTCAAAACGGCGAGTGGCGTAGACGTTGGCACGTACGAAGTGACTCTAGGCCTGACCGGCTCTAACACCGCTTGGGCTGACGGAGCGGAGGATGTCCGCACGGTCAGCTGGCAGATTGTGGCGAAGCCGCTTAAGTCCGCCATGCTTGGCAGCATTGCGGAGCAGACCTACACCGGGCAGGCAATAGAGGCCGAACCGGCCGTGACCGATTCTGACCGTGGCGCTACGCTGACAAAGGGAACGGACTATGAACTCAGCTGGACAAACAACGTTGAAGTTGGCACGGCTACTGTCACAGTAACCGGCAGGGGGAACTACAGCGGCTCGGTGAGCGCAAAGTTCACGATCAAGGCGGCTGAAGTCGAACCGGTGACTATTCTTGTTGCCGTGCCCAAGGTCGAGTCGAAGATATACAGCGGCGCCACACTGACTGCGGACATTGCGAATGGCGAGAACTACGAAGTCGTGCAGAATGTGGGCGGCGTAGACGTTGGCACGTACGAAGTGACTCTAGGCTTGACTGGCTCTAACACCGCTTGGGCGGATGGGGCTGAGAAGATCCGGACGGTCAGCTGGCAGATTGTGGCGAAGCCGCTTAAGTCCGCCATGCTTGGCAGCATTGCGGATCAGACCTACACCGGGCAGGCAATAGAGGCCGAACCGGCCGTGACCGATTCTGACCGTGGCGCTACGCTGGCAAAGGGAACGGACTATGAACTCAGCTGGGCAAACAACGTTGAAGTTGGCACGGCTACTGTCACAGTAACCGGCAAGGGGAACTACAGCGGCTCGGTGAGCGCAAAGTTCACGATCAAGGCCGCAGAGGTCGAGCCGGGGCCGGGGCCCGGCGATGATGAGCCGGATCCCCCTGAGCCGCCGACTGTCGTGCAGCCGTGGACTGCCACAAAGGCGGCAGTCCTCTACGGAGCCGTCTATGATGACGCCGGCGTTGTTGCCGGTGTCGTGCAGCTGAAGGTCGGCAAGCCAAATGCCAGGAAGCGCACGGCGAAGCTTTCCGGATACATCATGGGCTCCGACGGCAAGAAGCGCACAATCAAGTCCGCGACGGTGCCAGTTCCTGACGACGAGCCGATTACGGCTGAGTTGCTGGTAAAGTTCACGTCCAAGGACCTTAGGCCGCTGTCCGTCACAGTCGGCGATGATGGATTTGCCGGAGAGTTCGACGGCATGACGGTTATGGCCGCTTCCATAGGCGGCGACTGGACGCGGACGGATGCGTCCGTCTTCGTGGACTTCGGGGATTCGGATTTGCCCGACGGGGCGGTGGAAGAACTTCTGCCCAATGAGGACAGCGGCGAGGCCATCATTCCAAAGCGCGGAAAGTGGTCGTTTGCAAAGGCTGCTTCCGTCAAGTGGGCCAAGGACAAGGCAACGAAAGAATACTCGCTCGTCGTCAACACATCGAAGAACAAGACGAACCTCTCCGCGATGAAGCTCACCTACACGCCGAAGACGGGCGTGTTCAAGGGATCGTTCAAGATATACGCGCTCGTGACTTCGGGCAGCAAGACAAAGCTAAAGAAGTACACCGTCAAGGTCGCCGGCTTCGTTGTTGGAGGGGAAGGCGTAGGCATGGCCACGCTGTCCAAGCCCGCCGCCACCTGGGACGTATTCGTCAAGTGAAAATCGCCTTGACCGGAGGCATAGCGTGCGGCAAGTCGCTTGCTGCACGTTGCCTGAACGAGCTTGGCGTCGAGACGATTGACGCTGACGACATTGTTCACGAGCTCATTCCCGATGCTGCGGAGCGGCGTCGCATCGCCGCCGAGGTGTTCGCCGACCGTGCGAAGCTCCGTGCGCTTGAGGAACGTCTGCATCCGCTTGTCAAAGCGAGGATTGACGAGTTCGTCGGCGGCAAATGCGGAGGAGCCAATTCCAGTTCTGAAATTCGCATTGCGATAATTCCTTTGCTTTTCGAGAAGCATTGGGACGCAGAATATGATATAATATGCTGCGTTCGGTCTAGTCGGGAGTCGCAAGTCGCCCGCATGATCGAAACGCGCGGCTACACGCGCGAAGAGGCCGAGTCCAGGCTGGCGGCGCAGCTGCCCGTTGAGGAGAAGGCCGCTAAATCCCACTATGTCATAGACAACGACGGTACGGCAGCCGAGCTGAAGGGCCGCGTGGCAGAGTTCGTCGAATGGCTTGGTGGGCGAGTGCAGTCAGAGTTGTGCAAGCAGTAGTCCACTAAGGAGAGAAAATGGCAGAAGAATTTGACGTGTTCGCAGAATCGGTGAAGCAGCCGTCCGCAGCGACCGGCGCCGAGACGCCGAAACCGCAGCCACAGGAAGGTGGCGCGGCGGCTGCGCCGTCCGCGGCGCAGAAGCGCAAGTTCCATCGTGGCCGCGCCGGAAAGCAGTTCAATCGCGTCGGCGGGCAGAAGGTGAACCTCTCGCCGATTCGCGGTGCGAATGGAGAGGAGTCGGTCAACCCGCTCCTCAACGCTCCGCTTCCCGTCGAGCCGCGCGAGGCCGAGCCAGAGGCTCCGGCCAACCCGAACCGCAACCCCGAACTGCCCGAGTACCGTCTGGCCGACATACAGACTTGGCCTGCGCCGGTCGTCGTTGACCGCATGATGCCCGGTGCAGATCCGCAGGAGCTGGGCACATACCGCAAGCACGAGCTGATATTCGCCGCCATCCGCCGTTATCTGGCACACGGCGGCGCGGTGCTTGCGAGCGGTTGTCTTGAGATTGTGCGCGAAGGCCACGGCTTCCTCAGATCGGCCAAGAACAACTTCCTTGCCTGCCCGGAAGACGTGTTTGTGACGCAGCAGCAGATTCGCCGTCATGCGCTTCGCACCGGAGACATCGTAGAGGGCCCGATTCGCGACCCTCGCGACAAGGATCGCTTCTTCTGCCTCGGCAACGTCGTCACGGTGAACGGCAAGGAGCCTTCCGTCGCCGCGCGCGTC
Organism: uncultured bacterium; assembly: GCA_902772905.1. GTDB lineage: Bacteria > Verrucomicrobiota > Kiritimatiellia > RFP12 > UBA1067 > UBA1067. The sequence goes on along the minus strand of CACYCL010000142.1, from coordinate 656 downwards.
ATCCACTTCGAGAATCTGACGGCCACGTTCCCGACGCGCCGCATCATCCTCGAGACGGAGGCGCGAGAGTTCTCCACGCGCGTCGTGGACATATTCACGCCGATAGGCTTCGGCCAGCGCGGCCTTGTGATTGCGCCGCCGCGCGTGGGCAAGACGGTGCTGCTCAAGAAGATCGCCAACGCCATCACGACAAATTATCCGGAGGTCCAGCTGATCGTGCTGCTGATCGACGAGCGCCCGGAGGAAGTGACCGACATGCAGCGCTCCATCGACGGCGAGGTCATCTATTCCACGTTCGATGAGATGCCGGAAAACCACACGCGCGTCTCTGAAATGGTGCTCGACCGCGCGCAGCGGCTGGTGGAGACGGGCAAGGACGTGGTGGTGCTGCTGGATTCCATCACGCGCCTGGCGCGCGCCTACAACCTGGTCATCGCGCCGACCGGCCGCAGTCTGTCCGGCGGCCTCGATCCGGGGGCGCTGTTCAAGCCGAAGCGCTTCTTCGGCGCGGCGCGCAACATCGAAAACGGCGGCAGCCTGACGATCATCGCCACGGCCCTGGTGGAGACCGGCAGCCGCATGGACGACATCATCTTCGAGGAATTCAAGGGCACCGGCAACATGGAGCTGCATCTGGACCGCAAGCTGTCCGACCG
>CACYCL010000141.1 GCA_902772905.1 uncultured bacterium | reverse complement strand
CCGCGTGACGTTCGACATGAAGACGGGCAAGAAGACGGGCGCGGATTTCGCCCTTGGCGAAACGGTTGGCGGCGACCCAGTTTCGTGCGGGCAGGGGCTGTATTCCGTGCTGAAGGCCATACGCTTTGCGGAGCGGGGCGGCAAAGGGCGGCTTGACGCGTCGAAGTGGCGGCGGTTCGCGTTGAAGGTGTCGGATGCAATGGCGGCGAACATCCTGCGCAAGGACTGGCACGAGCCTGATTCTACAGGCCCCGGCTTCCTTGTGGCGCCGCTCGTAGTTGCGTCGGAGATGTTTGGCAGACCGGATTGCCTTGCGGCGGCGCAGAAGCTCGCTGGGACGTTCGAGCGTAAATACTTTGGCTACGACGCCGTCTACTGGGGAGGTACGCTGGACGCCTCTTGCGAGGACAAGGAGGGTGCGTACGCGGCGTTCCAGGGCTATCTGGAACTGCTTCGCAATGCGGTTGCGGACAGAGACGCGGCGGCGGAGCGTCGCTATGCGCGGCTGGCGCGCCATGCGATGAACATGATGCTCACCTACACGATGGTGTGGGACGCCACCTATCCGCCCGGTCGCCTCAGCGACCATGCGTTCAAATCGACAGGATGGACGGTAGTCTCGGCGCAGAACCAGCATCTTGACGCGTTCGGGGTGCTGACCACGCCGGAGATATGGCGCATGGGCGAGTATCTTGGCGACGAGAGGCTGAAGCGCCTTGCCGCCGTGATGTATCGAACCTGCTTTCAGCTGACTGACGCCTCCGGCTCACTTGGCGAGCAGATTCAGCAGACCAATTTTGCCCAGCATGGCGAAATGAGCGATGTGCGGAAGCTGCGCGGCGGATATGCCGAGAAGTGGACGGTATTCTGGCTGACGGCGCACTTCCTCAATGCGGCGGCGCAGTTCACTGAGATGGGAATTTTGCTATAATGCGGTGTACATGAAACTACCTTTCGCAATAGACCGGAACGGCGCGGAGCCGTTGACTTCGCAGATAGAGCATGGCGTGGTGCGAGGCATCGAGATTGGCTTTTGGAAGCCCGGCGACATTCTGCCGACGTTGGACGAGTTCGCGGCGGCGACGGGGGTGAGCCTGATCGTCGTGCGCAACGCGATACGCCGTCTGGTGGACGCGGGGCGCATCAATCCGCGTCCAGGCGTCGGAACGGTTGTGCTTGACAGCGTGACGCGGCTCTGGCGCGGCCATGTGGTGATTGTGGACTTCGAGACGCGCAGCAACTTCTTCTATTCCCGCGTAAGCGGCATCTTGCGCGAACGTCTCATTCGGGCGAACTATCTGCCGTCCGTCGTTTCCGTTGCGGCGGAAGAGTACGACATGGAGCCTTTGAACGCCATCCTGCGCCAGCCCGTGAGCCTTGCCGTGGTTCTGGGGACGGGACATGGGCACGACGCATCGACGGTGAAGCGTATCATCTCCGCCGACGTGCCAGTGATTACTTTTTCGGAGAGAAAGCGTCCATTGCCTAATGTAGTTGGGCACATGCGGCTCGACAATTCTGCCGCTATGATGGACTTTGCCATGCACTGCGCAAAAGCGGGGGCGCGACGCGTGGCGCATGTTCGGCTCAGGCCGCCGAGAGAATACGAACGGTTGGGGTTATGGAAGCGGATGGGAATCGCACTTGAGAGCTGGCAGATTGATCCATTTGATGGCGTTGATCCCATAGAGAACATTCAGAGCGGGACTATGGGATTCTTTGAGGCGAGGCTAGGCCGTAAGAATCCCGAGCTCCCGGACGTTCTGTACTTTGACGACGACTATGCGGCGACGGCGGCAATCGTTTCGCTGCTGCGGCATGGCGTGAGGATTCCCGAAGACGTTCGGATTGTCGCATCTGTGCGACGTGGAAGCCCGCCTCCGTTCCCAGGTTCGCTTGCTTGCATCGAGGATGATCCGTTCCTGTGCGGAGAGAAGGTGGCAGAGCTGGCGACTGCATTCCTCGCCGGCAAAACGCCGCCACGCATCACCCAACTTGACCTGTCGTATCATTCTGGTGCGACGTTTCCAGCTGAACAATGACATGCCGGATTTGGCATAGAGCTGCTAGGGAATGTCCCCGCCCCAGTGGCGCCAGTCGCGCATCGACATTCCGAAGCGCTTGCGGAAGAGGTGCGCCAGCGCGTCCGGGTCGCGGTAGCCGCACTCGGCGGCTATTGCCGAAACGGGCATCCGTGTCGCGCGAAGCATCTTTCTGAGCTTCGCCATGCGCACGTCTTCTATCGCGGTGCGGATTGTCCCGCCGGTGGCCTCGCGCCACCGCATCTCCGCCAGCCGCCGCGAAACGCGCAGGTGCGAGGCCACGTCCTGCACACTCAGACCCTCCGTCGCGTGTTCCTGTATGAAGCGTCTTGCGCGGTCAACGAGCATCGCCGACGGTGCGCGTACGTGCGTTGACTCGCGCTCTATGACCTTGCTAGGCGGCACGGTGATGACGCGGCGGCATGCCGCAGTCTTGCGCTTTTGTAGCTTTTCAAGCGTTTCCGCCGCGACGCGGCCCATCTCGACGTGGCCCGGCAGCACGCTTGAGAGCGGCGTAGACGCATGGGCGCACACGAACTCGTCGTTGTCCACACCAAGCACGGCCACTGAGTCCGGCACGGAGACGCCGGCACATTCGCAAGCGGCGATGACTTCTGTCGCCCTCTGGTCGCATGCGGCCATTATCGCTGCTGGCTTTGGCAACGCCATTATCCAGTTCGCAAGCGCACCGATGTTCGCCGCCGAACCTTGAGTGATGGCGGCGGGGAACACGCGGAGGACTGCGTCCGGCACGGAAGCGGCGATTCGCGCGCAGAACGCGTCGGCGCGTTCTGCGGCCCATGAGTCTTCCGGCGCTGACAGCACGAAACCGTAGGAGTTGAAGCGGCCACGGCTGAAGAAGTGCCTCGCGCCCATGTCGCCGATTGCGGCGTTGTCGTTGTGGACGAAGACGGTTGGCCCGCGTCGAAGCCGCAGGCGAGGGTCTTTTATGCCCACAGAGGCGACGGGGATTGGCGTTTTCACGAGCGCTCGCATCAGTTCTTCGGAACAGGGCTCTGTTATGACAATGGCCATTGTGCCGTCGCGCTCCGCCGCATGAAGTTTCTCGACGGTCAGCGGGTTGTCCTCTGACTGCATCAAGTTGATCGTCCAGTCGGCGGAGGACTCGATGTGTCGGAAGATGCCCATG
>CACYCL010000140.1 GCA_902772905.1 uncultured bacterium | reverse complement strand
CCGGCGGATGTCGTCAGCATGTCCATTGACGATTATGAAACGGTTTTCCTGCCAGCTCGCCGCAAACTGATGGCTGAGAAGATTCGCAAGTATTACGAAGCGCTTTAGTGGTATTCAGAATCGCTTGAAAAGACTGCTGAAGTCGGAGACATATTGCAATACGTGATAGGAAGCGTGGCGACAGACATTTCCGGTGATGGGTCATTTGACATTGGCGGCGTTTTTTAGGATAATACACACGTGAATCAGATACTAAAGCGTACGCTAACAGGGCTTGCCGTCGGTGTGGCGGTGATTGCGGCGATTCTGCTCGTTCCGCCGCGCGCCTTCATGCCCGCTGTTTCATGCTTGATTGTGCTGGCGATTGCGGAGTACATGACGCTCCTTACCAAGAAGAACCCGCGTCTTGAAGGCTGGGTTGTTACGCTGGCTTGGCTCATCGGAGTTCCAGTCATTGCCTGCGGGCTCTGGACGCTTGCGGAGATAGCCATGCGGCATGGAAATATAATGCTGCTTTATATTGTGGCCATTGTGAAGTTTTCCGATGTCGGAGGCTTTGCGTTTGGCACGGCATCTGCGAAGCTGATGAGCGGCGGGAACCACAAGCTCTGCCCTGCCATCTCGCCTGGCAAGAGCTGGGAGGGCCTTTTGGGCTCGGTCGTCTTCTCGTGCGTCGTGTCATGTGCGTTCATTCCGCTCACGCAGTTTACCGTCGGCAAGGCGCTGGTGTTCGGAGTGGTGGCTGCCGTCGTCGGCACTGCGGGAGACCTGGTTGAGTCGAAGTTCAAGCGCTGGATAGGGGTCAAGGACTCCTCGGCGTTCAAGTTTACGAATGGGCTGGGCGGCATCCTCGATATGCTTGATTCGCTGATTATCGCTCCGGCAGTCCTTATGACGGCGATATGAGATGGTGTTACATTGCGGTGCGCGCTATTCTGGCGTCGCCAGTTCTGGTCTCGGTGTGGCTTCTCTGCGGATGCGAGGGTCCGGGATACCGCACGGTGTCAGTGCCGGGACGCAATGAGGTAATCCGCGTTACGAGCGGCGACCGCATATATTTCGATCTCAATGAAAACATGTCTACCGGATACAGCTGGGACTATCTCTGCAGCGATCCGGACGTTGAGGTGACAATCGACCATGTGCCGGGCGGTGCGCCATCCGCAGCGGCTGTTGCGCCGGGGTTGGCCAAGGTCCGCATACGCGTCCACCGTGGCTACGACGGCCCGTCCACCGTGCGCTTCATGTACAGGCGCAATTGGGAGAAGGGGCCGCCGGCTAGGGAGTTCACGATAACGCTCTACAAACGTACGGGCGACGTTGCGTTTTGGGAGTGAGTCTGGATGAGAGGGCGAGCCTATGGATTTTCTTGAAGTTGGCGGAGTATGCATCGAGGCGCTTGCGGCGTATGTGCCGGCGAGGGCGGTCGCGAACGACGAAAAGGTTGCCAAGGCCACTGGCATCGCAGAACGCCGTATTGCGGCAGACGGAGAAACCTCGCTCGACCTTTCGCTTCGCGCCGCAGAGCGGGTGTTTTCCGAGACTGGCGCGCGGGCTGGCGATTTCGGAGCGGTTGTGTCCGTGTCGTTCACCCAGCACGACCGCATGCCGTGCGGCGCGTGCCAGGCGCAGGCGAGGCTTGGCTTGTCCAAGGACGTAATTGCATTCGATGTAATGCAAGCATGTGCGGGCTACGGCTACGGGCTTTATATCTCCGCACTGCTTGTGCAGCAGACTGGCAAGAAGGTGCTGCTGTTGGACGGTGACAAGCAGAGCGAGTTTCTTGACTCCGGCGATGCGGCAACCAGTCCGCTTCTTGGTGACGCCGGAACGGCGACGGTTGTCGGCAGGGCAGACGGAGCTTCATGGAGGTTTGCCTTTGCGAGCGACGGAGAGAAAGGTGGCGCACTTAAGCTGGAGAATGGCGGTTCGATTCAGATGGACGGCTTTGGAGTGTTCCGCTTCGTGGCTACGGACGTTGTTGCGCGGCTGAAGGCGTTTCTGGCGTCTGCAGTCACCGAAGGAGACTTCCTTTTCGCTCCGCACCAAGCGAATGTCTATATGGTGCGGCAGCTCGCGAAGTCCGTAGGCATATCCGAGGACAGGCTGCTCGTGTCGGCGGACAGGTTCGGGAACTTGTCGTCCGCCTCGATACCGGTGACCATTGCTGCGCATCCAGATCGTGTGAAGGGTTCGAGAATGCTCATCGCCGGCTTTGGCGGTGGGCTTTCGGTTGCGCTGGGAATTATAGACGTTTCTGCTTCTAGCAAGGTGATTCTAATCGATGGTTGAGGAAAAAGAGTTCCTTTCGTACGTTGCGGAGGTTTTCGGCGTGCCGTGCGGCGGGTTGTCGCTTGAGACGTCGTACAACTCCATGCCTGAATGGGATTCGATGGCGCAGCTGCGTCTTGTCATGGGCGTAAAGGAGCGCTATGGCGTTGAAATACCATTTGCGGATGTCACGGAGGTCACGAGCCTATGGGAGTTCTTCCGCCGCATAAACGGTCTTTCGCCCAAGAAGGTTGTAGCCGTGGATCTTGACGGAACGCTGTGGGATGGCGTCGCCGGCGAGGACGGCGCTGACGCGGTGCGGCCGAATGTGGCGCTGCAGACGAAGCTGAGGGAGCTGAAGCGCAGAGGCGTTCTGCTGGTGGCGCTGTCGAAGAACAACTTGGAGGACGTGCGCAGCCTTGTGGAGGAGTTCGGCGATTTCGTTGCATGGCGCATTGATTGGGGGAGCAAGGCCGGGAACCTAGCGGAAGTTGCAGAAGAACTCAACCTTGGCGTGGACTCGTTTGTGTTTGTGGACGACAACCCTGCCGAGCGAATGGAGATGAAGGCGCGCCTGCCCGATGTCGCGGTCGCTTCCTTTCCGCCGAACCTTGACGCGTACTTCCCTGAGCGGACTGTCACGGCGGAGGATCTCGCCAAGACCGAGGAGTATCGCGCAGAGGCAAAGCGAAGGGCGTGGGCGAAGGAAATTGGCGACCTCAACGGGCTGGACATCTGGAAGGAGCTCGGGGCGTGGGCAGATGTTCATCAGCTCCGCAGTGACGAGGTGCCGCGCGTCGCGCAGCTGAGCCAGAAGGCCAACCAGTTCAGCACGTGCACGAACCGCTATTCGGAAGATGACGTCCGCAGATGGATAGGCGGCGAGGGGCGCACATTTGTTGTTCGCGCGGGCGACAGGTTCGGCGAACAGGGCTTGGTTGCGTTTGTGCGCATGAAGCCGTTGCCTGGCGGAGGACTTGAGATCGCGGACTGGACCATGAGCTGTCGTGTCGCCGGACGCGGGCTTGAGGAACGCGCATGGGCGGAGATTGCAGCCGCGATTGGGCCGTGCAGAGTTTCGGCAATGTGGCGGAAAACGAAGAAGAACGCGCCGGTAAGGGATCTATTCGACCGGCTTGGCTTCGTTGTGGTTCTCGCAGACGAAGAGGAGAGAAGATATGAGCAAATTCTTGGATAGGATGGCCGCCGTGCTTGAGAAGCCGGTCACGGTGGATACAAAGTTCCGCGAGGTAGAAGGCTGGTCGTCGTTGATGGCGTTTGGCATACTCGTCACGCTTGAGAACGACTATGGCAGGCGGATGGATCTTGATGAGTTTGCAAAGATGGAGACCATAGGCGACCTGGTCCATGCCTGCGGACTATGATTGGCGCACTCCTAGCGTTGGCAGTTCCTCTGCTTGAGGAGCCAGAGGCGCTCCAGTTGCATGGCGGGGCGCGCGCTTACTTCGAGTCCGCATACGTGTCGTCGTCTGGACGCCTGGGCTACACGAGGCCCGTGGCCGAGCAGCTGGCTTTTCTTAGCATCGAGCACAGCACGTGGGGGCGTCTGCTGACAGACGCCTGGCTCAGCAGCGCCCTTAACGACCAGACGGATGGAGTCCACCGGCGGGCATTCTACTGCTACGAAGGGACAGTTACATACGGCAACTCCGTGGATTTCTCGTCTGACGTCAGACTTTCAGCTTGGGGCGGCATGATCTGGGACTGGCTCGGCGGGTACAAAAGCGATGTGGGAACGCCATTTGGCTGGATATGCGAGTTCAAGTTGGCCAATCCGTACGTTACGCCATACGTGAATGGACTTGGGTTCATCGAACACAGCACATGGGTGCGTGTGCGCATGGGCTTGAACCATGTATTCTGGCTCATGAAGAACTTGTCGCTCGCTCCGTTTCTTGAGGCGACTTGGGGTGATCCCGCGCGCTACAAGGCGAACTACGGCGCCGAGACCGACGGGCATTTCCTGGGTGGGTCGCTCATGTTCTCGTCATTTGGCTTCATCAGCGAATGGAAGTTCTGTGATCCATTCTATCTGTGGGGTCGCTATCGCCAATTTGTGCTTGTTGACCCCGACGCTCGCGACTTGATAGAGGAATCCGACGCCCCGACCGCGCGAAAGACATATCCAGTGTTTGGCCTTGGCGTTGGCTTCCGGTTCTAGGGAAGCGGAAGAATGAAGACATGAATGCCAGATTGATGAATATTGCCGCAGCTACGGCTGTGGCGCTTGTGTGTGGCGCCGCTGTCGGCGGCGAGGAACCAGACCTCAAGGGCGTCTTCGGCGGAGCAAAGACGCTTGGAATCGCTGCGATATCGAGTCGTGTCCCGTTGAAGAGCTTCGTGAAGGTGACGAATCGCCTTGATCGGGCTGGCTACCGCATGAAGGTTATGCCAAACGTCTCGGAGCCTGAGGTTGCCTCGCCAGAGCGCCGTGCGGCGCTGCTGCAGCAGGCGTGGCTTGACCCCGAAATCGACACCATAGTGTTCGCGTGTGGCGGCCAGGGGGCGATGGACGTCGTGCCGCTGCTGGATTGGGAGAAGCTTCGCGCCAGGGACATGCGCGTCATCGGCTTCAGCGACCTTACGGTGCTCGTGAACTCCATGCTTGCAAAAGGCGCAGGACATCCGTATACCGGACCGGTGCTGACGACGCTCAGATATTCGAGCGAAGTCTCCGTGCAGCGCATGCGCGACATGATGGCAGGGCGTCCGGGCGACGTAAGGCTCCGCGTCGTCAAGGCGGGCGAGAAGCCCGTCGAGGGGCTTGCCATGGGCGGGCTGCTGGATCGCCTGCACCGCCTTGCGATGAACGGGCAGCTCCCCGATCCCACAGGACGCGTCGTGTTCATAGAGAACACGAACAAATACGCCCCGCGCACAGACGAGATGCTTGGCGGCATGAAGGATAAGGGCGTATTCGGCAAAGCCGTGGCGGTCGTGTTCTGCGACTTCAACTCTAAGGCACCAAAGGATGAAACGCAAGCGAAGATGAAAGAATTCGCAGAAAGCGTACCGTGCCCTGTGTTCGCGGACTATCCGTACGGGCATGTCCCGAACACGTCCATAATAGACTTCCGCCGGAAGCTTACGATCTCTCCCGAAGGCCGTCTTTCCTGGACGCATGACCTGTAGGATTGACGTGGATTTCCACCCAAAGCGCATTCGCATTTTGGTATACTACGCGCAATGGATGCAAATTCCTGAAACACAATGAAGCCACTTAAATACGCAATTGCCGGCGGCGCCGTCGGCTCGTTCATAGGCCCTATCCACAGGATGGCAGTCCGGCTGGACAGGCTAGCCGACCTTGTTGCCGGAAGTTTTTCGCGCGATGCGGAGAAGAACGCCGCGAGCGGAGCCGAATTAGGCCTTGATCCCGCACGAGTCTATGGCGACTGGAAAGAGCTGATCGCGACGGAGCACGGAAGAATCGACTTCCTTACAATCTGCACGACCAATGAGTCGCACTACGCGATAGCCAAGGCCGCGCTTGAGGCGGGCATTGACGTTTTCTGTGAAAAACCCCTCTCTCTCTCGCTGAAGGAGGCCGAAGAACTAGGTGCGATTGCCCGTCGAAAGCGGCGCATGCTGGGCATACCGTTCACCTATACCGGCTATCCAATGGTGAAGCTTGCGCGCGATCTTGTGAAAAACGGCGAACTGGGCACGATAGACAAGGTTGTCATGGAATATCAGCAGGGGAGTTTCCGCAAGAAGGGCGCGGGCGGACGTCCGTGGAAGATGGATCCGAAGATTGCCGGTCCGAGTTGCGTCGTTTCGGACATTGGTGTTCATGCGTTCGCCATGATCGAATACGTAACGGGGTTGGAGGTGCGTGAGCTGCTCGCCGACCTTTCCACGTATGGCAACGACAACGGGTTGGACGACGACGCGTCGATCCTGATGCGCCTTTCCAAGGGCGCCAAGGCTGCGCTTGTGACCTCAAAGGTTGCGACTGGCGAGGAAAACGGCGTCAGGCTCAGGGTCTACGGGCGCAAGGCGTCTCTTTTCTGGGATCAGGAGGATCCAAACTACCTGCATGTGAAGTATCCGGACGCCCCGGAGCGCATCTGGAAGCGCAAGGCGTCGTACATCGGCGAGGCATCGGCGGCGGCTCTGCGCGCTTCGCGTTTTCCCGCCGGTCACCACGAGGGATTTGTAGAGGCGCTTGCGAACATCTACGATGAGTTTGTCGCAGCGGTGCGCACGCGCCGTGCGGGCGACTTCCCAGGCGCTCGCGCCGGAATAAGGTCTATGCGATTCGTGGAAGCGGCGCTGAAGTCGTCGAAAGCCCGCTCGCAGTGGACGGCTCTCTGAAAATTTGGTAAAATACACGAACTTTTCAAAACGGGAGGCAATCAATAGATGAAGACTAGCAGCAAGGCGCTGGACAAGTGTCAGGTTAAGCTTGAGGTTTCGCTCGACGCGGACGAGACAAGGGCAATCGTGAAGGACGTCGAGAAGGTATTTCTGCGCGAGGCGCAGCTGCCTGGTTTCCGCAAGGGCAAAGTGCCGATCGAGCTTATCCGCAAGCAGTTCGCATCAGGTCTCAAGCAGGAGATCGAGCGGGCGCTGTTCCAGAAGAACTACGCCGAGGCCGTGAAGGCCGAGAATATCGAAGAGGTTGCGCTTGTTGATGTGCAGGACATCAAGTACGGCGACGAAGGCGGCTCGTTCACTGCGACCATCGACGTGAAGCCGAAGTTCAAGCTCCCCACGTACAAGGGCCTCAAGGTCGAGTTCAAGGACACGAAAGTCGAGGACGCGGCAGTGGCGGAGCAGCTGGAGCGGCTGCGCGTGGCGTATGCGAAGTACGAGGACGCGAAAGAAGGCGAGACGGTTGCGGACGGCGACTTTGTCCAGATCGACTACGAAGGCTCTGTCGGCAAGCAGAAGATACTTGAGATCAACCCCGAGGCGAAAGTCGTCGGCGAGGGCAAGGGCTTCTGGACGCAGGTCGAGGAAGGGCGTTTCCTACCCGAGATCCTCGATGCCGTGAAGGGCATGAAGGTCGGCGAGACGAAGGACGGCATAACCGCCAAGTTCCCGAAGGACGCCGCGCCGGAAGGCCTCGGCGGCAAGAAGGCCACTTACACGCTTACGCTCAAGGCGTTCCGCCGCAGGCTGCTGCCGTCTGACGCCGAATTCGCCGAGAAGGCGAAGGCGGAGTCCGTCGAGAAGCTCGCGGACACGATCCGAGAGACGATGGAAAAGAACGCCGTCGAGCAGGAGGCGGTGCGCCGCGAGAACCAGGCCGTCGAGCTGCTCATGAAGAAGGTTGACTTTGACGTTCCTCAGAGCCAGGTGCGCCGCGCCATGGACGGCTACCTGCAGGAGCTTGCCCAGCGTGCGCAGGCTTCCGGGCTTGACGCGTCGTACTTCGAGAAGAATCGCGACAAGATCGTCAAGGACGCCGAGGATACCGCTACGCGCCAGGTGCGCCTGTGGTACGTCATCGACGCCATTGCCGCCGCCGAGAAGATCGAGGCGAAGGACGACGAAAAGGGCAAGAAGGTCGTGGAGTTCATCCTCGCAAACGCGAAGAAGTAGCGGCTGGTTGTTAGTGGCTAGTTGGGAGGGGTAATCTTGAAGTCATACATGATACCATACGTTGTCGAGCAGACCGGCAAGGGCGAGCGCACGTACGACATCTACTCGCGCCTGCTCCTCGACCGCATCGTGTTCATCTCCGGCGAGGTGAACGACGAGATGGCCAATGCGATTTGCGCCCAGCTGCTCTTCCTGCAGTCGCAGGACGCAAAGAAGGAGATTTCAGTCTATGTGAACTCGCCAGGCGGCAGCGTGACCGCGGGCCTTGCGATATATGACACGATGCAGTTCGTGACGTGCCCGATTGCGACGTACTGCCTCGGGCAGGCGGCGTCTATGGGCGCGGTGCTGCTGACGGCAGGCGCCAAGGGGCGCCGCTTCTCGCTGCCCAATGCCCGAATAATGATCCACCAGCCGTGGGGCGGCGCCGAGGGCAAGGCGTCGGACATCGAGATCACGGCGCGCGAGATACTGCGCCTCAAGGAGCGGCTGAACGAGATTCTGGCCAGGCATTCCGGCCGGAAGATCGAGGATGTCGTCAGGGACACCGACCGCGATCACTTCATGTCGGCCGAGGAGGCTAAGGAATGGGGTCTAATAGACGAGGTTCTGGCTCGATGAAGGAGCCAGAACTGCACTGCTCCTTCTGCGGACGCACTTCACGGGAAGTCTCGATCATCCCCGGCGCGGACGGCAACATCTGCGTAGACTGCGTAAGACATGCGAACGAGATGGTCGAACGTCATGTTCGCAGCGCGAACAAGGCGCCGCCGCTTCCCCCGACTCCGCCGCCGAAGAAGATAAAGGAGTTTCTCGACCAGTACGTGATCGGTCACGACGAGGTCAAGAAGGTGCTGGCCGTCGCCGTGCACAACCACTACCGCAGGCTGGAGGCCTCGGAGAAGAAGTGCAAGGCGACTGAATCCTCGCGAGCCGATTTTGACTCCGTCGAGATCGAGAAGTCTAACATCCTTCTGATCGGGCCCACTGGATGCGGAAAGACGCTTCTCGCCAAGACGCTTGCAAAGATGCTGGGTGTGCCGTTCGCCATTGGCGATGCGACGGTTCTTACACAGGCTGGCTATGTAGGCGAAGATGTCGAGAACCTGGTCAGGTACCTTCTCCAGAATGCCGACGGCAACGTTGAGCTGGCGAAGCGCGGCATCATATACGTGGACGAGATCGACAAGATCGCCTCCAAGACCGACAACGTATCGATTACGCGCGATGTCGGCGGAGAGGGCGTTCAGCAGACGCTTCTCAAGCTCGTGGAGGGCACGGTTTGCCGGGTTCCGCCGAAAGGCGGGCGCAAGCACCCCGACCAAGAGTACATAGAAGTAGACACGTCGAACATACTCTTCATCTGCGGCGGCGCGTTCGTTGGGCTGGACAAGATCGTGGCCGAGCGCCGAGGCAAGAACGTGATAGGGTTCGGTGCGCCAGTGCAGGATGCTGCAGCAGCCAAGGCCGGCGAGGCCAAGGCGAATGAGATCAATCCTCAGGACGTCAGGCCGGAGGACCTCGTTAAGTTTGGTCTCATCCCGGAGTTCACGGGGCGTCTCCCGGTCATTACGACGATGAGGGACCTTTCCGAAGACGACCTTGTGCGCGTGCTTACGGAGCCGAAGAACTCGCTTGTGAAGCAGTACATGAAGCTTCTGTCGATGGATGACGTAGAACTCGAGTTCGAGCCTGCGGCGCTGAGGGCGCTGGCCAAGACCGCGTTGGCGCGCAAGACTGGCGCGCGAGGGCTGCGAGCCGAGATGGAGCGCCTGATGACGGATGTGATGTACGAGGCTCCGGGCAATCCGAAGATGAAGAAGGTCGTCGTTACGGAGAAGATGATAAAGGAACGCTTGGGATGACGATTCAGGTTCTCAAGGCCAAGCTTCACCGCATCAGGGTGACGGAGGCGAATCTCGACTACGAAGGTTCGCTCACGCTAGACCCTGACGACATGGAAGCTGTTGGGATTCTCCCCTACGAAAAGATTCTCTGCGCCGACGTCGAGAACGGCAACCGCTTCGAGACGTATGCGATAGAGGGCGCTCGTGGGTCGCATGTATGCTGCCTCAACGGCGCTGCCGCGCACAAGGGCAAGGTTGGCGACAGGCTTATCGTCATGTGCTTTGCGGGCATGTCGGCCGAGGAGGCCGCCGGCTGGCAGCCAAAAGTCAAACACTTCAGGCAATGAATTTCATCGGAGCCGAGCATGCATTCGCCGATGCGAACGTGGTTCTCTTCGGCGCACCGTACGATTCCACGACGAGCTTTCGCCCTGGAACGCGCTTTGGGCCTTCCGCGATTCGCACGGAGTCGTTTGGCATCGAGACGTATTCTCCGTATCAGAACCGAGACCTCGAGACGGATTCGCGCGTTCACGACTCAGGCGACATAGAACTTCCGTTCGGCGCTCCAGACCGTGCGCTGGACATGATCGAGGCGCGGGCGAACGAGATTCTCGCCGCCGGAAAGGTGCCGTTCCTTCTTGGCGGTGAACACCTTGTTACGCTTGGCGCCGTCCGTGCGGCGGCTAAGCGCTTCCCCGACATCAGGATCATTCATTTCGACGCCCACGCCGACCTTCGCGAGGACTATCTTGGCGTGAAGCTGTCTCATGCGTGCGTGATGCGTCGCTGCCACGACATACTCGGCGACGGGCGCATCTGGCAGTTCGGCATACGCTCCGGCACTCGCGACGAGTTCGCCTTCATGAAGGCCGGGCATGTGGTTTCGGAACCGTTTTCTGCAAAGACCCTGTCGTCCCTGTCTTTTCCGAATGGTACGCCAGTGTACCTTACGGTCGATCTGGACGTGCTGGATCCTTCGGAGTTTCCCGGCACGGGGACGCAGGAGGCTGGCGGGCTTCGCTTCGCGGAGCTTCATTCGGCCCTTTGCGAGATATTGACGCGCTTCAACGTCGTTGCGCTCGACAACGTCGAGCTGTCTCCCGCGCTTGATTCGTCGGGCCGATCCACGGCTCTCGCCTGCAAGCTCTTGCGCGAGGAGCTGCTGGCGCTTGCCTCCTAGTCGAACTTGTATGTCTGGCCGGGCTGCGGGGCGATGGCGTTTGCCATGCCCATGTCCTTCATCAGCTCGACCATGGCCGACACCTTCTCCGGCTCGCCATGCACGGCGAACGCATGGCGCACGTTGTCCTTGACTTCGCTGAGCCAGTCGGACAGGCCTCCGCGGTCTGCATGTGCCGAGAGCGCGTTGATGACCTCTACCTGTGCCTTCAGGTCCACTTCTTCGCCGAGGACGCGTATCCTGTCGCGCTTCTCGACTATGCGTCGGCCCAACGTGTTTTCGGCCTGGAAGCCGCATATCAGTATGATGTTGTCAGGGTCCTGCACGCAGTGCTTCAAGTGGTGGAGAACGCGCCCTCCCTCGCACATCCCGGACGCGGCGATTATTATCATCGGGCCGGGAGTGTCGTTCAGGGCCATTGACTCCTCCGGCGTGCCGATGAAGACCATGCCTGGGTATTCGAGCGGGTTCTTGCCGGCGGCGATCATTGCGCGCGCCTCATCGTTGTAAACTTCGGGATGGTTGGCGTATATGCGCGTCGCCTTCTGCGAAAGCGGCGAGTCGATGTACACTTTCACCTCGCGCGGCACCTTGCCGCGCTCACGCAGGCGGTTCAGGTAGTATATGATCTGCTGTGTGCGGCCGACGGAGAACGCCGGGACGAGCAGCTTCGCGTTGTGCCGGTCGATCTGCTTCAGATAGCGTTCCAAGCGCAGTTCCACGTCGTCGGCCGATGGATGGTATCTGTCGGCATACGTGGATTCGCAGAGCAGGATGTCGGCGCCGGCGGGATACTCGTAATGCCGCAGGATCGGCTGGTTCGGCTGGCCGAGGTCGCCCGAGAAGAGCAGCCGGTGGCTTTTGCCGCAGTCGGAGCGAACGTCAAGCTGGACAAGCGCGGAGCCGAGTATGTGGCCGGCGTTGAAGAACTCGAGCGTAATGCCGCGCGCTATTTCGCGGGGCGCATGCAGGTGCGTCGGCACGAAAAGCTGCATGAGCGCATCTACATCCGATTCGTCGTAGAGCGGTTCGAAGAGCTTCTTGCCTTCCTTGCGGCGGCGCTTGTTCACGTACTCGAGGTCGCGCTTCTGAAGAAAGCACGAGTCTCGCAGCATCACGCTGCACAGCTCGGTCGTGGACTGGCGCGCGAAGACGCGCCCGCGAAAGCCCTGACGCACGAGCTGCGGCAGGTTGCCGGAGTGGTCGATGTGCGCATGCGAGAGAATCACGTAGTCGATCTTCGCAGGATCTACTGGAAGGTTGCGGTTCTTCTCGAACGCCTCCTTGCGATGCCCTTGGTAGAGCCCGCAGTCGAGCAGTATGCGTTTGCCGTTGGCCTCGACGAGATGCATCGAGCCGGTTGTCGTCTGTGCCGCGCCGTAGAACGTTATCTTCATGCCATGTAGTATACCAAAAACCAGCAGCCCATGCGCGTGGAATTCGGATGGTGCGGAAAGTCGCAGGGTTTGGTATAATACTCACCTGAACGGAGAGAATGAATGTTTGAAGGAAATGTTTTCGGGCGCCTGGACCAGAAGCTCCAACAGGCGATTGCTGACGCCGGCTACGAAAAGCCGACGCCTATTCAGGAGCAGGCCATGCCTTACCTTTTCGATGGGCGGGACCTGATTGGCATTGCGCAGACCGGCACCGGCAAGACTGCCGCCTTTATGCTGCCAATCCTTGACCACCTGCTGCGCAACCGCCGTCCACGCCACATCGGCCACCCACGCGCGCTTGTGCTCTCGCCGACGCGTGAACTCGCGGTGCAGACAGCCGAGAACGTGAAGCGCTATTCGAAGAACGCCGCGCTTCCTTTCGCGTGCCTAATAGGAGGAGTCAGCCAGTATGGACAGGTCAAGGACATCAAAAAGGGCGCGGAGACGCTGGTTGCATGCCCAGGGCGCCTCATAGACCTCATGTCGCAGGGAATAGTGTACCTCGACCAGGTAGAGTGCTTTGTGCTTGACGAAGCTGACCGAATGCTCGACATGGGCTTTCTTCCGGACATAAAGCGGATCATATCGAAGCTTCCGGCGGCGCGTCAGTCGCTCTTCTTCTCCGCCACGATGTCGCCCGCAATCTCGGAGCTTGCCGCAGAACTCGTGAAAGATCCAGTGAAGATCGAGATATCGCCCGAGGCTCCCGCCGTCGAGAAGATAAACCAGCGCGTCATGTTCGTGGAGAAGGCCTGCAAGGATTCACTGCTCATCCACCTGCTGAAGACGCATCCGGAGTGGACGAAGGTGATCGTGTTCATGAAGATGCGCCATGGCGCCGACCGCGTCAACAAGAAGCTGGTGCGAGAGGGCATCACGTGCGCGGCGATACACTCCGACAAGACGCAGAACCAGCGCACGCGCGCCCTTGACGGCTTCAGGCGTGGCGAGGTGCGCGTTCTTGTCGCCACGGACATCGCATCTCGCGGCATAGACGTTCCAGACGTCAGCTGCGTGATAAACATGGAGCTTCCGCTTGAGACGGAGTCGTATGTCCACCGCATCGGACGCACGGCTCGCGCCGGCGAAACCGGCGCGGCCATATCGTTTGTCACCGCAGAGGAGCGCGGACAGCTGAAGGCCGTCGAGCGCTTCATACGCAAGACGATTCCGGTTGACCGCGACCAGCCTTACCATTGCGATGCAGCCGACAGGAAGTCTGGCCACGCCAACGAGGGGCTTCCGCAGGCCCCGTGGATTCACCCTGCGAACCGCAACCGCGCCAACCGCAAGCGTCAGGGGCACAAGTCGTTTCTCGGCCGCAGGCAAGAGGACTTCGGAAGTGGCCGCGGCGGAAAAAGGGGCGGCGGCAGGCGCGGACGGCCGCAGTGACGTTTTGTACCAAAGAATCAAGAAAGAGAGATAAGCTAAAATGAACATTGTCTGCCTCGATCTCGAGGGAGTTCTGGTTCCTGAGATATGGATTGCGTTTTCTGAGAAGACGGGAATACCCGAGTTCCGCATCACGACGCGCGACGAGCCCGACTACGACAAGCTCATGCGCTACCGCCTGGACCTGCTGGATCGTCACGGCCTCGGCCTTCGCGAGATAGAAGAGGCGATCGACGGCATCGAGCCTCTTGACGGCGCGAGACAGTTCCTCGATGCGCTCCGCGAGCGTACGCAGGTAGTGATCATATCCGACACGTTCGAGCAGTTCGCGCGTCCGCTCATGCGCAAGCTAGGCTGGCCTACGCTCTTCTGCAACACGCTTGAGGTCGGCGATGGCGGTAAGATCACCGGCTACCGTCAGCGCTGCGCCCAGTCGAAGCTCACGACGGTCAAGGCGCTTCAGGGCTGCGGATTCGAGACCGTTGCCGCAGGCGACAGCTTCAACGACCTTGCGATGATACGGGCGTCAAAGGCTGGCTTCCTCTTCCGCTCAACCGATGCGATCAAGGCGGCCAACCCCGATATCAGGGCGTTCGAGGGATATGACGAGTTCCTCGCCGCGATTCTTGGTGCGCTTTGAGTTTCGTCTTGCGGAGGACATTTCTTCATGAACGTTGTATTGCAGCATCCGCTGGTCGCGCATCGCGTAACGCTCATGCGCGACAGGAACACGCCGCCGAAGCTCTTTCGCGAGCTAGTCAACGAGATAACTGAGTTTCTGGCGTACGAGGCCCTTCGGGAAGTCAACACGAAAGACGTCGATGTAGAGACGCCGATTGCCAAGACGCGGGGAACGCTTGTGGACGAGCACGTCGTGCTGGTGCCGATTCTCCGCGCCGGCATGGGCATGCTGGATGCGATGCTGCATGTGCTGCCCTATGCCAGGGTTGGAGTTTTGGGAATGCAGCGCAACGAGGAGACCGCTGAGCCGATACCATATTATGCGAAGGTACCTCCCGCAAAGGGCGGAGAGCTGGCGATTGTGATCGATCCTATGCTAGCAACTGGCGGGAGCGCATGCGACGCCATTGCGCAGTTGAAGAAACTGGGCTATTCGCGCATAAAGTTCCTGAACCTCATCGCCGCGCCGGAAGGCATCGGCAAGGTTGAGAAAGAGCACCCAGACGTGCAGGTCTTCACTGCCGCCAGGGACGAACGCCTCAACTCGCACTTCTACATCGTGCCCGGGCTCGGCGACGCCGGAGACCGCATATTCGGCACGTTGTAGGCGCTTCAGGCGTTTGCCGATATCTTCGCCCTTGCCTCGGCAATCGAAATGCCGTGGGCGAGTGCGTACGCGGCGAGGTCGTCGTGCTCGAGCTTGCTGCGCACGATGCCGCGGCCTTCCGACACTTTTCTTCTTGCGGTCGTGCCGTCAGAGAGCGGAACTGGCTCCTCGCGCCTCGAAAGTACAGTTCGCCGGCAGACGCTTTCACGTATGCCGAGCGTTGACGTATGGCGGAAGATCGCGGTTGCAACGTCCTCTCGGCGAGACTGGTCGCAAAGAACGTCAAGCAGGACGCCCGGACGCCCTTTCTTCATTGTAGCCGGAATCGTCAGCACGTCGAGTGCCCCGGCATTGAAAATCTGTTCGCAGGCGAAAGCAATGTCCTCCCCGGTCATGTCGTCGATGTTGCACCTTATTTCAACGACATCGTTTGCGTCTCCGTCTGCTGCGCTTTCGCCGAGCGTCGCCCGGAGAAGGTTGGCACGGCCTTCGAAATCTCGCTTCCCGGCGCCGAAGCCAACTTTGCGCGTCATGATCGCGGGCATTGGGCCAAAGCTGCTTGCCAGATGCCGCAGCAGCGCGGCACCGGTTGGAGTGCACAGCTCACATTGCACTTCCGCGTCGCCGCGAGACGGAATGCCCTCCAGCAGAAAGGCGGTTGCAGGGGCTGGAACTGGCATCACGCCATGTGCGCATCGGACGGTCCCACCGCCGACATTCACCGGCGAGGCGACAACCTGGCCCGGGGCCAGCTCTGACATGAGCCAGCAGGTCGCGGCGATGTCGGCGATGGCGTCCATTGCGCCGACCTCGTGAAAGTGGACTTCTCCGACAGGACGCCCGTGTGCGCGGCTTTCGGCATCGGCGAGAAGGCGGTAGACGGCTGCGACGCCTTCCTTTGCCTTTTGCGGCAGGGTCAGCGACTCTGCGATGTGCAGCATGTCGTCAAGGGAGCGATGAGAGTGCGCGTGATGGTGATGGTGCGCGTGGTCGTGATGCTCGTGGGCACATTCCTCTTCGCCGTTGACAGTGACGGCGAGGTGCGTGGCGGCGATGCCGCAGCGCGACGTGCGCTCGCGTGTGTATATGACGCCAGGTATGCCAATTGAATTCAGTCGCGCAATGGCGGCGTCTGGATCGGGCATGAGTTCAAGCAGCGCTGCGGAAATCATGTCGCCGGCGGCGCCCATGCTGCAGTCGAGGTAAAGAGTCTTCATTTCCTTATGCCGGTATGGTTGATTCTGTGAGCAAGAAAGCCCGCGCCGAAGCCGTTGTCTATGTTCACTACGGAGACGCCTGCGGCGCATGAGTTCAGCATGGCCAGAAGCGCAGAGACTCCGCCGAACGAAGCGCCGTAGCCGACACTCGTGGGAACTGCGACTACCGGGCACGAGACCAGCCCGCCGACTACGCTGGCAAGCGCACCCTCCATGCCGGCGACTGCAACGACGACGCTTGCGGACGAAAGGTCGTCCGCGCAGGCGATCAGGCGGTGCAGGCCGGCTACGCCTATGTCGTATAGTCGTTTCACTTCGTTGCCAAGTGTCTCTGCGGTAAGCGCGGCCTCCTCTGCAACGTGGATGTCGCTTGTCCCGGCGGCGGCTATCACGATTGGCCCGTGCCCGTCGGGCGCTCTGGGCGAGCCGAGGCGTCCAAGACGTGCATCTGGGAAATATTCGAACGAGTTTCCCATTGCAGCAGATACGGTTGCCGCCTTTGCGGAGTCGATCCGCGTCACCAGCGCCGGCGTTTGCCCGTGGTCTCGCAGCGATTCCAGTATGGCCGCGATCTGCTCGCCCGTCTTGCCCGCGCCATATACCACCTCTGGCACGCCCTGGCGACGCAGCCGCGCCAAATCCACGCGCGCGAAGCCGAGGTTGTCGCACTGCGACTCAGGCTCGCGCTGGGTTACGTCTGAACATGGCGAGTGCGGCATATACGAGTAGACCTGAGCCGAGTATGATGAAGCCAAGTATGGTGTCTTCGCGGCTGAGGTCAAGCAGCGGCTCGCCGTCGAGCTTGCTGGCCACGCAGTCCACGCCCCACATGAGCGCCGCGCCCCAGAACATGAGCATGGCAGTGAACGCAGCTTCGCTCGGCTTGCCTCTGCGTTTGCCTGCGAAATACAACGCCGTGAATGCGATGGCGGCGGTGATTGTCATTAGTTCGCACATGGCTTATGCCCTGATTTCAGCGTGACGAGCTGTGGAGCGCTCGCGCAAGATCGACACGGACACCATGGCCGCCCATACGACGCATACCAGTATCGCCATTGCAACGCCGCGTGTTGCCATTTCATGCAGCATCTCGGCGGTGTTGCCGTCTCTCACGGCCGTGAGGAAAGGCGGCGTGAAGATGATCTCGCCATGATAGACGTGTTCAATTGCAAGCAGGAAACTGCCGCCGAACATCAGTTTCCCGAGCCAGCCGAGCCTTGCGACGAAAGGATTTCTGCGCGCTGATTCCGGAAGCGCGTTTTTTGCTGCACCTGCCACGACGGCGGTTGCGAGCGGCACTGAAAAGCAAGCCATTGTCTACGTCTCCTTATTTATGACATTCCAACAAGAGGGAAGGATACCACATTTGGCGTGTGAAAGTCAATCGTCTGCTGCTAAAATTCGTTGCGCTGCTCCACTTGCCAAGTGAAGGGGTTTGTGCTATACTTCATTGTGGTTGGTGTGGCTTGATGACCATGCCATGGGAGTTAAAAGACGGTAAATAGGCAAAACAAATAGGGTTGAAGAACTATGAATATGCTGAAACTTGTCGGAATCGAGGGGGGGGGG
>CACYCL010000139.1 GCA_902772905.1 uncultured bacterium | reverse complement strand
TTCGCACATCTCGTCGGACGAGAATTCGCGCGCGGCAATTCCGCCGCGCTCCAGGTTCTTGCCGACCTTAGCATACGACTTGATGTCAATGAAGCTGAAAACAAGCCGCGACATATATGCCGCGATCTTGTCGCCTAAACGCTCAACCTTATCGAGAATGTCCTTGACAGCGAGCTTGTCCGAGAGAATGAGCGGATCGAAGCGCCACACGATGCGGTCGCGTCCAAGGCGGTCCGACAGCCGCCGGAACGTCTCCACGCGTTCGGCTACAGGCGGCACGTTCGGTTCGATGTGCTCCGCGTCATAGTCATTCAGCGTGAACTGAAAGTAATAGTTGGGACAAATCTTATCAAGCTCATCAAGATGCGCAAGCATCGGCTTCGGATTCTTCGACCAGAAGACGATGCAGCGCATTTTCCTGAAACCGACATAGAGCGGCTGTCCATTGAACGGATTGAACCATTTGACGTATCCGACCTTTAGCCTCTCCATGAACCAATCCGCATAGAACGCTGGGATGTCTGTTGAGCGGCTCGCGGAGACGATGACCGGCATCTGGGCCAGCACCTTCGCGCGGAAAGTTGTACAATCAAGTGAGTCAAATCGGAAAGGCCAGATTTCGAGGTGGAGAGCAGAGGCAAAAAGGAAGAAAGACAGGGAGCGAAAGAGGAAGGGAAAAAGGAGGAAGGCACGCCACCTAGGGGGGCGTCGCGCGCGGGAAAGACACCAAGGGTGCGATTCTAAACCGTTGAATCACACCACGATACTTTAAAATGCATGGCACACACTTGACTGTGCTATCAAAATTGCCGAAGTGGAAGAACGGCAGAAAGCCCCAAAGCAAACAGGATCAAGTCGCCGCACGGCGAACAGAACCGCTCGCGGGAGGCGGTCGGCGTGAAGAAGGGCTGGCACGACAAGGCCTGGGATCCGCACGCTATTGCCTGTCATGGGTCACGGTGCGCACCAAAATCTTTTTAGACCAGCACCAAAGCAACAAATGGTGCGCACCAAAACTCCTGATGGTGCGCACCAAAGCCCTGGACACCGCAATGCCCCCGATCCAGGCATCCGCATTTGGGGTGAAAACCACTCGAAAATGAAAAAGTCCGAAGCAGTCCCCCTAAGACAGAAAAACCCCGTTCTTACGGGGTTTCCTTCGTTTCTTGCTGGAGGTGGGAAGCGGAGTTGAACCGCTGTAAGCGGATTTGCAGTCCGCGACCTAACCGCTCGGCCATCCCACCGATCAAGTGGCGTGAATTATATCAAATAATCGTACGCCGTGTCAACCACGAATCAGATGCCTATTCGCAGGGTCGTTTCGCGAGCTGGTCCGACCGACAGCACACCAAGCTTACCGCCTATGAGTTCTAGGATGCGATTGACGTATGCCTTGGCGTTCTCCGGCAGCTCCGAGTAGTCGGTCACGCGCGAAGTTTCGCATTGCCAGCCAGGAAGTTCCTCGTACACCGGCTCGCACCGCGCAAGCGCATCGAGATCCGCCGGAAACGTCTGGTAGACGAAACCGTCATCCCTGCGATATCCAGTGCAGATCTTGACAATCGGGAACTCATCCAGAACATCGAGCTTCGTCATGGCCCAGTAGTCAACGCCGTTGACGCGCTGCGCATAGCGCGCGACGACTGCGTCGAACCATCCGCAGCGACGCGGACGCCCAGTAGTGGCACCGTATTCCCCGCCCCTGCGGCGAAGCGTCTCGCCGTCCGCATCGAACAGCTCCGTCGGAAACGGACCTTCGCCGACTCGCGTGGTGTATAGCTTCAGCACTCCTATCACACGGTCGATGGAACGCGGCGACACGCCGGAACCAGTGCATGCGCCGCCAGCCGTCGGATTGGACGACGTCACGAACGGGTATGTGCCGAAGTCGATGTCGAGCATCGTCGCCTGGGCACCCTCGAACAGAATCGACTTGTTCTGATCGACACACTCATGCAGAAGCTGTATCGTGTCTGTGACGTAGGGAAGAAGCGCTGGAACCATTGGCGTGTAGAGTTTCACCATCTCGTCAGCGTCAAGCGTGTGCGCACCGAGAGCGGCAAGCTTGCGGTTCGCCTCCGCCACCTGCTTTCGAACCAAATCGAGAAAGTTGGGCTTCAGTATGTCGCCGACGCGCATACCGTAGCGGCCGACCTTTGCCGCATACGCAGGACCTATGCCTCGGCCCGTTGTGCCGATCTTCTCGCCTGCTGGGCGCGCCGCCTCCTCGGCCGCGTCAATCGCACGATGCCACTGCATGACCATCTGTGCGCGTTCCGATATATGGAAACGCCCCTTCAGCTCAAAGCCCCAGCTTTCGACCTGCTCAAGCTCACGCATCAGGTCGAACGGATCCATCACGACGCCGTTGCCGATCACGCAGCGACGACCATTGTGCAGTATGCCAGACGGCACCAGATGCAAAACATACTTCTTATCGCCCACGACAACAGTGTGCCCGGCGTTCGAGCCACCCTGAAAGCGAACGACGACATCCGACTCTTCCGTCAGGAAGTCAATTACCTTGCCTTTGCCCTCATCGCCCCACTGGGCACCAACTAGTACAGTGTTCATGCTTTGTATTATACCATAAATACCGCTCGAGCATTAAAACAAAGCGGCGAGTCGCAGTGACCCGCCGCCTTTGCGAATGCGCCATGCCGCCGTTAGTCGGCTGACGGACGCACCTTGCCTTCCTTGATGCGCTTCTCGACGACTTCCGCCGCGATGTTCTTCGGAACTGGCTCGTACTGCTTGAAGATCATCGTGAAGGAGCCACGACCCTGCGTAACCGTGCGGATCGCGTTCGAATAGCCAAACATCTCGCCAAGCGGGACAACCGCCTTGAGAAGCTTGACGCCTGCACGATCCTCCATGCCATCGATGCGACCGCGGCGCTGGTTAATAGAGCCGTTCGCCGCGCCCATGTACTGCTCGGGAACGACAACCTCGACATCCATCATCGGCTCAAGAAGCTGCGGCTTCGCCTTGAGGAACGCCTGCTTGAAGCACTGCATGGCGCAAGTGACGAATGCGAATTCGTTCGAGTCGACTTCGTGGTAGGAGCCGAAATACACCGTAGCCTTGACGTCAACAACCGGGAAGCCGGCAAGAGGGCCGGACTCAAGCGCCTTCTTGACGCCCTTCTCAACTGCCGGGATGTACTCGGTCGGGATGACACCGCCCTTGATCTCGTTGACGAACTCGTAGCCTTTGCCAGGTTCCTGAGGCTCAAGGCGGAGACAGACGTGCGCATACTGACCGCGGCCACCGGACTGCTTGACGTGCTTGTACTCGTTCTCGACGGAAGCCGTGATCGTCTCGCGATACGCAACCTGCGGCGCACCCACGTCGCACTCAACGTTGAACTCGCGTTTCAGACGGTCGACGATGACCTCAAGGTAAAGCTCGCCCATGCCGGCAATGATCGTCTCGCTAGTCTCCTGGTCGAAGCTCACCACGAACGTCGGATCCTCCATCGCAAGCGCGTGAAGGGCTACGCCGAGCTTCTCGTTGTCGCCGCGGCTCTTCGGCTTGACGGCAACCGATATGACAGGCGCCGGGAAGTCGATGGACTCTAGCGTAATCGGGTGCTCTGGGTCACAGAGCGTATCGCCGGTGCGCGTCTCGGTAAGGCCGACGCACGCCACGATGTCGCCGGCGTGAGCCTCTTCGAGCGGCTCCTGTTTCGCCGCGTGCATTCGGAAGAGACGCGAAATACGCTGCTCCTTGTCGATCGTGGAGTCAAGCAGTTCCTCGCCGAGCTTCAGCGTGCCTGAATAGACGCGCACAAACGTTATCTTGCCGCCAGACTTAGGGTCGTTCATGATCTTGAACGCAAGCCCGCAGAACGGCTCGGAATCGCTGACCTCGCGCTTCTGCGATGGATCGTCGGCTGAGACTGCCGCGCCCGTGTCAAGCGGAGATGGCAGATAGTCGCAGACGGCGTCGAGGAGCGGCTGAATGCCCTTGTCCTTGAACGCGCTGCCGCAGAACGCCGGCGTGATGGTGCGCGCGAGGCAGCCCTTGCGTATGGCCTTCTTGATCTCGTCGTTTGTAAGCTCCTCGCCCGCGAAGAACTTCTCCATGAGCGCATCGTCCTGCTCAGCGGCGGACTCGACCATCTTCTGGCGCCACTCCTTGGCCTTCTCGACGTACTCTTCGGGAATGTCCTTCTCGATGACCGTCTTTCCAAGGCTCTTCATGTCGAAGTAGAGCGCTTTCATCTTGACGAGGTCGATGACGCCGTCAAACGTCTCGGCTGCGCCAATCGGGATGACCATGGGAACCGGGTTCGCGCCGAGCTGATGCTTCATCTGCTCCATGACGCCGTAGAAGTTCGCGCCGACGCGATCCATCTTGTTGACGAACGCGATCTTCGGCACCTTGTACTTCTCGCTCTGGCGCCAGACCTGCTCGGACTGCGGCTGCACACCGCCAACGGCGCAGTAAAGCGCAACAGCACCGTCAAGCACGCGGAGCGAACGCTCGACCTCGGCCGTGAAGTCCACGTGTCCGGGAGTGTCAATCAGCGACAGGCGGTAGTCACCCCACTGGACGCAAGTAGCGGCGGACTGAATCGTTATGCCACGCTCCTGCTCTTGCACCATGAAGTCCATAGTGGCGGCACCGTCATGTACTTCGCCGATCTTGTAGTTCTTGCCAGAATAGTACAGTATACGCTCCGACGTCGTCGTCTTGCCGCCGTCGATATGGGCCATAATGCCGAAGTTGCGCACTCTTTCGAGCGGAATGTCTCTCTTTGCCATTTTTTTCTGTCAACCTTCTTTGGATGGTAAACTTAAGTGTGTATTATACCGAAAATACCGTCACCTCTGCAAGTGGGTATTTTTAGTACGCAGATCCGATTCGCCTGTGGCGATGTTTGTGCATGGAGTTCTGTGCGTCTGCATCATGTCGTGTAGTCGGCGTTGATGTGCACGTAGTCGAGAGAGAAGTCGCATGTGTACACCGAACTTTCGCCTCTGCCAAGGTGCAAGTCCACTACTACCGTGAATGACGGCTTGCTCAACACCTTCGCAAGTCTCTTCAGTTGCGATTCGTCCGCTACCTCGCCCTTGCGAAACGCCCACTCATCGTCGTAGAACACTTCCGCTTTCATGTCCACTACGTCCGCGCCGGAATAGCCTACCGCCGCAAGCACCCTGCCCCAGTTAGGATCGCGCCCAAACCAGCTCGTCTTCGCCAACGGACTCTTCGCCACGGCCCTAGCCGCGCGCGCCGCGTCCTTCTCGCTGCGCGCACCGCGCACCGTCACCGTCACGAACTTCGTCGCGCCCTCGCCGTCTGTGGCCATCTGCCTCGCCAACGACACGCACACAGCCTCAAGCGCATTGCGAAATGCGTCAAAGTCAGCTCCGGCGCGCACGACTGGCGCATTGCCTGCACAGCCACTCGCCATCAAGAACACAGAATCGTTCGTCGATTCATCGCCATCCACAACAAGACTGTTAAAGCTCTTCGCAATCGCCAGCCCAAGCGCGCGGCGCAGCATCGCAGGTGAAACCGCGGCATCGGTCGTGATAAAACCGAGCATCGTGGCCATGTTCGGCTCGATCATGCCAGAGCCCTTGCTCATGCCGCCCACTACAACGCGCTTTCCGCCAATGACAGTCGAGACGCAAGCTTCCTTCGGCTTCGTGTCGGTTGTCATGACCGCCTTCTCTGCGGCGAGGCCATGTGCGTTCGTGCGGCCCAGCGCGGCCTTGGCGCACTTCATGCCGGCAAGCAGGCGATCCATCGGAAGCGGACGGCCGATTACTCCCGTGGACGCTACAAGGACGTACTTGGGGTCTATGCCGAGCTCGCCTGCCGTAGCAAGGGCGGAGAGCCGCGCATCACGCAGCCCTCGCTCGCCAGTACACGCATTGGCGCAGCCAGAGTTGGCCAGAATCGCCTGGACCTTGCCTCCCTTCACTATCTCGCGGTCGTACACTACTGGCGCTGCAGCTACCTTGTTGGTCGTGAATACCGCCGCTGCCGAGCATGGCTCGTCCGCTACGATGAGCGCCACGTCGTTGCGTCCCTTGTACTTTATCTCAGCCGCCACGCCCGCCGCGCTGAAGCCTTTCGCGGTGCAAACACCGCCCTTTATGACCTTCAACACTCCATTGCCTGCCTTCATGTCTAATCCTTTCTTTGGGAAAATCAGTCACCATTCACCGCACAGAAGTCCAGCCAGAAACGGACTCTTCTCGCGCAGCTCATCAGTGGAAAGCCCTTCAATCTCATGGGGGAACACAATCCAGTCGTCGCCGATGTCCCTCGCGAAGAAATCGGGACGCAGAGCACTCTGGTTCTTGCCCGGCTTCCAGTATACGCACGCAAACTTCGCCTCTGCGCCGCTTGAGGCCATGCGGGCGCGAACAGCCGCAACCGTCTTCCCGGTATCGAACACGTCATCTACGAAAAGCACGCGCTCGCCCGATCGGAACATGCCGAACACCTCATCGCCCAGCGTGAACACAACTTCACCATCGTTGCTGCCTATGCCATCATAGCTAGCGCACTTGAGAGGCACATGGCGCAAACTCCATCCTGACACCTTCAGGAACTCATGCACCGATATCGCGGCAGGTGCGCCGCCGCGCCACAGCCCGACAAGCCAATCGGGACGCCAGCCGCTCCTGCGCACTTCCGCCGCGAGCCGCCACTGGTCGCGCAGATATTCATCGGCGGCAAGATATGTCTTCGGAACAGCCATGGTCAACTCCCTTTGAACTCCGGCATCGTCGCCGTGCCTTCGTGGTTGATGTTGCGCGGCAACAGCACCTGCATTGCCGTGAGGAAAAGTATCTTCACATCCAGCCAAGTCGACATGCCGTCAACATAGTCTACATCGTAGCGGAACTTCTCGTCCCAATCGAGCGCGTTGCGCCCATTGACCTGCGCCCAGCCCGTTATGCCCGGGCGCACTTCGTGCCGACGGCTCTGCCATGGCGAGTAGCGTGGCAAGTAGCGCACTGGCAGTGGACGTGGACCGACAAGCGACATGTCGCCACGCAGCACGTTCCAGAGCTCCGGCAGTTCGTCAAGGGAACTCGCACGAAGAAAGCGCCCGAATTTTGTGAGCCGCTCAGCGTCTGGAGCGTCGCCCGAAAGCATCGTGCGGAACTTGACAAGCCTGAACGGCCTGCCGTGAAGCCCAGCTCGTTCGTCGAAGAACAGCACAGGAAGACCAAGCGCCGCCCATACCAGAACGGCAACAACAACAGTCACCGGCACCCAGATCGGTGCCAGACAAACCGTCAACAGAATGTCAAGACCTCTTTTCACGACAAAACGCCCGGATGTTCATATCCGGGCGCTACTGTCAGGTCTTTCGACAAACTTATCAGGCCTCGGGCTTGGTCTTCTTCAGGCCAAGGCCGCGAGAACCCTCCTTCCACTCCCCGCGCTTCTGGAGGAGGTCAACACGCTCAAAGCGCTTGAGAACGTTGCGCTTCGCCGTGATCTTGCCGGAACCCTTGAGAGATGCATGCTGGCTCATTGTCTTTCTTTCCTTTCAACAGGCGTGTAGTATATCATTTCGCGGCCGGCTTTTCAACCGGAGCGGATTTCTTGGCCGCGTTCGCAGGCTTTTCGACCGACTTGGCGGCAGGCGCAGGCTTAGCGGACGGCGGCAGGAACTGCTTGTAGTTCTCGCTAGCTTCGATCTTCGCCTCGCCAAGCTGCTGCATAACGAACTCGCGAAAGAACTTGCCCTCGCCCTGCTTCTTGAGGCGCTCAACGACCTCTTCGAGCTTCGGGACGGGCTTGCTGGCATCGGACTTGATGAGAATGTGACTTGCGCGCACCTTCTCAGGCGCAGCGGGCGCATCGCCCTTAGCCTCAACTGCGGGAATCTTCTTCGTGACAAGCACGAGATGGTAGCCGAACAGCGTCTTGACGGGATCGGACACCTCGCCAACTGGCAGAGAGAACGCAACCTTGTCGAATTCTGGCACCATCTGTCCCCGCGTGAACTCGCCAAGGTCGCCGCCCTTGGAAGACGACGGACACGCTGAATTGCCCTTCGCAAGCTCGGCGAACTTGGCTGGAACGTCCTTCGCCTTGGCAAGCTCTGCCTTGAACGACTTGACCTTGGCAAGCGCGTCCGCCTCGGATTTAGCGACGTTCGCGTTATTCGAGACGATGCCGTCCACAATCTTCTTCGCCTCGGCGGTATAGTCCTGCGCCGGAAGCTTCGCCTGCTGGGCCTTGATCATCTTGTCGATGAGAATGCCGTTCTCGAACTCCTGGCGACCGCGCTCCTCGCCGAGCGGGAACTTCTTGAAGTATTCCTCAACCGTCTTCGGCGCATCTGGCATCTTGGCGACCGCCTTGAGGAACTCGGCCTCGCGCGCCTTTCGGTCTGCATCGGTAACGACGTAGCCCTCGGCCTTGGCCTTGGCCACTAGCACATTCTCGACGATGAACGACTGTACCAGCTGGTTCTCGGCCACCTGCCGCGCATACGCATGCTGCGTTGCGGGAATCTTGTCACCCTGCGCCTTTAGCACTGCTTCGACATCGGCATCAATCTGGCTCTTCATGAGAGTCTTGCCGTTCACGGTCACAGCCGCAACGTCCTCGCCGGACGACTTATCGGCGGCAACCTTGTCGCCGCAGCCGACAACCATCGCGCAGCCAAGAACCGCTGCGCCAACTATCTTAATGTTCATTACGTGTTTCTTTCCTTATGTTTTGCTGATCATCCCGAGAACGGTTCGCCGCACATCGGGGGCACAATCTGCATGGAACTGATAGAATACACCAATTACCCTAGCCGCGTCAAGGGGGATTTGTCGATTTTTTGCAGGGCGCGTCGGATCGCGCAGGTACTCAGCAACGTTGGCGGATACTGGAATACGGCGTTCTCCGCTTAGCGAAAACACACCAGACTCGGCCTCGATTTCAGGTGAAAGCCCAAGTAGATGGAGCGCTTCCAGCTCGAACCTGAGCATATGCGCGATCCATCCACCGACGAATGACGGCGAGCCGCCGACTTCCAACGCGAGCGCGTCAAGCGCACTGGCAAGCGCATCGTGCCACGCCGCGCTGTCTGGCCCCTGTGGAGCGAAGTCGGAGGCGAGACGGCGAAAGTAGCCGGCGAGGGCAAGCGCACGGAAATCGTCGCGCAGGGCATCACGCCGCTCGACCGGGACGCAGTCGCGTAGCGCATGGATGTCGCCCCTGCCGTGTGCGTAGTATAGGATGTCGCAGGTATAGTTGAGGTCGTATTGCCCTAGAAACCAGCTCTTCGGGCGCACGGCGCCTTTCGCCACGGTCGTGACCTTCCCTCTCGGTGCAAGCCACGACACTACATGGCTCGTGCGTGACCACGGCACGATCGACAAACATATAGCCCTGCTTCCTATTGTTTCACCAGCCATCATGCAAGCTGCAATTAGACGAACCGCATAAACCCGGCAACAAAAATGGCAACCATTAGAATCGGCACAACTATCGCCATGTGCCATCGCATCCACTGCGGCATTGAAAAGCCATGCCCGACCGATACTGAAACGCGGAAGCTTTCCCATCCCCAACCATACGTTTCGTTCACAACAAAGAATCCCTGGCAAAGCGCACCCATGGGCAGCCAAATCTGGCTAACCGCGAAGTCTTCCCACTGAAGGATTCCCTCAACTAATACGCACGGCAAAGATAGCGCGAGGACACCGACTGCAACGACCGCCGTCGATTTCCACCGCGCCACGCCAAAGGAATCCATAAGTCCGGCGATAAGGCACTCAAACACGGCAACCACAGTAGTCAGTGCAGCGAATGAAAGAAAGAGAAAGAAGAGAAATCCCCAGAATGATCCACCCGACATCTGCGCAAACACCTTTGGCAGCGCAACGAAGATGAGTCCCGGTCCTTCGCCGTATGGAACACCGAAGGATGCGCATGCGGGGAATACCACCAGTCCCGCAAGAAGCGCCACGACGGTGTCAATCACGATAATGAAAGCGGCCTCCTTGACTAGCGAATGGTCCTCGCCCACGTAACTGCCGCAGATCGTCATCGAGCCAATGCCAAGCGAAAGCGTGAAGAACGCCTGTCCCATCGCGTCCAGCACCGCTGACCATGGATGCTCCATGAAACGCGCCCAGTCCGGCTTTAGGTAGAATGAAAGCCCCTCTTGCGCGCCAGGGAGCGAAAGTGCTCTTACAGCCAGCACTGCGAGAAGCGCCAACAGCGTGACCATCATGCACTTCGTAGCGCGCTCCACGCCCTTCACAACGCCGCATAGGCAGACAAGAGCCGAGACGACCACGGTGACCGACATGAACAGTGTTTCGGACACATCATCTGCCGTCAGTGCTCCAAACGCCGTAGACGGATCCGCCGGAGGAGCACCGCGCATGTAGTCTGCGGTGTATTTGAGGAGCCAGCCCGCTACATCCGTATAGTATATCATCAGCACGAAGCAGCCAAACGCAAGCACTGAGCCTATTCGAGCCCAGACAGCGGAGCATCGTCTCGGTGAAAGAGCCTCAAGAGCTGCCGCAAGTGAGCGCCCAGCTCCGCGGCCTATTCCAAGTTCCGCACAGAGAAGCGGAAAGCCAAGCAGAACTAGAAACGCGAGATACACAACAACAAACGCCGCGCCGCCGTTACGCCCTACAACATACGGAAACCTCCAGACATTCCCGAGACCAACGGCACTTCCCGCCGCCAGCATGAGGAACCCAAGGCGACTGCTTAACTGCTCCCTCATTGGGAATCAGCCCTGCGCGTTCTTGCGTATAACGCGCTTCGCCTTGCCCTCTGTGCGCGGCAAAGCGCCAATCGGGAACACATCTCCTTTCGGCAGAAAGCCCAAACGCTCGCGCAGGTGCTTGGCGACGGTGTGACCAGTGACCCCCGGTGCCGCCTCAACGTTGATCGTTACGTCTGTCATGCCGTTGTGCTCGTCAAGGATGATCTGGAACTCGTCGGCAACGCCAGGTATCTCCTTAAGCGCCTGCTCTACCTGACGCGGATAGAAGTTAACGCCCTTAACGATCAACATGTCATCGGTGCGGCCGGTGATGCGGTCAATGCGAAGCGATGTCCTGCCACAGGCGCATTTCTCCCGTGAAATTATGCGGCTTATGTCGTGGGTACGGTAGCGGATGATCGGCATCGCCTCGCGCGTCAGAGAAGTAAACACGACCTCGCCATATTCGCCGTCAGGGACTTCTTTGCCAGTCTCAGGATCTACTATCTCCGTTATGTACTGGTCTTCCCAGACGTGAAGACCACAGTGATGCGAGCAGTCCTGTCCAGTTGTTCCGATTCCACCTGTCTCGGTCATGCCATAAATGTCGAAGCATTCTATGCCGAGACGAGACTCGATGCGTTTTCGCGTCTCATCGGAGAAAGTTTCGCTGCCGAATATCCCGACCTTTAGATATGGAAGATCGCGTTCACCCTCTGGACATGCATCAAGCTTCTCGATGAGGCGAGGAACGTAGGACACTACAGACACAAAACCCTTTGTGCGGAAATCCCTCATCAACCTCAATTGACGCTCGGTGTTGCCAGACGACGCAGGTATCGTGAAGAGCTCAGCCTTGCGTGCGCCATGATAGCAGCCGAAGCCACCGTTGAACAGTCCAAACGTCGGCATGATCTGGAGCGCATCCCCCTTGTCAAGACCCGCCATGGCGTAGCAACGCGCCATGCATTCGGCCCACTGAAGAAGATCATTCTTCGTGTATGCCATAACGACTGGTGTGCCCGTCGAACCGGATGACATGTGGAACTCCAGCAGGTCACGGCGATCTACACAATTCATCTTCAGCGGATACGCCTCGCGGAAATCGTCTTTGGTAAAGAACGGCAAGCTCACGAGGTCGTAAAGCGACTTCACGTCTTCTGGCGAACCCAAGCCGCCACGCCGAAGACGTTCGCGATAGAACTCATTGCCCCAGACTCGCGAAAGCGATTTCTTAAGGCCTGATAGCTGCATTCTCGCGTATTCATCGCGCGAGAGAGTCTCCTTCTCTCTATTCCACATGCTCATGATGTGTCGTATTATACCATAATTTCATGCCCAGATGCGTTTCCTAGATGTCTCGTCGCTTAACTGAAGATGCAACGTTTGCGGCATGATCAGCCAACGTTTTACTCGCCATTAGCTGTGCCAGTTGGTAGGAGTGCTGCCCGTGGCCAGTCGAAACTGCGTTGCGAAGTTCTGTGCAGTGGAATAACCAAGCGACGCCGCAATTGCGGCGATCGATCGACGCCCCTGGGCAAGTTCGCGCTTGGCGATGTCGATGCGGCAGGAATTTCGAAAGGCAATAGGGGGAAGACCGGTTATTCTCTTGAACTGCGCGATTATGTTGCTCGGCGAAAGCGACAGCTTTGTGACAAGATCGTCAATTGTGAAAGACTTCACCGGGTTTGCGCGTATCTCGGCTATGGCCTGCTCAAGACGGCTTTCCTTCTGTTTCCCCATCGACATGGACGATGCATCGACCACCGCCAGCAGCAAATCCTGAACCGCGATCCGAAGGCAGAGCGTTCGCTGTGGCGTATTGAAAGGCTTGCTGTCATAGACGCTGAACAGACGCTGGAACGCCATACGTATCCGGTCACCGCCCGGGAAAAGGCGGTTCGGCAGCGACAGCAGGGACTTTGTCAGCCACTTCGCCTCCAGAGATGGCAGCGACAGGAGCGGATAGTTCCCCTTCGGTATGCGGAAGAACAGCCAGTACATCAGAAGGCCCTTCGGGAAGACCTTCAGATGATGGCGTTCGTTCGGCCTTGAAACGAACACCATTCCCGGCAGAAACGGGTATTCCGTCCCCATGCTGTGAAACACAAGCTCGCCCCTCTGACAGAACGATATCTCGATGCATTCCTCATGGACGTGCTCCTCTGTCTTGACGTACTTCGAAGTGGAGCGCAGATGCGTACGCCCCAGCACCGGGATGCAGCGTATGCCGTCAGGCGTCAGGTCAAGCACGCGAAGATCTGGCGTGTCGCAGTATTTGAATGGCAACTTGAGGGGTCGACGTCTCATTGCAACATGAATGTCACGGCAATTTCACCCGCACAGCAAGGCGCGGTGCCCCGCGACTATGTCTGCGGCAACGGTTGAAGCGAAGATTGACGATTTCGCCTCATAGCCCCCTTCTGCATAAGCCGAAGCCACGGGGAAGTATCCACACGAGCCGTTGGTAAGGCATGTGCAGAACGTCATTTTGAACGGCGACAGCCGCCTTATGTCGCGCCCGATCTCAGAGAACGGCTCTCCCGGCATTCCGGCGAACACTATGTCGTTGCCTATTGACACCTTCGAAAGCTGAAGCTCGAACGTGTCAGGCCCGTTCTCCAGCAGGAGCATCCTTTCCGCTTCTGCAACGGCGGTCGTGAGGGCCATTCCAGAAAGAGGTATCTCTGCGTCGCGATTTTCGCGGTGTAGCCGCGCAAGCTCACGCGCCCCAGGCAGATCCTCCGGACGCGGACGCTGGGCAGGAACGTATACCGATTGAACGGCGAAGCTCAACGCGCCGGCTTCAACCGGCTCGCATTTGCCCCAGATGGAAAGCGCGGCAGCCGCAACGACACGCCCCATGTGCCGTGCGTGCTCGTAGCCCCTGTCAACATCGTCGAAGTCCGGGTGCAGCCCCTCGCGCTCGCCAGGTTGCGGATCCGTGCAGACATGGTTCACATCGCCCTGCGCCCCGTTGAGGAACATGCATCTTGTGTTCGGCTCGGCGCGCTCGAACGTACGACGCGCGAACGCCGGCCAGTCTCCCGACACCATCTCGCCGCCGACGACATCTGGATGCGTCGCAAAGTTCAGCACGGCAATGTCATCCGCGTCCGTACGCCTTATGCGCAACACGCGCACCGTCTCGTCCAGCGTGCCGATTGGCATGGCTATGGCTGGATTGCGCACTCCCGGATTCGTGCGTATGGAACCGTCCTTCATGCGATAGCGCCGGAGAAACGATATTCTCCTGGCCTCGGCGCTACCCACCGCGAGCGAGGCAGGCGCAAGGTCGGCAACCGCAAGATGCGCCACGTCCGCAAGTCGCGTAGCCAGGAACTCGTTGTAGAAGTCGGTTCCGTCGAATAGGTCGGTCCTACCTGCGTCCGCCCTCCCGGCGCCCGGCCCGGTGTGGGTGTGGGTGCAGTGTATGTAGACCGCATCTTCCGCGACTCCAGCAGACGCCGCGACGCGTCGCCTAAGCGCCTTGCTGAAAGCAACGCCTTCAATGCCGAGAAGATCCGCCGCTATCAGCACTGCCGTGCGTTCCCCGTCCGACAGCGCAAGCGCGTTTGCCTCGAGATTGTCAAGCACGCCTTTCGCGCGGCGGCTCTCGAAATATCCAACTATGGGCGTGCCAAGCGGCGGCGTTATGTCCACCCGCGAGAATCCTGCCCTGAACGTTGACATCGACATGGCATCTGTCACAGCTTGCGCGCATCGTTGCGCTTGACGAATCCGAGCGCATCCAGACGCGTGAACAGGTCCTTCAGCTCCGCCTTGGCGAGCGGACGGCCATTGGGAGCGCGGCCCTCGCCGCAGTCCAGGCCGATGTACTTCATCATGCTCTTGTGCCATGAACCGTTCGGCATCGCTATCAACTGCTCGACGAAGCGCACGACTTCCGCCTGGAGCGCAGATGCGGCGGCAAGGTCGTTGGCGGCGGCAAGCTCGCATATCTTCGCGAAATGCGCGGGGATGATGTTCTGCGACGTGCCGATGCACCCGGCGAAGATGCCAGTTGCCAGCGCGGAAAGCACCTGCTCGTCGGCGCCGGCGAAGAATATGGCCTCCTTCGACAGCCTGTTCTTCAACGCCTGGACCGTCCAGTACTTGTAGTTGGTGTACTTCATCCCCTTCACGTTCTTCAGGTCGAAAAACTTCGCGTCGCGGTCCGGTGCAATGTCTGCGCCGAGCGAATAGATCATGAACGGCAAGTCGGTCGCGGACGATATCTTCTTGTAGTGGTCGTAGGCGGCGTCGAAGCACTGTCCGAAATAGACCGGCGCCACCGAGCTGACCCAGTCGATGCCGATTTTCGCCGCGTAGCGGGCAAGCTCTATTGCGTCGTCCGTGGCCATGCAGCCGACATGCGCAATGAGCTTGGCGCGTCCGTTCGCCGCCTTGACCGCTCGCGCATAGACGCGCTTGCGCTCATCGCTCGACAGCAGGAAGCCCTCGCCTGTAGAACCAGTGAGGTAAAAGCCGCGCAGTCCGCGCGAGATGCCGTATTCGATCACCTTCTCGATCATTTCCTCGTTGAGCGATCCATCTTTGCTGAATGGGGTGTAGAGAGCTGAATACGCCCCGGCCATGCCCTTGAAGCACGCGCTTTTCGGCACGGACAACATACTGTTCATTTGAATACTCCTTCTAGTTTTGACTGTCAAGATTCGCTTTTATTTGAGCGCCTCGGCTATTGCATCGCAGACCGCAGGCCTGTAGTTGCCGTAGTCCACGCATTCCAGAACCACGCCTCGCGCCCCGGCGTTGCGCGCCATGCGCACAAGGCGTCCAGCCGCCTCTGCCTCGGATATCTTCGCAAGCCGTGCGTACTCGCCAAAGCCGCATTTCTCCATATTGTACGACGCCACGGGGAAATACACCTCCGCGCTTCCGCGGTTCTCCATCACGTTGCGGTAGATGCGCTCCGTGGAGCCGAACGGGTCTTTGGGATCATACGTGACACTCATCACGTATATCGCGTCGAACACGCCTTCCTTCGCAAGATGCCGCCAGGAGAAGCCGCAGTAGCGCTTTTTAAGCGCTGCGTCGTCCTTGTCGTCCACGCCGACGAAACCGCCGATGAACTCCACGCCTGCGGCGCGGCACTTCGCCGAGAACTTCCGCAGATAGTCGTCAAAATGCGCGCCGACCATCTTCTGCCAGCGCGGATCGGTCGCCGGGGGGAGCGGCTCGTCGCCGTAGAGACGCTTCCACTCGGCAATCGCCGGAGTGGAGTATTCGCGGGCATACGACCAAGCTCCATTGCGCCAGAAGTCCAGCATTATCTTCTGCGGCTTCAGCGCAAGTCGCTCGTCAACCATCTCAAGCTTGTGGGCTACCACCTCCGGCCACATTATCGAGCAACTGCCCATCCAAGGCTCGCCCAGCAACGTGCACCCCCAGTACTGCGGGTGAGCCAGCGTCCAGTTGGACGCAAGCGTAGAGCACCAGTGGTTTTCCTCTATTGTAGTGTGTATGCCGAAGCCAAGGCCTCGCCTGCGGCACTCTTCTAGCACCACCGGATACTCGTTGCCGCGCGGCGACTCCAGACGGAGATAGCCGTATATGTCTTCGCTCGGCAGGCGCTTCTTGTCGAACGGCGCCTCGGATATCTGCCACATCTCGCACTTGCTTGGATAGCGCATCCTGCCGCCGCCCTTGTCACGCCACCAGATATCGTTTGCATGCGTGAGCAGAACATGCTCCAGCACCTGAACGGTTCCGGTCCGCGTCTCGATGTCGTAGTTCTTTGCGAAGTCAAGCGAATCGACGAGCGCAACCACGTCGAACTTGGCTCCTGGCTTGCCGGCAAGCACCTGTGCACAGCAGGCCACGCACACGGCTGCACACACGGCCTTTGACATGTTCTTCATTACCGATTCTCCGTTCTTCATTTGAATAGATCCTCCCTCTTCTTGAACTTGGGAACATCCGTCGGCCATCCGGTGCCGACTTCTACCTTTACCACGGACTCGCCGGACTTAAGCCCCCGCCCAACGACGAACCGACGCAGATGGTCAAGCGAAAGCACCTTGGCGCGCGGCACGGCTACGGCAGGCACGGAGCCGTCAACAGATAGGAGAAGTCGTCCAGCCGCACGTATGCCGGTGAACGTGTACTCACGCCCCTCCTTGTAGCGCGCCTGCTTCACGTCAAGATAGCGCCCGGTATGGTCGCGGGTGGATAGCCAGACGTCTCGGTTGGCAAATATCTGAACGCCATACTCGTGCTCGGCATAGTCGCCGATGAAAAGCTGGCGCAGCCCGGCAGTGCCGTCGAGGCGCACCTTGACGCGCACGAAGAACGTCGTCTTGTCGCCGAACGCGAACCTTGAAGAGTCCGTCTTGAAGCTCGTCTCCTTCGAGATGTTCTCCTTCGCCCAAAGCACCATTTCGTCGTCATCGTCGTCACGCACCTCGGGCAAAATCTCGCTGGGCAGATCGTCGCGTCCGAACGGGCGCACGTATACGACGCCATCGCGATTGTATGCAATTGCCTTGCCGTCCGGCGAGAAGCACGGGTTCTCGCCAGTCGCAAGGCGCTTCACCTTGCCCGTTGCGATGTCCTCCACCCACACGCCCCAGCCAGGATCGCCCTTCTTGAAGCCAGTGAAGCAGATAATGCCGCCATCGGGATGCCAGCGTGGCGCCAGAGCGCTCAGGCATCGCGGAGAAACCGGGCACCATTCGACGCGGTCGAACCTACCGATGCGCGTACCGTATATCCGCCATGCGTCAAAGAAGCTTTCAAGATGGCCCCACACAAGCATCTTGCCGTCAGGCGATATGGCCGGCTGCACGAAGCCAGTGTTGTTGCCCCCAGGCGACTCCATTAGGATGTGCGGCTCTCCGCCTGCCGCAAGATCCAGCTCTGCTATTCTGGTTGTCGCCGCCTTGCTGTATACGGTGCTTTCTGACGACACGCCGCGAGTGGTCACGAAGTAAGCCTTCTTCCCGTCAGACGAAACCGACGGCGTGAAGTCGCGGCAGCGTCCAGTGGTGAGATCGCGCCTCTGCCCGTTTTCATACAGGCGAAGCCCATAGCCGTTCTTCGAGTTGCCGCGCCACGCCTCGTATGCCGTCTCGGTGTCGTGCCCGTACATGTACACAAGCCCACCGGACGGCGTCCATTCTGGATATGCGGCATTGCCAGGCCCCGCCTCTATCCACTCTTCTGCACCACCTTTCACACCGACGATGCCCAGCTTGAATACATCGTCATCAAGCCTCTGAAACGCTATTCGCTTTCCATCTGGCGAGAACGCGGGGTTTTCGCCTTTCGTGACAGCGCGCTCGCCCTGCTGCGGGACTGCGCATCCAAGCAAAACGGCCATCCCCGCGCAAAAAAGCACGGCGGCGCGCGATTCGCACTTTACGTCGTTTTTTGTATTATGCCTCATACAGGTGTATTATAGCAGAAACTGACCGCCAAAATGTTTGCGATATTATTTTAATGCTAATGCAAACATCCGCAACGGACTTAGAATAGCCACCGGACCATTTTCAGCTGATCGTCTGCCATAATCTTATTATATCAAATCTCGGCCTTACGGAACGGACGGCAAAGATTCTGGAGTTTACCCATTTCTTGGCAAAAGGGCAAAAAAGTAAAACCCAAATGATAATGCATTGCGCCCTTGCCAGTCAGGGCGGTCCGCGTTGAGTTTCATCAAACGAAAGTCAACTCGGCTTTTTCCCCTGCTTTGCGACCCATGTCATAGACGCGCTGCATGACGGCCGAGTCGTGGCACACGCGCGAAATTTGCAAAGGCTCGTCTGGCGCGATAAGAATGGCATGGCCCGACGCGACGCGCTCGTCGATGTATTCTAGCGTATTGTTGTACCAGACATGGCGGCTTTTCAGCGCCTCGTAAATGGCGGGATAACGGTGCAGCAGCGGTTTCAGAAAACACATCAGTCTTTTGGGGAACTTGCGGTATCCACGAGGGCGCGTCGTTACAACGACATTGCGTTCATAGCCAAGCGACTCGAAGTACCGGAGCGGAATGCCGTCTGAAAGTCCGCCGTCGAGATAAAGCCCTCCGTCAATCGCCACGGGACGCGAGACGAGCGGCATTGACGCCGAGGCGCGTATCCAGTCGAACGTGCGCTCGTCCGCCTTGTCGAGTCGCTTATACACGCTCTTGCCCGTCTTGCAGTCGGTGGCGACGACGTGGAACTCCATAGGATTTGCCTCGAACGTCTTTGCGTCAAAGACGTCGAGTTCCAACGGGAGCGTCCGATAGCAGAACTCCACGCCGAAAAGGTCACCAGTGGCAAGGAGCGATCGCCATGAGCAGTAGCGAGGGTCGTTGGCGAATCGCTTGTTGTAGCGGATGACGCGGCCTATCTGCCCGCTCTTGTAGTTGCAGCCGAAGCACGCACCAGCCGAGACGCCGACAAGGCCGTCGAACTTGACGCCGCGCTCCATGAGGACATCGAGAACACCTGCCGTGAACAGCCCGCGCATCGCCCCGCCTTCAAGCACAAGCCCTGTTTTCATAATGACTACATCTCCGTCAGTTTGCGGAGTTTCTCCCTCAGGCGGCCCACGCCGATGCCCACCCAATCGTGCTTCGCCGCCGTGATCGTGCGGCCTTCGAGCGAAACGCCGTGCTGTGCGTCGCTGGCGAGCGCGACCGCCCCTTCGCGCCGAAAGCACTCGGCGATGCACTTGCCTATGCCCTGCGCACCGCCCGTGACAACGACGGCCTTGTCGCTGAATGCCATGGCTCACACTCCACAAGTTCAAATCGCCTCGTCGTCTTTACATCCCGCTGGACGGTCTCGAAGAACAGCCGTCGATTCATATCCTCATGCCTAGGTCGAAGGCCGCCTTCATGAACTTCGTCTTCTTCACGGCGCCGGGCTCGTAGACTCCTCCGGCCTTGAGGAAGCCCTTGATCTTCGCGCCGTCAAAGCAGTCGACAAAGCCCTGGAGCGGCGCCTTCACGAGATCCCAGTCCATG
>CACYCL010000138.1 GCA_902772905.1 uncultured bacterium | reverse complement strand
GTGCGGCGTTCCGTCGGCACGAAGTCAATTGCCCTGCGCACCTGGTTGAGCGCCTCTCCTGGGCGTCCAGAGCGAGCCCATCCGTAGCCAAGGCGTATGAATATCTCTGGATTTCGGATGTATCCGTATACATTGGCAAGCTTCCACAGGACATACCTGCGATCCTTGTCTTCGACAATGGCCTTAAGGGCCTTTTCTATCTTCACTTTCTTGGCGGACGCCTTGGCGTGCCCAGCACGTGCCATCTCAAATTCGTTGAACAGGGCGCAGACATTGTCCCTGTCTATGCTTGAGAGAACAAGTTCATAGAGGTCGAACGCGGCATCGTCATTGCCATTGTCCTGTAGGTAGACCGCACGGTCGTTGGCGACAAGACCTACATGGCGCCGCAGTCTCAGTCGCATCATCTCCACGGGATCACGCTCCTTCCACAGACTGTAGCTGCCCCATTCCGGCAGACCCTTCGGCTTTGAAAGGACATTGTCAAACTCGGCCCATGCGCCCCAGTCGGGCTTGACCTCAGGGTCGGCGCCAAAAAACAGGAACTCGGGGACAGCCTTAATGCCCACAGCATACCAAAGGTCTGGAGTGCCGAAAATGGCCACCTTCTTTGCAATGTCCTTATCGGCGGCGAACCAGTCCTGCACAAAAGTAAGGACGCCAAGCTTGAGCGAAAGGGCCAGCTCGCCGCTTTTGTCTCCGCACAAGGCATGCTTCTCGACGACTCTGGCCAGCTCGTCGAGGTAGCGTTCGTCAAGATCACGCTGAAGGCAGACGAGGTTCAGCTCCATGCCCTTCTTAGCTGCGGCGATGCGGAGGTGGTCGTCGATAAGGCCGTCCGTGACAAACCACTTGCGGTCCCCGAGGTCTGCTATGATCTTGTCGGCTGTCTGATCCGCAAATTTGCCGCGCGAGCCGTCGAACATGAAAAGCTCAAGAAGCACAGTGATGCCGAACACCAGCAAGAGCACCGGCAGCACGGCGCGGGCGAGCGTTCTGCCCGCCGAGGAAACGGGAGCAGATTCCAGCGACTCGTTCTTGCGAACCTTCGCTATCGCGAGAAGCCACCAGTACGTGACAAGATATGCAGCGGTGAATGCGACGAGCGCGCAGGGCACTACCGGCAAAAGTCCGTACGGGCGCATCAGTTCCGACGGCGAAAGCGGCGTCGCCA
This sequence comes from uncultured bacterium, assembly GCA_902772905.1. Taxonomy (GTDB): domain Bacteria; phylum Verrucomicrobiota; class Kiritimatiellia; order RFP12; family UBA1067; genus UBA1067. Next base: position 5,435 of record CACYCL010000138.1, on the reverse strand, counting down.
CGGCAAGCATGGACAGAAAGCTCATTATTACATGGTAAATCCACATCGACAACCCGCTTTCGCTGTTGTATGCCGATTTCGTGGAATACAGCGAGATGAGGAACGGAAGTATCGAGAACGACACTACTATGATGGAGCCCTCGACCGTGACCCATGACAATGCCTCCTGCCACGAGAGTCTCATGGCCTCCAGGAAATCGCCGGACACAAACGGCGCATAAGAGAAAAACGCAGTCAACGAGAAGAGAATGAATGCAAAAGCCGCACCGTACGGTTTGCCGCCACGCTTGGAAGAGACGCACCAGACGCCCGCAATGTACAACGGCATGAGAAACGCGAAAAGCGGAGAGTCTGCAAAGGAGACGCCTGTAAGCACGCCTGCCAGCATCGGATACACCCACCCTGTCCTATCCCCAGAACGCGCGTACGGTATGAGCAATGTGGGCACGATAAGTGCCAGAGTAGCGTCGAATCCGAACGCACTGAGATGCGTATACGCCTCCCTCGTCGCTGGCGAGAGCATGAACAGCACGGCGGCAACCGCGCCGGCGAATGCGCTCATGCGGTCTGCGTACGCCGAAAGCATCTCCCCGGTTATGCGCTCGCGAACGAAGAACGCCGTAAAGTGGTATAAACAGATCACCGATATGGTTCCGCATATCGGACCTAGGACGTTGGAGCATCCGAGCATCCGTGCAAACATCGCCATCAGCGGATGCGGACTTACGGTTGCAGTGTCAAGACCCATCCATAGAGCCATCAGGTGCGCACCTTCGCCCGGGAATGCGTAGTCGGCCATGGAAGCAAGGTACAACAGCGCCGCCGCACCGCCCAGTGCCAGCGCAATCGCCCAGTCTCTGCGGCGAGTGTCTGCTTTTTTGAAGTTACCCATTGTTATTTCCTGTGTTTGTTGACATTCTGTTTCAGACCGACTTAAGCGCCTGCCTGAGATCGGCTATGAGATCCTCGGGATCCTCCAACCCGACGGACAGGCGGATGAGATCAGGAGGAATGCCTGCAGCCTTAAGCTGCTCGTCCGTAAGCTGGCGGTGCGTGTGGGAGGCGGGATGCAGAACGCAGCTCCACGCATCGGCTACGTGCGTGACAATGCCTATGACTTTCAGGGAGTCCATGAACTTTATGGACGCCGCTCTTCCTCCCTTGATTCCAAAAGTCATGACGCCGCACGGCGAGTTGCCGTCAAACTGCTTTTTAACGAGTCTGTTGTACTTGTCGCCAGGTAGCCCGGCGAAATGAACCCACGCGACCTTCTTCTGCGCCTTGAGCCACTTGGCGATCTTGAGCGCACTCTCGGCGTGCCGGCGTATCCTCACGTGCAGCGATTCCAGTCCTAGGTTGACAAGGAACGCGTTGAACGGAGACGGAATTGCGCCGAAGTCGCGCATGAGGTGGGTGGTGCACTTGACGATGTAGGCCTGTTTCCCGAATGTCTTGGCATAGCTGAGGCCATGGTAGGATGCGTCCGGCTCGACAAGACCCGGGAACTTGTCCGCATGCTTCGTCCAGTCGAAGTTGCCAGAGTCGACGATACAGCCTCCAACTTGGGACGAGTGCCCGTCGATGTACTTCGTCGTGGCATGCGTCACGATGTCGCATCCGAACTCAATGGGCCGACAGAGTATCGGCGTCGGGAAGGTGTTATCCATGATCAGCGGGACGCCGTTCCTGTGCGCCAACTTTGCGAACTTCTCAATGTCTAGCACTGCCCCAGACGGGTTGGCGACCGTCTCGCCGAAGACGCACTTCGTGTTCGGCCTGAAGGCCTTTTGTATCGTCGCCGGCGATGCGTCTGGATCGACAAAGGTGTACTCGATGCCCAGCTTGCGGAGTGATACGTTGAAAAGGTTGTACGTTCCGCCGTATATCTGCGCAGAGCAAACCACATGGTCGCCTGCGGAGCAGAGGTTGTGGACAGCGAAGAAGTTGGCTGCCTGGCCGGAACTCGTCAGTATCGCCGCCACCCCCCCCTCGAGCGAGGCGATTTTCTTGGCAACGGCGTCGTTCGTGGGATTGGCAAGACGCGTGTAGAAGTATCCTGGAGCCTTTAGGTCGAACAGGTCGGCCATGTGCTGCGTCGTGTCATACTTGAAGGTTGTGGTCTGGTATATTGGAACCTGACGCGGCTCGCCGCACGCCGGAGTCCACCCGCCTTGTACGCAAATTGTGTCAATCTTCATCGAAATCCTTTCGTGTTTCCTGTAATTATACCAAAAATCGCCAATTCATGTCTGCAGCCATCATGCCGTCAGCGCAGCACGGGGAACGCCGCGCCATCTGGAATGGCTTCGTCGAACTGTGCCGATGGCGCAACTTCCTGGGCGAAAAGCGCACAGTACTCGTCGTACATCTGCTTGGCACAATTGGTCGTGACCGTGTCCGCACCTACCGCGAAGGCACGCATGACAAGCGGAAGCTCGTCTACGGTCCATACATGGAAGGAGAAGCCTTCGCTCTTGACAGCGGCAACAAACTCCTCCGTAACGACGTTCGGATCGAAATGCATATCCACGCCGTCCGCGCGCGCCTCGCGAGCGCCATCTACGACCTCCGCTGCGGAAAGCGCGCGCCTGCCTTCGCCTTTGCCGACGTGCGAGCTTACGAGCCAGTATACAGTGTAGTCCGGAAGGACGTCCTTTAACGCGGCGCAGACATCCTTTTTAAAGCAGATGAAAAGGACGTTTGCAGGCGTCGCCCTGTCCTGACTTGACAGGACAGCCTTGATCACGGGCACGATCTCGGGACCCGCCTTGATCTCAAGGTATATGCGACGTCCGTCCCTTGCCAGGGCCAGCACCTCCTCAAGAAGGGCCGGGCGAGTCCCTGCGAACTCGGATCCCTGCCACTTGCCCCAGTTGCCGACGTCTAGCTTCGAAAGCGTCTCAGACCACGACGCCTCTGCGCATCGGCTCTTGTTCGCACCGCCCGTAGTGCGCGCGAGGTCTGAGTCGTGAAATGTGAACACACGCCCGTCCTTTGACAAGTACAGGTCGCACTCGAAGCCGAAGCCGCGATCGACCGCCAGCTTGTACGCCGGCATTGTGTTCTCCGGCGCATCAAGAGACTCACCCCTGTGCGCTATCAGCGTGTCTCGAGCCGGCTTGCCTGCGGTTGCGCATCCGGCAAGGGCCGCAGCTGCAACCAGGATGGTTCCAATATCTTTGACATTCATTGTAGTCTCCTCCTTGTTTTCAGGTACAGTTAAGTTTTTCGGAATCCGCGCGCTCCGTCGGCAGTCCCCACGACTCGAGCTTTCCGGCCATCCAGTCGAACGCCGCCTCATGCATGACCTTCGATTTGGCACACTGGATCACCGGTCCGCATGCCACACGGATGTCATAGGCGGGGTTGAACGTTCCAAAATCCTTGAATACATTTTTGAAGATCCCCTTTTCGCGAGTCAACTGGCATCGTGTATCGACCACGATTGGGACTATGGGGCAGCCAGCCTTCTCGGCAAGCTTGGCGCCGATCGATGAGTACACCCTGCGGCTGAACACCTCCTGCCGCGTGCCCTGCGGGAATATCAGGAAGCTGTCGCCGCCCTTTATGCGCTCCTGCCCGACGTTCAGGACCGTCATGAGATCCTCGCGCGGAGACTTGCGGCCGACCGGCACCATGCGCATGTGTTCGGCGGCCTTTGACAGGAAAGGAAGATGCGCAAGCGATGCCTTGGCTACATAGCTTATCGAACCGAACGCCAATAGCGTCGGCATGAGCAGTATGGTCTCGGTGGTCGACATGTGGTTGCACAGATATACGACCGGGCCGTTGTGCCCAATGCGCTGCCCAAAGCCCTCCACCTCTACGCTTAACCCCAGACCCTCGGCCGTAGTTACAGACGAAAAGCAGACTCTAGCCCACTTCTCCGTAGTCAGAAGCCCGAACGGCTCCATAAGCGCACAGTACGGAAACACCTTGGTGATTCCAGCCGTATACCTGAATGTATTCCAGGCAGATGGCTTCGCGCGCCGAGCCGCGCGCCTTTCGGGCGGCGTGGAGTATCCGCCTGTCCGGCGAAGCTCCTCCTGGTACTGCTCAATCCTGGTTCTCTGCATTTGCGTCCACCTGGTTCTGTTGTTCTGCCTCGCTTTCCCTCGCCGCGCGCTCCGCCTCGCGGGCCGCGCGCTCCGCCTCGGCCGCATCGCGCTGCGCCTTGAGCTCGTCCTTAAGCAGCTGCAGCTCCTTGCGCTGCTCTTCGCGCTCCGCCTCGCGCGCAGCCCTCTCCTTCTCTGCCTCCGCCTCGCGCACGGCCCTCTCCTTCTCTGCTTCGGCGGCACGGGCCGCACGGCGCTCCCTGAGCGACCCCATCCTGTTCGGTCCCATACCCTCTCCTGCCGGCAACGGTCGCCGATTACCCAAAAGCCCGGGGCGCTGCGCCATGGCGCCTGGCATCGGCCTGGCCAAAGTCGTGCCTCCGCCTTTCGCCGAGTTGGCGCCGAGCGTAAGCGACACTTCGACGTCGTTTTTCTCGATCTTCATGGTTGCCTTGACGGGATCCGCTTCGATTACCTTCCATCCATCGCGCACCTCGCCGACCTTGAGGTAGTAGTGCATAGGCTGCTTCCCGTTGGAATTGTCCGTGAAGCCCACGGCCGTCGCACCGTCTGGCGTTACGTTGATGGCGCTGAAGTGTATGGAACTCTTGAGCGCCTCCTGCTCGCGGGTGATCTCCTTCTCCTCGCCCTTCTGCACCATGTTCGCCGGCTTGGTAGGATCGAAACCGGCGGGCGGTCTGCCGAACATCTGCCGGTCCACTATCGACTGGTACCGGTCAAAGGGCTGGTGCTCCGCCAACAGCGCGGAGACCATAAGCACAATAATTGGGAAAAGACAGTACCTCATTTGATCAAACCTTTCTTCGCTCCAGGCATGCTCGCATCAAACCCACGCACGAGGCCGTGCAGGAAATCGACGGGTCCCCGGAATTCTCCACGACCCGGTCGGAAGCCGCGCCGTGCAGCCAAACGGAAGACGCCGCCGCAAGAAAAGGATTTCTGCCGATATACGCCCACCGTGCGCCTATTATGCCAGACAGAAGGTCGCCCATGCCTCCGAGCGCCATAAAAGGATTCCCCGTCGCGTTCTCGTACACATCGTGCCCGTCTGCGGACATGACAAGCGTGCCACGGCCCTTGAGGACCACGGTCGCCCCGTAGCGCGAAACAATCTCCGCAATCGCCGCCCGGCGGTCCGCCGACACATCCTCATGCTTGCATCCAAGAAGCCGCGCAGCCTCGCCCTCGTGCGGCGTAAGGACAATCTCCTGCCCGGCAGATGGCTTGTACCCGCCATTCTTGCCGTACCACTGCGCAAGCACAGACAGCGCGTCAGCATCCAAAACAAACCTGCCAAGACTGCCAGAAAGAAGGCGGGACACGATCACCTCGGTAGCGACGGACTTGCCTAGGCCCATT
>CACYCL010000137.1 GCA_902772905.1 uncultured bacterium | reverse complement strand
GGGAACGTCTCGCCGCGAACATACGTAAGCACTCTGTCGGACAAGGCCATCTTCCCGGTCTTGAACCACCGAAGAATGTCTTCCGCGACTGTTTCGCCTTTTGCCTCCGGGTCGTTCTCGATGCAGGCAAGTGGCTTTGTAAAAGCGGGACCACCGCCCTTGTTCCGAAACGTCACAAGATTGACGTCCTCCGGAACGCGAAGCCCAGACTCCAAAAGCACTGGCAGAATGCCATTCGTAAGGTAATCGTCGGTGGAGAAAATCAGGTCGCACATCGGCCCGCGCGCCAGACGTCTGCGGAAAGCCGCGCCAACCACCACGAACAGATTGTCGAAGTTCTCGCACGATTCATCCAAGGACAGCGGCAGCGTCTCGACGCAGACGCCCGCCTTCTCCAGCATCGGCCGCGGATCAAGCAGATCATGTTCAGACCAGGCAACCCAAAGCACAGATCGCATTTTTGCGGCGCGGCAGTCGTCGACAAACGGCCTCAGCAGCGACTGAACATCTGGCTGTCTGCGCGTTGCCAAAAGGTTTGGATGACGCGTCGGAAATTTGGGCGCCGCGCCCACCAGGATATAAGGGACGGACATCCTGTCCAGACGCCTTGACAGCGATTCAACCTCCATCAGACCCACATTGGCGACAACCAAATCTGGACGCCGCGAAAGTTCATAGTCAAGAAACGCATAGTCAAAGCGGCTGGTACGCTTCCTCGGCAATGACGTTGAAACGCACTGAATATGCGCCTGCGCAAGTCTCTCCTGCAGAGCATGAAAAAAGCATGATTGAGCAAACGAACAGTCACGCCCGGCAGATATATTCAGCACGAGCCTGCGAATCCTTCGCCCGCCCGCGCGCCTGACCATGCAGCCTAGGCGCGGACGCGACACGATGAGACCTTCTGCTGCCAACCTCGCCATTGCTCGCTGAACGACGTTCCCGCTGACGCCCAGCTCCTTCATGAAATCGTTGCGCGTCGGCAGCGTCTGACCATCCTTCCAGAATCCACGCAGAATGCCATCCCGAACGCCAACGACGACCTGCTCGGTCAGCGTCCGGTCCGAAGTATTGTCAAGTGAAAATGGAAATCCTCGCTGCATTTGTTTGTATGATAACAAAAAAATGAGCCAGGGGCGCAATCTCCAACATGGATCAAATGAGTCAAATCAAAATCTCGGAAGCGCAATCACCTGGCGTCGGCGCGACGCTGCAAAACTGTTGCTTTTCCATTGATTCGCCGTCCGCTTGCACGGGTGCCGTCCGAAAGCGCAATGTTTTCAAACGAAACGTCACGCCATGATTCAGGACAGCCCCTGAAGAACTCAACCTTGCCGTTCACTTCGTGCGCCATCATCTCCATTACAGCCGTAGCCGCCGCGCACTGCCCGTCCATCTGCATTACGGTCGGCCTTCCCATCATGACGGAGAAGCCGGGCCGGAACGCATCGTGCAGCGATCCGTGGCCTGGGTTGTTGTAGAACGTGCGCCACGAATGAAGCGCATGCGCCGCAGCTTCGGCATTGCCCATGTGCGTGTGAAGTATCGACGCCCAGGGAACGCACCATCCGCTCCAGAGTCCAGTGCCCTTCATGACCCAGTTGGCATACGTCTCCGCCACAACATTTCCATCTGCGCCCGCCGCGTCCAGGGTGTCAAACGGATACATGCCCGCCATGTGCGAGTGATGACGGTGCGACTCCACAAACGGCTGCCCCTCGAAAAGCTGCATTCCGCCAGGCCCCTTCGTGTACGCGGGAAGCCTGCGCTCCACGTCTGCCCAACGCGCATCCGGAGCCTCGCCGAGCAGCGCCGCAGCAACAGTCAGGTCACGTGCAAGACGGTGCGCTGCGGCGAGCTGAAAACTAGGATCGCGCCCCACGGCCTTGCGCACGTCCGCCGCGCCCCATTCAGGCGACGGCGCAAGCGGAATCGAGAGCATTCCATCGCGTTCCTCCATCATCGCCAGATACACGTTCATGGCACCCTTCATGAAGTCATACGCCCCGCCACGCAGAAACGATACGTCGCCCGAGTATCGCACGTAGCGAAACATCATCGCGGCGACCCATGCCGTCGAGGCGTGGTCGATGGTGCCCGTCCAGAAGCCGCCGATGCATACACCCCGGTCGTCTACCGAATGCGGCAGAACATACCCGTCGTCGATTCCGGCGAACTTCCGCGCATTTTCGCGCAGCCGTCCGCGCCACGAAAGAACCATGCTGAAAAGCGGCATGAGGTTCCTGAAGTGACCGCCGCGATACGCAGGCGAATAGCATTCCTGGACGTTTATGTTGAAGTGGTAGTCGCCGTTCCACGGCACGAGCTTGTCATCCTCCAGCCACGGCCCCTGAAGCCCCGCAGGCACACCACCCGGATCCGTCATCGCGCCGAAGCGGTACATGCCGTAGTCGAACACTTCCTGTATCGCACGGTCTGGCACCGTCACGCGCGCGCCGTCGCGCCAGAAGTCCGCCCATTGCTCACGGCTTTCGTCCGCTATCCGCGCAAATCCAGAATTCGGCTCTGCGCGAGCTCCGCCACGGCGCGTGGCAACCGAAAGCTCATCTTCTCCAGACGCGAACGCGAGCGACACAGGTTCGTCGGCTGGAAGCTGCCAGACGAATCCGCCACCGCCATCCACGCTCCACTGCGCCGCCTCCGAGAAGCCGCGCGGCAGGAGCGTCTTTCGCACGACGGGGAACTCCATGCAGTGTCGAACTGAAGCGGTGTACGACATGCCGACAGGAAAGCGCATGGCGAACGTACGGCTCTTGTTCGACATGGCAAGCTCCACGACGCGCCCATCGTCGAACACAAGCCTGCCAAGCCCCGTGCGCGTGTCAAGTTCGCCACGCGAAAGCGCCGTCCCCGGCACCTTCACCACGATCCGTCCGAGCGGCAGCATATACGGATTGCGCGGCTCGCCTTCTTGCGTGGCTTTTCTGAAAAGCCCGTAAAGTCGAGCGCTGTCGCCGCGCTGCACTGCGTCGACGATGTTCGAATAGCTCTGCGAATCGAGCCAGTCGTATCCGCCGCGATGGTCCCATAGGTCTGCGCGGCCAACGGTAAGGTTGACCGTGTCGCCGCCGCCCCACACAAGCACACCCGTAACTCCGTCTGCGAACGCAATGCCCTCGTGGCAGCAGCCAGTCCGAGGAAACTCCCACTCCACGTTTAACGCGGCGGACGGCAAAGCCATCAACGCCAGAACCGCAAACGCCGCCAGCCTGAATCTTCCCATCAGAACGCTCCGTTGAGAATCGGCAGCACAGGAAACAATCCGTTGTCGCAGATGATGTTGAGCAGTCCGATCTGCGCTCCCCACTTCATGGATTGCGCATAGTTGAAAATTCCGATCTGGCAGCCGTCAACCGATCCATACACTACGTTTACGCCAAGGACGATCAGCGATCCGCACTGCACGCCTACGAGGTCATTCACGCAGTTGACGTATCCGTACTGCACTCCGGAAAGCATCCCGGTCGAAATGCTTAAGAACCCGTCCTGAAGCCCTACAAACGAATCAGCATAGTTTGCAATGCCGTACTGCACGCCGACGGATCTATCGCCTGGCGCAACGCCGCCATAGCCGCTCCAGTTCACAAGCCCAAGCTCGATTCCGCGCAGCTTTCCGTTCACGATGTTGACGCCGCCGACGCCAAGCCCGGTGAACTCGCCTGACGTGCGTGGAACAACGCCTACGTCGAAGCCCGTGAAATCGCGGCAGTCGCCGTAGACAAGCGACAGCCTTACGCCCGCGACATCCCAGTTCCACGAGGGAGCCTGCGCCGGAGCCACAAGCGACACCATGACAGGCGTGGAGTTTGCGGCACTGGAACACAACGCCGCGGCGAAGGCTGCCATGCAAACAGCTAACGTCGCGGCGCGGGTCATTGCATTGTGCCTCAGGCGACGGGCAGCAGCTTCTCCTGCCCGTTCATGTACGGACGGAGCACTTCCGGAATCGTCACCGAGCCATCGGCGTTGAGGTGCTGTTCCAGCAGCGCGACGACGAGACGCGGCAGGGCGACACCGGAGCCGTTGAGCGTGTGGACAAGCCTCGTCTTGCCGTCCGCATCGCGGAAGCGACAGTTGAGGCGACGAGCCTGGTAGTCTGTGAAGCAGCTGCAAGAGCTGACCTCCAGCCACTGCTGCTCGCCGGGAGCCCAAAGCTCAAGGTCGTAGCACTTTGCGGCGGAGAAGCCCATGTCGCCGGAGCTGAGCATGATCACGCGGAATGCAAGGCCGAGGCCCGTGAGAACATCCTCGGCCTCCTTCACAAGAACCTCAAGCTGCTCAAAGCTGTGGTCGGGATGCACGAAGTTGACCATCTCGACCTTGTCGAACTGGTGCACGCGCAGCATTCCTCGCGTCATCTTGCCGGCGGAACCGGCTTCGCGGCGGAAGCACGGCGTGTACGCGGTGAGCTTGACAGGAAGATCCTTGCCTGAAAGGATGTCGTCGCGGTAGTAGTTGGTCACCGGGACCTCGGCCGTGGGAATCAGCCAGAAGTCGTCAATCTGGCAGTGGTAGAGGTCTTCGGCGAACTTTGGCAGCTGGCCCGTTCCCGTCATCGACTCGCTGTTCACGACAAAAGGAGGCAGCATCTCGGTGTAGCCCTGCTTCGTGCAATGCAGGTCGAGCATGTACTGTATAAGCGCACGCTGGAGCTTCGCGCCCTGCCCCAGGATTATCGGGAAGCCTGTGCCCGTGAGCTTCACGCCACGCGGGAAGTCGAAGATTCCGAGTCTCTCGCCGATCTCGCTGTGCGTTGGAATCTTGAATCCCGGGTCTTTCCACTCGCCGACCATGCGCACGACCTTGTTCGTAGAGCTGTCGAGGCCAGTGGGGATTTCTGGGGCTGGGATGTTAGGTATTGCAAGTAGCGTCTCGCGCAGGTCGTGGTCGACCTGGGCGAGTTCGCGGTCGATCTCCGCGATGCGGTCTCCGACCTTGCGCATTTCATCCTTGGCGGCGGCGATGTCGCCGCCCTCCTTCGCGATCTTGCCGATCTCCTTCGAGGCGGCGTTGCGCTTCGCCTTCAGCGTTTCCGTCTCGCCGACGAGGGCGCGGCGCTTGGCGTCCAAGTCGCGCGCCTTCTCCAGCTCGCACTTCTCCACGCCCCTGCGCGCCAGCGCAGCGGCGGTCGCGTCAAAATCATCCCTCAGCTTCTTGATGTCAATCATCTTTGTTTTCCTCTTTTCACATCTACCGCGGACAGCGGCGTATGTAGTGGTGAATTATACCATAAATGCCGCTCATCTGCATTGTGGATGCCGCCGGCAGGACTACTTCAAGCCGGTTGCGGCGGCGATCGGCTGGTAGTCGTTCGTCAGTATGGTGTCAACACCCATCTCCAGGAACTTCTTAGCCTCTTCCGGATCGTCCGACCAGAACACATTGACGCGCAGCCCGGCGGCGTGTGCGCGGTCTATGAGAGACTGGTCGAAGTACGGCTTGAAGAGCTGAACCATCTGGCACTTGTGCTTCAGCGCATGATCCACGATGTCGGGATGGCTCTTGTTGTCCTGCCCGCCATTGCCCATGCAGCGTGGGATGTCCGGCGCAAGCCGCGCGAACTGGTCCTGGATTTCGCCGTTCGACGTCATGAAGTAGACGTGCCGCCGCGCATCGTAGGCGTCGATGAGGCTGACGACCTTCTTGGCGAGCGCCTCGTCCCACGCCTTGCCAATGTCCTTGATGTGGATGTTCATTATGACATGGCTCGAAAGCTTCCTCAGAATGTCCTCGAACTTGAGTATCTTCATGCCCTTGAAGTGCGGCCCCGTCTTGATGCCGAAGTCAAGCTTGAGAAGCTCTTCGTACGTATGGTCGAACACACGCCCATTTCCGTCGGAGACCCGGTTCAGGGTCGAATCGTGTATGGACACAATCTCGCCGTCCTTCGTCCACCAAAGATCGAATTCTATCTCCGATGCGCCCAGCGCGACAGCGGAACCAAACGCGGCGAGGCTGTTCTCTGGCGCAATCGTCGAGAAGCCACGGTGCGCACAGAGCCGCTTCGCGGGCGCGTTCTCGAAGCCAGGCACTATTGCGCTTCCGGCGGGACGGTACTGCCACGGGCGCCTGCCGATATCTACGTAGTCGGAGTGAAGCCCTATCGCTCCGCCGTAGCCCTTCGGCTTTAGGAACTTCTCGTGCGGGTCGAACTCGACCGTGAGCGTTCCGACGCGGCTCTTGAGGTCGCCCAGCATCTCGCCGGAAGGCGCAACGATCATCGAGCCGCCGCCTACAGGCGAATCCTTGCCCATGCTGACAGACGAACGCACAAGATACGCGCCCGTGTTGTATGCGATGAAGCGCCCGAAGAAGTCCAGGGCCAAATGAGAATCGCTGCGCTGGTGCGAGCAGCCAATGATCACGTCGGGCTTGTACCGCGCTATGTTGGCCAGAGCCTCGTAGTAGTAGAAGTCGTAGCAGGTGAGGAAGGCGTACTTCACTCCGTCTATCGTCATCACCTCCGGCGCGCTCCATTCCCACATGTAGCTGGAGTCGTAGTGCCAGCGCTTCCACTCGCCCATCGTAAGATGCCGCTTGTCGTACTTGCCGACGAGCGCGCCCGAACGGTCGAAGGCGAACGTCGTGTTGCGCGGGTTTTCGCCGTGCGAGAAGTCGTAGGCGTTCACGAACACGACGGCGTTGCACCGCTTCGCGGTCTCCGCGCAGGCGGCGATCACATTCGCGCCAATGTCCTTTGCAGTGGCTATGGCCTGTTCACGCGAGGCGGCCTTGCCCTGACGGTCGCTTCCCTCAGGAAGAACGATCACGTCAAGGCTCTCGTCGCACTTAGCAAGGGCGTCAAGCTCCCATTGGATGCTTGCGCCGACATTCGCCGGATCAAGCGCAAATGGCGGCTGCAGGACGCAGAACTTCATCGGCGCGCAGAACGCCGTCATGGACGCAAGACAGGCGACAGCACCCGCCAGGACTATTTTTCTCGATTGCTCTTTCATGCCGAGTAGTATACCAAAATCCGCCGCCTCTTACCTAATGATTATCCACAAGCCCCAAACCACGTTACCGATTTTTTGGTATACTACCCTGCAATCAAAACCTCTGAAAGGAAACTCATTATGAATGCAAAAACAGCAAGACCGGCTCTCGCAGGAGCAGCAGCGCTGATTGCCGCAGTGCTCACAGGATGCGCCACGGTGAATTATTCATTGCCTGGAACGCTGAAGAACGTCGCAATCAAGGGCGCAAAAGGCGCCGAGGCCGGTCAGCAAGTCACGATAACAACGTCCGGCTACAATTTGTTCTGGTGCATTCCGCTCGCCTGCGGCGACCTGCGCTGGGACAGCGCGACCGACGACATCCTCGGCGGCACGGCGTTCTTTCAGGATCAGGTCGGCTTCGACGAACTCCAGACAGCGCTCCAGAAGATCGCCAATAGCCGCAACTGCGACCTTGCCGACGTGTATTTCAACGATTCAGACGGCTTCTACGTGGATGTCAGCTGGGGCGGCCTGATAGGCACATGCTTCGGCTCGTCGCAGATGGGCGTTTCCGCAGTTCTCGTGCCGCGCACGGCAAAGGCAAAGTAAGAAGGAGATAAAACAATGAATATCAGCGCAAAGACCATTGCAGTGCTGTCGTTGTCCGCCCTAGCATTCGCGGGCTGCAGCTCGTACTCAGAAATCGCGAAGTGGAATTCGCCCATCACCATAAACGACGACGAAGTACCAGTCGCCTCCTTCGTGACTCAGAACTTCTCGTACAAGATTCTGGGCTGCATTCCGTTCTGCTCAGGACGTCCGTGGACGGAAGGCAGCGGCGATGAGGGAATAGAAGACAGGTACAACGTGGTATTCTTCTCCGACGAGGCGACGCTCGACAACAACCTCGTCTCGCTCAACCACGCCCTTGACGTCGCAGGTTCACATCGCATCACCCAGCTGAAGACCACCGAGGACGACAGCTATGCATGGAGCCTCTTCCTGGTGAAGCGCCACGAAATACGCACCCAGTGCCTGATTCTTCCAGAGAAGAAGTAGGTTCGATCCAGGCTTCAGACTGCGCCAAAAAATACAGGGGCTGGCCAATTCAATCGTATGGCCAGCCCCGTTTTCATGCCCCATCAATCTTAGGGCACGGGGAGGTCTGCTAGAACTCCCAGCCCTTGCGGATGAACGGCTTGACGTATGCGTTCGCAAGCTTGTTGTCGAACGACTGCGTCGCGGAGTTCCAGACCAGTTTGCCGGGAACGCGCTGCGCCACACAGCCCACGAGGATGCCCTCCATCTGCGGGACGCAGTACTCGGCATCGGCAAAACAGCGCGAATGCGTCTGCTCATAATAGGGGCCGACTCCACGTATGGCATCGATGAACTCGATGTAATGCCCGTTGGCAAAGCCCTTCATCTCAACGGTCGACTTGCCCGTAGTGGCAACGGAGTCAGTGCGGAAAGGTATGGAGCGCGCAACGGCCTTGGCCTGCTCGTGCTGAAACACGTCCACGAACTCCTTGTCGCCTTCGAGCGCGATGGCGCACTTGGCGCCGTAGTCGTCCTGCATGAGAACCGAGCCCTTGGAGCCGATTATGTAGCACCCGGTGTTTGGCACCTTGCCGTCGTGCGTCGCCGCCCACTTGGGCATGATGTCAGCAGCCGGCTTGAGGTCACCGTCGTACCAATAGAGCGTCACGGCGGGGAGCTTCACGCCAGGGCGAATCTTCGACTCACGCGCCTTGTAGGTGAGCTTGACCTTGGACCTGAGCGGATACGCGATGTCGTTTGCGGATTCAGCCGTGAGACACTCAGCGTCAGACACGCCGCCCAGCTCAAGACCACGAAACGCGAGGTTCATCGTGTGGCAGGCCATGTCACCGAACGCACCAGCGCCGAAATCGTAGAATCCACGCCATGTGAACGAGTGGTAGACGTTCTTGCCAAGCTTCCACGGATCGTACACGTCGGCGTCGTCCGGATACTTGTCGAGGAACGGCCTCTTCTCGGCAGTCGCGAGCCAGGCGTCCCAATTGAGGCCGTCGCGCACCTTCTCGCCCTTGGGATGCCCCTTGACCCAGTCGGCGACACCCTTGCCCTGCGGCCACACGGGACGGTTCGTCCAGACATGGAACTCCCTGACGTCGCCGAGGATTCCGCTCTGAAGGACTTCCGTGCAGCGGCGCATGGAATCGAGCGACGAGCCCTGGTTGCCCATCTGGACAATCACGCCGTTCTCCTTCGCGGTGCGCCCGAAGTAGTCAAGCTCCCAGAGCGTCCTGACCAGCGGCTTCTGCACATAGACGTGGATTCCCTGCTTCATAGCCTGGATAGCGACGGGGGCGTGCACGTGGTCAGGAGTCGAGATGGTCATCGCGTCAATGCCAAGAACTCCAGCATCGTCGAGAAGACGGCGGTAGTCGGTGTAGAACGGCACACTGTACATGTCGAAGTCGATGCCGTTCTTGGCAAGCTGCTTCTGCGCCTTGTCGCGCATGTTTATGTCGGCATCGCAGAAAGCGGCCATCTCCACGAAACCGGACTTGAGCATCGGCGTCCAGTCGCTGAACCCCTTGCCCATGACGCCCACGGCCGCGAGGCGAATCTTAGATGACGGATTGCTGCACTTGAGGCAGCTGCAACAGCCGCCGAACCCGAGCGCGGAAGCGCCGGCGAGTCCGCGGATGAATGATCTTCTTGATGCTGTCATTGTTGTGTGTTTCCTTTGTTTGCTTGTTTTGTACTACGAGATCAAGTCTGCCGTTTTACAGGATTCCAGTCTCGATGTGAAGAGAGAATGTCTTGCCTGGGGCGAGGAAACGCTCCTCATGGTGCTTTCGAGCGAATGTGCGACCCTTGTGCTCTGCCGTCGCTGGCAGGCAAATGCCCATCGCGTCCTCGTCGCACGTACGGGCGATCCACCGTGTGCCGTACGGCAGCTCCGACGGACGATACCTTACGAACACGCCGTTCTTCTTGTCGGGGTATACCTGCTTGACAATCGCCCATCCCTTCGCGTCGGGCTTGTGGAAGTAGCAGTTGACGATCTCTGGGCGGTAGCTCTCGCCTTCGACGCCAACGGCCTGCTGCACGCGGTAGTCCTTTTCAAGCATGTCGAGAAACTTGTTCGTAGCGTCGGCCCACGGCTTGTAGTAGCCGCTCGGGACTTCGCGGTTGATTATCGGCGGACGCTTGAGCGGCGACTCCACAATCCGAGACCCGTCGACCGGGCGGTGGTTTATGTGGCAGAGGTAGAAGTACTCCAGCGGAATGTCCTTGTTGTTCTTGACCGTCGCGGAGATTTCGAGTTTCGCCGCACCCTTGCGCAGCACGACGCGCGGGGAGAATGCGTAGTTAACGGCGAACGCCTTGTCTTCGTTGTGCGTGCCTCCCACGGCGACGTACGACCCCGCCTTGTCGGCACCAAACTCAAGATACGCCTCTGAATAGCGAGCCACCGGCAGTTCGGCGTGCCCGAGATGGTCGTCTTCGGGAGTCGGGTTGCCCATGGCCGTCAACCCGCAGTGCATCATGAAACAGCCGTATGACTCGGCAAATGTCACCTTGCAGTCTTTCGGCTCTTCGTAGATGGACTTCATCGTGAGCTCACGCCCATCGAAATCGCAGCGCCATATCATCTGCCCCATCCAGGGAAGAATGGTGAAGCTGCCACGGCGATTCGAGACCTTGAGCGCCTGCACACCAGTAGAATAGCGAAACGCGACAGCCTTGAACTCCCCTTCCTCGGCGAGCAGAGTCGGCTTGTCCGTGAACGCCAGGTTCTTAAGATTTATTTTCATGATGCACTGCCTCTCCATGCGGATTAAATATGCACGTGTAGTATAGCACATCTTCCCCTCGCCGTGCAAGACGCAGCGGGAACATCCTTACAGCTCAACTTTAAGCGCGGCCTCTACAGACTTGTCCATGTCATTGTACCTGTAGCCGCCAAGCCGTCCGCCGCATACTATGCGAACGCCGTTGCCAGACTTCATCGACTTGTTGACTTTCGCAAGCTCCTCGCGATAACGGTCTAGCAACGAACGGGACTCCGCGGTGTCAATCGGATAGTACGGCTCGTCACCAGGCTTCCACGCCGCCGGATATTCGCGCATTATGACGGTATGCGGCGCATTCATGACTGCAGCGTCCTCCGGGTGGTAGTGCTTGAACTCGTGGATGCGCGTGTATGGAACCTCCGCCTCCGCATAGTTGACCACTGAGGTGCCCTGGTAGTCGCAGACATTCAGCTTCTCCATCTCAAAGTTGAGCGTCCGCCAAGGCAAGTGCCCAAAACGATAGTCGAAGAGAGCGTCAATCGGTCCGGAATAGTATACAGGCACGGACGGCAGTTCATCTCCACCGCACTTCAAGGCGCCATCCTCAAAACGAAGCGCAGCAGAGCATCTGACAACTATGTTCGGATGGTCTAGCATGCGGTCGAAGAGCGAATTGTAGCCAGAAAGCGGGATGCCCTGATTTGTGTCGGTGAAATAGTTTGTGTCGTAGTTCGAACGCACTGGCACGCGCTTGATTATGGACGGATCGATCTCCTCCGGCGACTTGCCCCACTGCTTGCATGTATACCCTCGGAAAAAAGCGTCGAACAACTTCTCCGAGCGTCCCTTCACTTCCAGAAAGCCCTTCACTTCGCCAGGCTTCAGCTCGACGTCAAAGAACTTGTTGATAAGCGTGAGGCCAAGCGGCAGATGGTATATCCTACCTTTGTAGTTAGTCAGCACTTTGTGCTGGTAGCCATTAAATGTAACGAACCTATTCACAAAGTCCCACACAGCTGGGATGTGGGTGTGGAATATGTGCGACCCATACGTATGCACTTCTATGCCAGTTTCTGCATCGACTTCGCAGCGGACATTTCCGCCAACAACCGGGCGCTTTTCCAGGACAAGAACATGGCGCCCAGCTTCGGCAAGTCGGCGCGCGACGGTGCACCCCCATATCCCGGCGCCTGCGACAACTGCATCAACTTTCATCACTTTCATGTGGCACGCCTCCTCCATATATTATCCGAACGGAATCACATCGCATACCGTACCGGTCTCGGAAAGGCAAAGCCGCGCCGCAATCCGCTCGCGCGGGATGCCGGAAAGCGCCGCAACCGCAGCGCAATACGCCCGCATTTGCCCGGCATATTCCGCACGCATCCTAACCGCGAACGAGCCTTCGCTCTCGCCTCTCGTCGGACGGTTCGTCTTGAAGTCCAGCACTACAGCAGACAGTCCGCCAGCATCTCGGAAGAACACCACGCGGTCGAAGCGCCCTGAAGTCCACGCTCCATCGGCGAATACCTCGAAAGCCCGCTCCCTCCAAAGCGAGACAAAGCCATCAGGCCTGACAAAAGCGCGTTCAAAGTCGTTCTTGGCGGATGCGGCATCAATCCACTCGATCTTCTCATAGTAGGCATGCGCCTCAACGCCTCGCGCCAAAGCCGCAGACCTCCCAGCGCCGCGCACGAAAAGCTCTCCTGCGCTCATGCCCTCGCGGAATCCCTGGGAAGGAAGCCTGCGGCGCACGGTGATTCGCGGACCGCGCTTGTACTTTGCCGGCGGTGACTTCTTGGCGACGTTGCCACTCAGCTCCTCTGCGACAAGCTGCACTTCAGGATGCGCGAGATTGCCAAGCTCGGCGCTGCGCACAAGATCGGAGAACCTGAGAGACTCGCCTTGTGGATGCAGCACAATCGTCATAGCCCGCTTTGCGCGCGTCATCGCGACATAGTACGTGCACAGCGCCTCCTGCTCGGCACGATTGCGACGCAGTGCGCAGGCCTCTTCAAGACCGCCCACGGCGTCCGCAACGCGGGCGCCTGGATCTGGGAGTATCCACGAATCGCCGACCAGCGGCCCGTTCGGGCTGGCGCAAAGCGAATCCTTCTCGTAGAGCGGCAGCACGACATAGTCAAAGCCCAAGCCCTTGGAGCGATGGATGGTCATTATCTTGATCTTGCCATCCTCGGCAACGGTGCGCTTCTTCTTGGCGGCAAGAAACGACGCAAAATCGGCAAGACGCGTACCTGGGGACATTCCAAGCTCGAACTCGGCCGCCGTACGCAGCATGTCGGTGAAGCGTTCCTCGGTGAAATGGCTCCATGCGACATTCGGATCCTCGGGCAGAAGCGCGCGCAAGGCACGAAAAGTACGCACAATCCCACGCGTCGTGAACGCGATAGACATCTCGCGCGATATCTCCGATGCACTGGGAATGGCGTCATGGTACATTGCCGCAGCTAGCGGAGTAAGGGCAAAATGGCGATATGCAAGCGCGTCTCCAGGATGGTCGGCGAGCTGAACAAGGTCCAGGAACCCCGACAGCGCAGGCGTGTCGAGCATCGCGCTTTCGCCTTCCCAGACGACCCCCTCCAGCCCATGCGCCCTTAGAGCCCTCGCAAGCAGTGCGCCAAATTTGTTCGAACGCACAAGCACAGCGGCGCTCAGTGTACGTCTACGCGGATCGGACGCCTTCTCGCCGACGGCAGCCTTCAGAGCGACTAGCACCGGCTCGACAAAGTCGTTCATCTTGCGCCCCGGGGATTCTTCAACGCGCACGAATCCGGCAATGTCCGGTTTTGCCGTCTCGTGCTCAGGGCACTTCCAGACCGGAAACTCAGAATTTATGCGCCCTCGCTCGAACACACGGTTCACGGCATCAACAATGGCAGGGCCAGAGCGATACGTCTTCCGCAGCTCGCCGAGGTCGTAACGTCCGCTGTCGCGTTCGCCGGAAAAGATGCGTACGTCTCCGTTGCGCCAGCCGTAGATTGCCTGCTTGCAATCGCCCACGACGAATACGGATTTCCCGCTGCCGGGCTGCTTTGCCTCGTCGAGAAGGTTTTTGAGCGCTTTCCATTGCTCTCGGCTAGTGTCCTGGAACTCGTCCAGCGCCCATGCGCTGATGCGGGAGTCCATTCTGTACTCAAGCGCCATGCGCCGATCTTCCGGCAGAGACGCGACAAGCCGCGGCACATCGGCGAAGACAAGCCTGCCTGCCCGGCGCACCTTTATGTCATAAGCCTTTTCGAAAGCGGCAATGAGCCCATAAACGCCACGTGCGAGCTCAAGCTTCATCCTCACGACGTAGCCATACACGCAGATTAGGGCATCCCTCACGCGGAGCGTCTGCCCACGCGACAGCGAATACTTCCTGCGGCTGTAGGTAAATTCTATTGCATCGCCCTTGAACACGCTTTCGTCGTCAAGAAGCTTCTTGATTATGCCCTTTGGCACACCAAAACTACCTCTGAATTCGCGGATCCACGTCACGAGTTCAGCCCATGGCCTGCCATCGAACATTCCATCCAGTGCGTCAGCGGCATACGCAAGTTCACGTTCCGAGACATGCGCAAAAGCGGGGTCGCGTCCCCAGATGGCGACAGGGTCGCCCCATGCCGATTTAGATGGCAGCGCCGTCACACGTTCGTGCCAGAGCGACACAAACTGCCGATATGACTCCGCAAAGCTGCGCACGTCGGCACGATTCATCGCCAGGGAGAAAGCCGCAGAGAACGACTTCTTGATCGCCGGGTCTGTTCGGCGAAGTATTGAAAATGACACCTCCGAGCGCGAGGACGCCGCCTCGTAGTCGTCCATCATCTCAATGTCTCCGACAAGTCCAAGCTCAAGTGGGAAAGCCCGGACCATGCGCATGAGAAAGCTGTCGAGAGTGCCGATCTGCGAGAGGTGCTGTGTTGAAAGCACCGAACGCAGCATCTGGGCGTCGCCATGGTCCGTCGAGGCGCCATTCGCCAAAAGCGAAACGAACCGCTCGAATATCTCGCCAGCTGCTGCGCGCGAGAACGTAAGAGCCACAATTTCATGCGGCTTGACGCCGCAACGCAGAAGCTCGACAAGCCTGTTGCCAAGCGCCTGCGTCTTGCCAGTTCCAGCGGAAGCCTCGATTAGCCGACAGTTCTTCATTTGCCGCACACATGCCTCTGCCCGTCAGGCACCATCACGCATCACCTCCGCCATTCTCATGGCGTTCGGATTCGACAAGTCTCACCTTGGTGAGGAATATGCGCCTGAACGCGCCGAGGCGACGCTCCTGGCGTTCAAGCGACCACATGGCGAAAAGCCATTTTGCGCGAAAGGAATAGCATGACGGCACTGGGGGGTCGAACGCCTCGAAAGCGTCTCGCATCACTGCGAGCTGCCACGCCATTGCATGCGTGCGGAACTCGAAACCGCCCATGAACCTCTCGGCCACATCGGCCATTGACACCGACTGATGCCTAGCCGCGTACGCCTTCACCGCGTGGGCGAAGTGGCCGAAGTAGAAGTTCGCTATCGCGTCGAGGTTGGCGTCGGTGTAGTCGAGACACGGCCAGCCGAAACTACCGCGTATTGAGCATGTTGACACCCTCTTCGGAACCACGAACTCACGCACAAGGTCATATTCGAAGTCGTATATCTCCTTGCCAACGCCAAAGAGCGGGCTTTCCGTCGTCGGGTCGAACTTCTTCATCGCCATGTTCTGCGCCGCGGCGTCTCCCATCAGCCCGGCAAGAAGCAGAACGACTTCCTTCTCCTCAACGGCCGAGCCGTCGGCGCTCCTGAAATAGTCGGCGGGGATGGCATCCATCGGCTCTCCCTCGCATCTACGGCGTATGTAGTAGTCGTGTTTGCCGCGTCCGGTGCCAGGTCTGCGCTTGAGAAGACAGTAGTAGTCGCTTAACGCTACTCCAAGAGAACGCAGCGCTCCTATTCGCGCAAGCATGTAGCTCGCATAGCCACGCGACGAACTGGACAGCCTCTTTTCGACAAGTGCGTACGTTATCGGGCGCATACTCGTCTTGTATACCACCTCGCGAGTCGCTCCCCTGCCAAGCGGTACATCGGCATCGGCGCCACGTATCTCGTATACGTTGGCATACTCAACCACCTCGTCTTTCGACATCATGCCGCGCAGATTGGAGAGAAGCAATTCCGTGCGTTCGTCGAAACCGGGGTGCATGACGGCGCGGCCATTGACAAACGTTGCCCCCGGAAGAGCCGTGCGCCTGTCGTCGAACGCTGGGGTCGAGCCTTCGCCAACAACGGCATAGACCTCACCCGTTATGTTCATGTACAGCGTTTCAGCGAAAATCTGGGACGACTCGTCAGCAAGCTCCGGACGTGCAAGAAGCGACGAATACAGCGCGGACAGCTCCTGCGCGCGTTGAATGACACCGAGCTGCCCGATGCGTCCTTCGCAAACCGCCGTATGCAGAGACTCAATCTCTGGAACCAGCCTTTCCATTGCCGTGCCGCGACGCAGCCCGAAAAACTCCACCTCATGGTGGCCACGGTACTTCGGCTGGCGCACAAATGAAGTCGTGTTTCCCTCGTAAACGCCGACAAGTTCGGCAAGTCCATCTACGAACGACTGAGGCTCCGTCTCGGCAAAAGCGGCAAAGCGCCGGAACTCAGGCAAGGTTATGAAATGAACGCCACGCGCAGAGTGGAAATACGAAATACGAGTACCGATGCGCTTGCGTGCTGCATCCAGGGCAACGCGCATCTCCGTCTCTGTCCATGCTAGCGGTTTAACGCGCCACTCCTGACCCAATCTACGAAAATGCTCAAGCGTCGTCTCGTTCCGCTCGCCCATGACGACGCCATCAAGCCCCAAGCCGACGTTTTCCGTAAGCCATGAATCCAGCTTGACCAACGTAGCCGTCGGCACTTCTCTCTGGGAAAGCTCGATCTTCTCGCTTACGACATTCGCGCACAGCACCGCCCTAGTCATAACGGAGCTGCGACGATCTGCGGGAAGCGTCGACAGTCCCCAAAACCTGCCATCCAGAAGAGGCATCGCAGCAACCGCGTGATTGCCTGTCGTCAACGTCATGACCTGCCCTCTGGCCTTGCGGGAAAGCTCGTTTTTAGACACGATGAGGACACTTGGCCTGTCGTCAAGTCGGCTTGCGACACCACGTTCGAATATGAATGTGTCCCCTCCAAGGCTATACGCGTCGAACGTGCGCTCTTTGCCCATGAATCGCGCCGACACAGAGTCTGGCAGACGCCTGCCAGACGTCTTTATCGTTCTAAGGACATCGCGTATCGCCGCCATCAGACCCTCAGTGGTGATGGTGACCGCATGAACAGTGCACGTGTCCTGACGGTTTCTGCCGCCGCTGCTCCTCGGCAATCAGATCCTCTGCAAGTGCGCCAACCGCGTCCAGTCCCGCACTGTCAGCCGCATCTAGCAAATTCTGCAGCGCGGGAAGCGAATGATGTCCAAACTGAGGCTGACCAACGGACGCAAGGCGTCCATACGCACCAAGACATTGGACCAACCGCTGCACTGCCGCGAACGGCAACACCTTCTCGATCTCAGGCCGCCCGCATTTCTTGGCGTAGAGAGCCACAAGCGCTCGCCTCTCGCCCTCGGTAAACGTCACGTACGGATCGTAGACGAGCGACGCCAGATCGTATGCTGCCGGTCCTAGTCGCATACCCTGAAAATCTATGAAAGACGGCACACCGTCTTTCCACAGCACGTTGGTCGACTGGAGGTCTCTGTGGACGAGCGCCTTGGGTTCGCGCTCCATAACTGCCGCAACGGCTTCAAGTTCGCGTTCCACCGCATCTGGCATGCCGCGCCCGAAACGTGCGCCAAGGCAGAACTTCTTGAACAAGTCGCGCTCCCAAGCCCACGTCTCGCCGTCAAAGCAAGGCAACAGGTTTATGCCGTCGATTCCCGGATCGTCGCCAAGCGAATTGAAACGGACTAGAGCCTCAACGACCTTGACGTAGTCCTCCAGCGACATTTTCTTCTCAGTTCCGACATCAGACAGGACAACCGTCTTGATAGCAGGCAGATCAGCGAGGACGTCAGGCACGCAAATGCCCCTCTCCTTCAGGAAGCGAGCATGACCGGCATACAACCCGTTCTCGTCACGATTGCCGTCGTCATACAGGATAATGACGCCCTTGTCACAGCGGAAGAACACTCGCTCGCTGCCGCGCGCGCAGAGAAACTCTACACGCTCCCCGGCTCCAACAGCCTCAATTGCGGCTTTTACCTGAGGAAAGTCAGAAAAGGCGTTGTCGTCGCCATCTCGGTTGAGATCGATGTAGGAGGGAATTGTCCCAGCATCAGTCCAGAGCATCTCGCTGCTTTTCACGGCCTTGACGAATTCGCCATGCATCATAGCATCCTCGTATGCCGAGACAATGGACGAATACCCTTCATCCCTCACAAACTTCAGTATATCCGGCTTGAGCACCGCTATGCCGCAGTAGGTATATGTACCGTCCCACCCAGCATCCTGGCTGCGCCAGTTGGTGACGAAGCCAGTCTCAGGCTCGACTTCTATTGTACGCGGCCCCGACTCCGACACCAATCCGCAGCCGATGATGCCTGGGCTGTCAAAGTCGCGAACCTTGTCAATCGGATTGGGCGCATTCTCAACTACGATGTCTCCGTTTACAAGGAAGAACGGTTCGTTGCCTATCCATTCGCGCAACGGATTGAGCACGCCGCCTGTGCCAAGTATCTCAGGTTCGTAGCTGACCCTTATCTTCACCTTGTCCCCAGCCGCCGTAGCGCTGCGTCGGTAACCGTCAGCCCACGCCTTGACCTGCTCGTGCAGGCAGTGCGTGTTGAACGCGATGTCGTCGACACCCCATTCGCGTAGCATGGCGACCACGCGCCCAAGCATGGGCTCACCCCAAACCGGCATCAGCGGCTTGGGCGTCACACATGTGAACGGCCTGAGTCGCGTTCCGTGCCCCGCTGCAAGAACAATTGCCTTCCTTACTTTCATTGAGCGTAATTATACCATAAACCCACCCATCTTGCGAAGGACGGGCGCATGGCTACTTGCGTTTGCAGGTCTGGCCGTCCCTTGAGTCTGTTACCACCCATCCGGCGGCAGCCATGGCATCCCTGAGCCTGTCTGACTCTGCCCAGTTCTTTGCCTTGCGCGCCTCAGCCCTCGCATCCAGCATCGCCTGTATATCCGCAGGAAGCTCAGCGGACTCCAGCTTGGCGTTTTCAAAGAATATGACGCCAAGAACCTCGTCCATCCTGCGGAACACGCCTAGGGTTCCAGCCGCACCCTTGCCGTTTGCGTCGCGAACCAACGCAAAGAGAGCCGCGAACGCCTTCGGCATATTGAGGTCATCGCCCACCGCCTCGGCAAAATCGGCAAGGTGTCTCCCAGCCCATTCCGGCGCTTCACCATCGGTCGCATTGGCGACGCACGCGTCTATGCGGGCAAGCGACTTTCGCGCATCGTCAAGAGCGCTGAAGGCGAAGTTAAGGGAACTGCGGTAGTGCGCGTTTATGAGCACATATCGTATCTCGCGTCCGGTATATCCCTTTTCAAGAAGGTCGCGCAGCGTGTAGAAATTGCCCAACGACTTCGACATCTTCTCACCATTGACCCTGAGGTGCGCGCAGTGCATCCAAGTCTTTACGAACGGCTTGCCGGTCGCAGCCTCTGCCTGCGCGATCTCATTCTCGTGGTGAGGGAAAAGGTTGTCTATGCCGCCAGTGTGCAGGTCAAACGTTTCGCCAAGGTATTTCATCGACATGGCCGAGCATTCGATGTGCCAGCCAGGGCGCCCACGGCCCCATGGCGAATCCCAGCCCACCGGCCCGTCTGACGGCTCCCACGCCTTCCAGAGCGCGAAGTCGCCAACGTTCTCCTTGTCGTACTCGTCGTCCGCGCAGCGCAGCCCGGTGCGCTGACTGTCGAAGTCGATGTGCGCAAGCTTGCCATAGCCAGGGAATTCGCGTACCTTGAAGTAGACAGAGCCGTCTTCCGATTTGTAGGCGACTCCCCTGTCCATGAGCTTTTGGACAAGAGCTATCATCTCGGGAATGTGGTCTGTCGCGGCAGGATAGACCTCTGCCGGCTGTATGTTGAGCTTCTTCAGATCGGCGAAAAACGCGTCTTTGTACGTCTTCGTGTAATCTGAAAGCGCAACGCCAGCCGCGTTCGCGCCCTTTATTGTCTTGTCGTCAACGTCCGTCAGGTTCATCACCTGGCGTATCTTCATTCCGCTGAACTGTATGGCGCGGCGGAGGATGTCCTCGAACGCGTAAGCGCGGAAGTTGCCTATGTGGGCAAAATTGTATACCGTAGGCCCGCAAGTGTAAAGACGTATCTCGTTGTCGGCAAGCGGCACGAGCTCCTCTATGCGGCGTGTAAGACTGTTGTGGACTTTCATGATGTGCATTATATTACATCGAAAACTACTGTCTGCCGACCATGTCGACGACTATGCTCTTAAGCGGAAGCGACACAAAATTAATAGTGGCGTACCCTGCGCCTTCGTAGACTACGCCAAGGCGTTTGCCCGGCAATACGCACATATCGGAATACGCCGCACCGAACGGACATATCGAGATTCCTTCGTTCCATGTCTTTCCGTCGTCAAGAGAAGCTCGCACAAAGAGGTTATGGCGGCGGTTCGGACTCTTGCAGTTGGAAAACAGGAGCACCTTGCCAACGCGCATGACCTGAGCGTTGCACTGCGGATCGGCGAGCGATTCATCATAGCGCGATTCCCAAGTCGCGCCGCGATCCCTGCTGACATGTATCTGGCGACCGCCGCCGCGCCAACGCGAGTTGATCATCCACGAACCGTCGGAAAGCTCAACTACCTTGCACTCGTCGCCGTTCTTGACAGGGTTGCCGAACACACGCCATGTCTTGCCGTGGTCGGCAGACCCGAAAAGCGCATTGCCGTCGTTCACGTGCACAAGCGTGTGAAGAAGCGTACCGTCCCTCGTCTGTATTCCCGAACCGGAGGATATGAAGATGAACCCTCCGTCGTTCTGGTGGCGCCCGAAACCCCACCCGGGCACGGCGATGTCGTTTGTGATCTCGCGTGGATCAGACCAGCTTCTGCCGTTGTCTGAAGACTCCTGCACAAAGAAGCGGTAGACGCCGGCTCCCTTAACGCTCTCCCACACATTGCAGAAAAGGAAAATCTTCTTTGCCTCGGCGTCAACCACGAGGGAAGGATCGGATCCTGCCCAGTGCTCGCTGTCCGTCCACTTCCACCTCCATGCGAACACAGGCGCACTCCACGTTTTGCCGCCATCAGATGAACGACGCACCGCAATGTTGATCGGCTTGGCGTGGTTGAGATCGCCGCCGCCTTCGAGACGGGCGTCGCATGCCAGCACGACATCGCCGTTTGGCGCCGTGCACATCGCCGGGATGCGGTATACCGCCGACTTAACGCCTTCCACCTCGTCAC
Source organism: uncultured bacterium (assembly GCA_902772905.1). Taxonomy (GTDB): domain Bacteria; phylum Verrucomicrobiota; class Kiritimatiellia; order RFP12; family UBA1067; genus UBA1067. The sequence goes on along the minus strand of CACYCL010000137.1, from coordinate 16,446 downwards.
CGCTTGCGAAAAGCACATCCGGCTCCGTCGGCATCATTTCGAGCGCTCTGCATTCAGCCGTGCAAGAGCCGACGGTTGTCTTCATCATGTCGTTTACCCTGAAGTGCATGTTCTCGGTATTGCCGCCCGTGGTCAGCTTGAAGCCGTTTTCGACAACCTCGGCGTCAATCGTCGTAGCCGAATTCTTGTCGGCAGTGAACTTCCCGTCGGCAAGCGCCGTCCAATCGCCGCCAGGACGCTTGACGAAGAAGTTCTTGAACACCGCGCTGCGAACCTGCTGACGCGATTCCGGAGTGCGCCGGAAGTCTTCCACGAAGCTGTAAATGCCGCTCATCTCGGGGTTGCCCTTCGACTGCAAGGTGCTGAACGTGGCCATCTTGAACCAGCCGCCGTTGCGCCATAGGTAGCCGGTGTACGCGACACGATGTTCGCCATCACGACGAGCGTGCACCGCAAAGCGGCACGTCTCGCCATACTGCCAGTCTAGAGGCATCATGGACTTGCCGCCCGTGCCCTCGCCGCCGAAGCGATCTATCTTGACGCCCTCTCCTGCATACAGGTTCTTCGTGCGGATACTCTCATCAACGCTGTCGGCCTTGATGGCGAAGTTGAACGGATCTCCCGGGTCCCACACGGAGAATATGGCGACCTTGCGTCCGTCGAGGAGCTCCTGGATTCCGAAATAGCCGCAGTTAAAGCCGATGGCGCAGAAATAACTGCCTGGCACTGACTTTTCTATGGAGGCTTCGCCATATATCCATTCGCCAGACGCTTCCTGATGCCACACATGCACCGAACGCGCACCAACAAACCAGCGAGGGTCGCCGTCGGCAAACGACGAATAAGACGACGCCGATACAAGCGCTAAGGCGCCGATAATGGCTAATGTGAAGCATTTCATGTTTCTCATTGAGTGTTCTCCTGTGTCGAGTCTTGCGTTTGTGTAATGGTATTATAACATAATCGGCGAATCACCGTCCGACGCCACTAATCAGGCAAGACGATCTTTTGTCCGCTCAGTCGGCTGCGCTCGCAGGCAAAGCCCATTACATGGCTCTCTACGCTGGCATCGAACGACGAAGAGAGCTTTCCGAAGTCACGCGTGTCGACCGCCTCAAGGAAGTCCCGAATCAGCTGCAGATCCCCGCCGCCGTGCCCGCTGTCCTTGTAGTTTCCTTCGTCAGCGGGCCTGAACGACCATGCATATGACTTGCCCGTGTCAAATCGGTACAGAGTGAACGTAGTGCCGTCGCCCTCTATGTATCCCATCGTGCCCATTATGCGCGTGCGTCGTCCACCCCATGGAGTGAAAGCATCCAGTGAGAATGTAGCCGTCGCTCCGCCCTCGAACAGAAGTGTGGCAACAATGTGGTCAGGCTGATCGTTGTCCATGTCGTACACGCACCGGCCGTAGTCGGTAGTGCGAAGCTTGGCAAGTATGCGACCTGGGGCGCAGTCACGCGGCAGGTCAAACACATACAGGTGACGACGCTGTCGCAGATATATGTTGAGCGCCGAATACGGGCACTTCGCTTCGTGCGGACATCCATCCGTGCAGCGCACAGGAGCGCCTGACGGGCGATTCTCCCTGCGGAACAGCGCAACGCCGCCTTCGGCGCTCACCCTTGCGCAACGCCGTCCTGCCAACCAACGCATGATGTCCATGTCATGGCAGCTCTTGGCAATTATCATAGGAGTCGATGCCTTGGAGTTGTGCCAGTTCCCGCGCACGAATGAATGAGCCATGTGCGCCCATTGAACAGGCTCCTGGTGCTGTATGCTGACGATCTCGCCGGCAAGCCCCTTGTCCAATGCGCTCTTCATGGCGCGGAAATACGGCGAATACCTCAGAACGTGCCCGACGGCAACCATCACGCCCGTCTTGTGCTGACGAGCAAGCAGCGCGCGACATTCGCGCTCCGTCCTTGCCATTGGCTTTTCAAGCAACATGTCGTAGCCCTGCAGCATGGCCTTCATGGCCGCCTCGTAATGGAGGTGGTCGGGAAGCGACACTATGAGCACGTCTGCAAGCCGTCCTTTCCGACCTGCCTCAAGCATCTCATGGAAGTCGCCAAAGCGCAACGCATACGGAATCTTCCAACGCCGCCCCATCATATCGCGGCGCGACTTCATTATGTCCGCAACAGCCACTACCCTGAGCGTGCCAGGGAATATCTTTCCGTATTCAGTGTATGTCTGACCGCGGCTTCCCGCGCCCATGACCGCCACTGTTATCTCGCGGCTCGTGCGAAGCGAGAGCGGCTGCGAACGTGAAATCTCCGCGAACGTCTCCGCAACTTCGTCCCTGTCGGGTTTCGTGTCCATAAATCCTCACCCTTGATTCCATCATGCACATTGAAACGCCGACTCATAGATTGCACGGGCATCGTCAGGTCCAAGTTTCATGAACGCGCCAAACATGCGGCCCTTGCTCTTCTCTAGCCCTGCTACAAGCCTGTCGATACACGAACGGTCCAACCCGAATTCGCCAAGACTGCGCGGCATCCCGATGTCCGTGAAGAACGACTGCAAACGGTCGATCGTGTCAGTTACGGCTTTCTCTGCTGCGGCAGGCGAATCATCAGTGGGGAGTATCTTGAACACGTCGCGTCCGAACGAAAGGAAGCGCGAAGGATCATTGCGCCAGACATGGCGCATCCATGCCGGCATGACTACCGCAAGCCCTGCGCCATGCGTTATCCTCGGGTCAACTGCAGACAGTTCGTGTTCGAGCGCGTGGCTCTCCCATCCACCGGCGCGCGCATTGGGTGACGCCGAGCGCCCGCAGCCGACGAGATCGTTATGGGCAAGCGTGCCGGCCCACATTATGGCTGCGCGCGCCTCGTAGTCGCATGGATTCTCCAGTGCACGCGGTGCGGCCACGATAAGCGACTTCACGAGAGCTGCGGCCATTGAGTCTGTAACCAGCGCAAGCGGCTGTCCGCTGAAGTAACGTTCACATACGTGGGCGATCATGTCGGTCACGCCTGCGGCCGTCTGGTACGGCGGGAGCGAGAACGTCACCTCCGGATCCATGAACGCAAGCGCCGGGCGTATCAAATCACTGCCTACGCCACGCTTGGCTCCCACAGCGTCATTGCTTATCACGCACGACGCCGAGCCTTCCGATCCTGCGGCAGGAAGCGTAAGGACAACGGCAACCGGCATGCACGTGGATATCTTAGCCTTGCCGTCGAAGAAATCCCACGCATCACCGTCGTATTTCGCGCCGAACGCAATGGCCTTCGCGCAGTCGATAACGCTGCCACCACCGACTGGCAGCAGGCAATCACACCCCGAGCCGCGCACGATCCCTATGCCCTTGCGCACATCGCCGACTTCTGGATTGGGTCTCACTCCGCCAATCTCGTCATGTGCGACACCAGCTGAATCAAGCGCGGCCTTTACACGCGCAAGCAACCCGCTTCTCACTGCCGACCCGCCACCGTAGACTATCAGCGCTCTGCGCAGGCCACGTGCCGACAGCTCTGCCCCAATTGAATCCGCCACGCCGCGACCGAACACGAATTTCGTTGGCGAATGATAGATGAAGTCATTCATTCCATTTTCTCCTTTCCCAAGTCTACATCAACATTTTGCGCAGGCGGAAGCCCCGCTGGAAGACGCAAGGCGAATACACAGCCTCTTGGCTTGTTTGCGCACACCGTCAGGTCGCCACCCATTGCGCGCGCAAATTCGCGAGCCGTGCAAAGTCCGATGCCAAAACCGCCCTTGCCCGACTGCATTACCGTCTTTGCGCGGTAATACCTGTCAAACGCCCGCTTCATTTCACGGCTCGTCATTCCCTGGCCCTCGTCTGCAAATTCTACCACGGCGAATCCGCCGTCGCGCCGAATCATGACAGAAACAGAACCGTATGGCGCCGCATATTTCAAATCGTTCCCGAACAGGTTCCAGAGTATCTGCATGACAAGCGTGGCATCGGCGTGGGCATATACAGTTCCCTCTGCCGATATCTCAACGTCCAATCCGTCGAACTCGTCACGGTAGTCTGCGGCGAAAAGCCCGTACGCCTCGAGCGCGAGCGCTCGCAAATCGACCATGCCGAACACAGGCGGCGGACGTCTGCCGCCCAGCCGGAGGAAGTTCTTAAGGTTTCCTACGACCAGCAGAAGCCTTTCAACCAGCATCCTAGCATCTTCCGGGCTGCGTCCTATCGCGAAGCGAAGCCCGGCAAGCGGAGTAGTCAGGTCATGCGCAGTGGCGGCAAGGAAGTCGTCTCGTTCGCGAAGAAAACTCAGAAATGACCATACGGCGAACGCAGTAAGCAGCATAATGACTGCCGCCACGAACGCCCCGCCCCAGTAGAAAATCAAAGCATACGGCAACGGATGAATTGTATCGACAACAATGGACCGGCACACGTTGCTGTCCGCCATGATCCATATGCGCGTGTGATCGTTCTCGCGGAAATGCCCCCAAATGTGTCCGGCCACGCGACCAACTCTCCGCCACCCCTTCTGCCTTGCTCCAGCGTATGTGGCCATGCTAGGAACTTCCAAAAGGCGCTCCGCCTGCTCCCGGTACTCGCGGGTGATGCGCGCCGGCTCTGCGCGTATCCAACCCGGCACGTTAATGGATATGTACGCAACGCCAAGTCCAACGACCAGCAGAGCCGGAAGGCTGATGAGAAATGCAAATACAACCGTCCTAAATCGCATTAGAGCCCCATCAACTGGCGCGCGGACGCAAACTGCACGGAAATGTCAATCTTGCGGTGTCCGTCAACATATCCGCCCGCACGCAGACTTTCAACGAAGCGTCTGAACTTGCTTGGACCTGGGCGGAGATTGTCTAGCGCGACAACTTCCGCAGATCCAGATGTGCACGCCTCAGATAGCATCCCAGTGGACTCGGCCGTAACATAGAGCTTCTTAGCAAGCGACACAAACGCCGGAATCGGGTTGAACGAATCACGGGAGTATATGAGTTTGTAGTTCCATGGATATGAATCGACAAGCGCCTCGACGTCTGGCGGCGTGCGGCGCGAAGTGGTGACCCAGAATGAGGATCCTGCAGGCTGAGAGGCAAAGATGGTGTCTAACTGACCTTTCATCCAGTCAACCGTCATCGTTGAACAAGCGTTTGGACCTCCGACAATCACAGCCACGGCATGACACGAAGCGACAACATCTCTGGAAAGCGCACTGTGCGCAAGAAAGTCTGCAACGCCCTTTTCGTAGAACGCCGCGTCTGCGGCGACAAGATTGGCCGGTATCTCCACGACATTCGTCGCCTTTGCCGGACGGTCAAAAGCTGGAGCCAGCACACAGTTGAACGTCGATATGCGATAGCCACGGGGATACAGCACAACACCGCAGCGCACTCCAAGACGACGTGCCAGCAGCTTCGCCGCATAAAAAGTGCCCGAACCCGTCCCGACAACTGCAGCATATCCCTCTGCAGTGAGTGCCGCAACATCTGGCGGATTGGCAAAAAAACCCAAACACCCAATGCCAAAGTGATCAAGAAGATAACTGGCGGCTTTCACAAACTTTCCCTTAAACCGCACAGGTAATATGTCAAACCCGCAACCAAGCGCCCGTGCGAACGCCCTCGACTGGTTCTCATGCCCGATCTTGCCGTCGGTAAGGATTAGAACCTTTCGCCCGCATAGTCTGCTGTCATTCATTGGCGGTAATAATACCACATTTTCTTCGCACCCGCAAGCGCACATTGACATTACAAAAGACGACACTCAGCATTGTCAGAGGAGAAAGCAGAGCAAAACAGCAATAGAGATAATTATTACAAGCAATTTCAGAAGGTTTCGCGAAAAGAATTTCGCTCGACGCGCACCCAGCACATCGTCACACCCGTCATCTGATGCCTTGCGCTTAGCCTCTGCCGAACTTGAAGCCATAACCAATCGGCGCGCAACGTAACCGCTGCGCGCAATATACTTAACGTAATACGAATGCCAACCCATTTCTACCAGATTTTCAAAAAACTGTAAACAGTGCGTATTGTATCATATCATGGCGTAATTACAAGATGCGTAATTGTCACCCAAATGGGCGTATGGTCGATCTGAGACTTGTCAGAACTCATTGAGACTTGTCAGAACTCATAACGCACTGTAAACATGAACGTGCGACGAGCGCCAGGGTACACATACCATGGGTCAAAGTACTCGCCATAGTCAAAGTATCTGCGGTCGAAGAGATTGTCGATCCTGAACGCGAATGTGAAGCCATCAAGCCAACTCCAAGTTGGCATGACACGCACACCTGCATCGAATAGACAGTAGTTCGGAATCATGCCCCCTCGCCCGGCGAAATCGCCGCCATAGCGCTGCTCGCCAACGAAGCGAAATCCACCGCCAACCGCGATCCAGTCCAGCAGATATATTTCACCGTACATGCGAAGTTGCTGTCCTGGCACAAGCGGAACATAGTTGTTCTTGTAGTCGCCTTCCGCAAAGCGCGAACGGACAAACGAATACAGCACACCTGCTGAGCCAACCTTCTCTCGCCACCATCTAAGCGATGTCTCGAAGCCGTCTCGAGCCGTGCGGTCATCGGCATTGACGTTCGCGTAGTTGAGGTACATTATCTCGTCCTCAAGCTCGGTATGGTAATAAGTGGCATTGAAGTTGAAGTCGTCAAGGAACGTCCAATCCGCGCCGACCTGGAAATCGTCGCCTTCCTCCGGCTTTAGGTTCATGTTTGGCACTCCGTAGTAGGAGAACATCTCGTCGGCAAGCGGCGCATGGTAGAAATGAGACCACTTTGCAAAGACTTTGAGCCCTTCCAGCGGATGCCAATTGATCCCCGCTTCGCCAGCTGCCGCGCCTTTCGTTGCACATGATCTGCTGCGCGAAGATCCAGTACGGTACGCATCACGCGAGCGGAACCACTCTCCGCGCGCGCCGCCAAAGACGGAAAGATGCTCCAGAAGCCAAAACTCGTCGTGCACGAAGAGAGCCCCGGAAAACCGCGCATAGTCGTTCTTCGAGTCGCTTTCCGCCTTTAGATCATCATACTTCAAATCAGTGCCGGCTGTGAATCGGTTGTTGAAATCACCAAGCCCCGTCTCATCCACATAAGCTATCCTCCAGTCGTATGTGTACACGTCGTAGTCCGTGTAGCCTGTGGACTTTCGGTTGCGGAAAGAGAAAGACGCATCGATTCGGCGCTCGTCACTTATTGCGCCACGTCCGGAGAGCGAAATACCGTAAATGGAATTACGGGCCTCGGCCTCAGTGTCAGAAGCATCGCGAGCGCCCGTCTTCCAACTGCCGTAGTCCGCACCATAGCTTGTTCTTCCGTAGTACACTCCGCCTGGCATCCCATATCGGCTGTCGGCATAGAACGCCATTGCGTCAAACCAGCTTCCCTCGCCAAATCGCTGACGTACGCCTCCCTTCAGCGACCATAGCTCATACTGCGAGTTCTGTCGCCATCCGTCCGCACGATCGAAGTCGAGATTGGCGAAGTACGTGGTTCCGGCATCTTCGAATCCGCCGCGCGTGCCAACATGCGAGCCAACCGCCCCCCAGCTGCCGCCGTGGACATCCAGCGTAGTCTTCTTTTCGTATGAGTCCACGTCAGAAGTTATGTTCACGACACCGGCCGACGCATTGCCACCATGCAAAACGGTCTGCGGTCCATGCAATATTTCCACCTTGTCTATCGCCCTGACTGGAACGCGAACAAGGTCCTGCGCGGACATGTCGGGATTGTTCAGCTCCTCGCCGTCCACAACTACCTTGACGCGTCCAAAGCTATTGGCACCATAGCCACGCATTGCGATCTGCGACATCGCCGGATTGGGCGTCAGCTTGCGCAGAAACAGATTTGCCCGCTTCTCAAGAAGTTCGACTGTCGATTCCGCGCCTGATGACTCAACATCGGATCGCATTATCAAGTCGACATGCGACGGCACTTCTTCCTTTGTCTGCCCAAGGCGTGTAGCCTCGACAACCACAGGCGCGATGTCGGCGACCGAATTCGTTTCCGACGTCTGCGCAGACTGCGCAACTACATTGGCCACAGCGACGACTGCGGCGATCAGCATCGTGTTCATAAGTCCTCTTTTCCTTTCATGCATTTGTATCTAGTTTCACACGCTCGGCCACTTCCATCATACGCTTCGCCTGACGTGCTACGGCCATCGAAGGATCCAGCACCTCGGCCCGCCCATTGCACACCTTCTCGATTACAGGCTTGAGATGCGGGAAGTGCGTACAGCCCAACACAATCTTGTCGGCGCCAGCCTTGAGAAGCGGCTCCACCTTGGCACGCACAAGCTTCTCAACGCGCGCGTATTCGTTTCGCTCCAATTCTTCTATCGGCGCACCATGCAATCGCTCGACTTCCGTGACGAACTCATCTGCCACAACGGCCAGCACCGTCACGTTTCTCGCGAACTTCGCCTTCGTCTCGTTGTATAGCCGCCCACCAAAAGTTCCAGCCGTGGCAAGAACACCAACAACTCCCGTCTTGGAACGGAGCGCGGCAGGCTTGAGCGCAGGCTCTATCCCAACGAACGGCACGTCTGGATAATGCGCCCTGAGATAGTCTATCGCCGCAGCCGTCGCAGTGTTGCACGCAACAACTACCATGCCGCAGCCCCTGCCCAACAGTTTGCGCACATTGGCATCTGAAAGACGGACTATCTCGTCCTGCGGACGGTTGCCGTACGGACAATGGGCGCTATCGGCGATGTATTCGGTTTCGACGTCTGGACATAGCTTCTTGAAGGCATTAAGTATGCACGTGCCACCGATGCCGCTGTCAAAAAAACCGACCTTCAAAGCTCCACCCCCAGTTCACGCAACGGACGCATTACGAAATCGCGTCTCGCCGCTCTCGGGTGCGGCAACGTCAACTCGCTCGTCTTCATCTTCCGTCCTCCAAAGTCGATTAGATCAATATCTATCACGCGAGGGCCGTTGCGAACGGTGCGAACACGCCCCATCCTGTCCTCGATGCCATGCATGGCCCGCGAGAACTCCCAAGCATCTAATTCCGTCTCAAACAGAGCCGCCTGATTGAGAAACTTCAGCGAGGCGAATTCGCACGGAACTCCAACCGGATTGGTTTCGACTACAGAGCTTGCATCAAGGATACGCGTCTGCGGAAGGCGCGAAAGCGCCGCAAGCGCCATTTTCAGGTTCGCCGCGCGGTTGCCGAGATTTGATCCTAGCGACACAGCGGCGCGCGTGGCATTTGGATTTCGCTCTACGTAAACAAAAGCGGCGCGGTCACTGGTGACAGCGACATTTTCTGACGACGCACGGTTCAGCGTTGCGCACCAAGCGTTTGCGAAGCGCACACCATCAAGCTTCCACTTGAGCCCACGCGACGACATCTTCGCAAGCGGATCCATCACAAATACAGACACGCCCGCGCCTTTCCACGTTCTAAACTTGAGAGTACCACGCACAGGAAGGAATTCGCCAAACTCAGTGACCACTCGAACACCAGCATCCAGGGCGCGAAACACATTGCCGATCGTGTGGTCCTCGCGCTTCCCCGTAGCGCCAAGAATCACCAGATCGCCACAATCATGCCCATGACACCACGCAATCGCCTTGGAGAGGTCGTTCGTGGACTGATCCGAAATGCGCACGGCACGACCATGCGCGGCGATGGATACGCTATCTAAGTCGCCCACGATTGCATCGGGCCAGCGACCGAACTCACGGCGGTATGCGTCCGCCGCGCTGTCGCAGGCAACAACGAAACGCGCCGAGGCAAGGAGCCTGTACGGCTCGCCACCTTTCCGCGGGAAGTCCCCCGCCGCCAGTATGACCGTACGCATCATCGCCATGAAATCCATCTCTTTCTTGCCCGTGCACAAAGCCATTTCGTCACTGTAGGCCTATATGCGTGATTCCAATGTTCGCACATACGAGTCATATATCCGTGTTGCGTCAAACTCCGCTTCGCACATGCGCCGCGACGCGCCAGCCTCGCAAGCAAGCGCACTGCGGATGGCATTTGACAATGAATCCACGTCTCCGACTTTGTATGTTGCACCGCATGCGTATTTGGCGATCAACTCCGCAGACTCACCGCCAAGCGAACTTACAATTGGAAGACCAGCTTTTGCGTAGTCGAAGAGCTTGTTGGGAAGGCCAACCCAGCTGTCCGCCGACATTGGAACCACGCCGACATCGCATCCGGAAAGAAACGACTCTAGCTCAGCTTGCCCAAGATAGTTCTTCCCCCCTGCAACCGCCAGTTCCATGTCGAGCATTTCGGCGGCTCTGCGCACGGTTTTTAGATCGTATGAGCATCCGAGTCCGCCGACATACGCAATGCGCCGGCGCGGACCGTTGCTGCACGGCAGCGCGGGACGCGGACCAAGTTCTATGCCGAGATACGCCATTACGTAGTCGGATCTATTGGCAAGTTCACGATAGCGTGAGCATACGCCAGTAACAATGTCGGCCTCGCGAAAGACTCGTTGTGCCATTTTCCTGAGCGGCGAAAGGGTCCAGCGCGGCAAAATGCGCTCGAACGTCTCCGGCCATGCGTCCTGCACATCGACCGCAACGGACGCTCCGAATCGCCTAGCAATGCGAATGGCGGCTGCGGCGGCAGAGATAGTTGGCAGCGACGAGACAATGAGCGACGGACGAGCAAGCCCGTCGGCAACAACGCCTGCGGCATCTCTCTCCCATTGCCTTGCGTATGCAATGTGGCTGACGACGCGACGCAGCGAGACATTGCGTGCATACGGAATCGTGCGCACCATTTGAATGGACATGCAACTCGACGACGAATCAGACGTGCGGCGCAACGTCCGACTGCACTTCGTTGCATGGGAAAAATCGCTGGTCCAGATGACTACACGATGACCAGCGCGGACGAAAGCATCGGCCATAAGCGCGTAGCGCATCTTGCGGAAGCCCTCGCCTTGAAGGTTGTCGAACGGGTTCTGTATCCAGACAACCATTGCTAGACACGTCAGGACTGCGGCAATCTGTCGAGTATGGCCAGCACCTCGTCGCCCCGTTCTAGCGAGCGGTCGAGCTGGAAGGTAAGCCGCGGGGTGAACTTCATCTTCACCTCGCGGTTTATGATCGCCTGGAACTTGCGCGCATTGTGGGCCAAGTGGTGCAAAGCAGTCTCCTTGAGTGTCTCGTCGCCGAAGACAGACACCCTTACCGTGGCGTCGCGCAGATCCTTCCCACACGCCACGCCCGTAACGGTGATGAGACCTGGCGCAACAGTGTCGCCCTGCATCACTGAGAACATGCTCTCAGCGATTACGCGTTTCAGCAGCGAATTTATGCGCTCAAGACGATCTACAGACATCAGAGACTCCTCGGCAGCTCCTCAAGCATGTAGCACTCTATTGTGTCGCCAACCTGGAAGTCTTCGTAGCCTGCGAAGCAAACACCGCACTCCTGTTGACCTGTAACTTCCTTCACCTCGTCCTTGAAGTGACGCAACGTCTGCACCTTGCCGTCCCATATCTGGGACTTCGCGCGCTTGATGCGGAATCTCTCCTTCGCGACAAGCTTGCCATCGAGCATCTGGGAGCCGGCAATTTTGCCAAGCTTGCCGATGTCGTATATGGCCTTGACCTCGGCATGTCCGAGGACTACCTCCTTGTACTCTGGCGGCAGCATGTCGAGCATGCAGTTCTTGACGTGGTCGATTAGCTCGTAGATGATGCGGAACGAGTTGATTCTAACGCCGTCATGGCGCGCCTGGCTCTGAACGCCGGCGTCGTTGCCGATGTCAAATCCGACAACAACAGCCTTTCCAGCCGCAGCGGACTTGACGTCGGTCAGCGAAACGTTTCCAGTGCCGGTGCCGATAATGTTTAAGGCGACCTTTTCGCTCTTGATCTCCTGAAGCGCCTGCACAATCGCCTCAAGAGAGCCTTGCGTGTCAGACTTGACAATCACATTGAGTTCGCGGCGACCCTCAGCCGCCATCGCGCTCATCAGCGAATCAAACGTGGCTGCCTTGGACGTGGCAAGCTCGCTGATCTTGCGCTCCTGCGCCGTCTGCTCGGCAAGTGCGCGCGCGCGCTTCTCGTCAAGCATGACGCGGAACTCGCTGCCGGCTTCAGGTACGCCCGAAAGCCCAGTGCACTTGACAGGAGTCGCCGGAGTTGCCTCGCGTATGCGGCGACCGTGGTCGTCAATGAGTGCGCGAACCTTTCCGAAATGCTCGCCTATGAGAATCGCATCGCCTACCTTGAGCGTACCGCCCGAGACGAGAAGCGTTGCACATGGACCAAGCCCCTGCTGCAGCTCGGACTCGATCACGTAGCCATTCGCACGGCGGTTCGGATTAGCCTGCAGCTCAAGCACCTCGGCCTGCACAAGAATGTTCTCCAGCAGCGAATCCACGCCCTCGCCGGTCAAGCCAGACACCGGGCAGCATATTATGTCGCCGCCCCAGTCCTCTGGCGTGAGCCCAGCCTTCTGGAGCTGCTGCTTCACGCGGTCAACGTTGGCCGTGGGCTTGTCGCACTTCGTAATGGCCACCATGACCTGCACGCCAGTCTGCCGCGCAACCTTTATGCACTCCTCGGTCTGCGGCATAATGCCGTCGTCAGCGGCGATAATGAGAACCGCAATGTCTGTGATCTGCGCACCGCGCGCACGCATCGCGCTGAACGCGGCATGGCCAGGAGTGTCAAGGAACGTGATTTTTCGACCAGCGACCTCAACCTGATACGCACTGATCTGCTGGGTGATGCCGCCCGCCTCGCCGGCTGCAACATGCTCCTTGCGGATCCAATCCATGAGCGTCGTCTTGCCATGGTCGACGTGGCCGAGGAACGTAACTACCGGCGGCCGGGGCTTAAGCGTCTCCGGCGGATCGTCCGGAATCATGTCGTCCGCGTCAATGGCCTTCAGAACAGGCTTTGCGGTGGCCTTGTCGCGGGCATGCTCGATCGTAACCTTGAAACCGTACTTCTCTGCTACCTTCGTCGCAATGTCAGGCTCGACGCGCTGGTTGATCGACGCCAAGATCTTGAGTCCCATCAAGTCGGCGATGAGACGATTCGGCTTTATGTTCAGCTTTGCCGCAAGATCCTTCACGATCACGGCGCCGCGAATCGATATCTCACGCGACTCCTCGTTGACCGAGATGCGGCCGCTAGGCGGCGGCGCAGGCGGCGCAATGCGCTGCGCGCGCTTGTCGAAGCTCTTCTGCCCCTCACGATCTTTCTTGCCCTTGCGATTGCCGCGGTCGTCGTCGTCGTCATACGCAACCGGCTTCGGCGGCTTCGGCTTGGGCGGCGCCGCGACGGAAATAGATATGGTAGCAACAGGACGAGCGTGTTGGATGGGCTTGAAGCCCTTTGCTGTCAAGCCTGTGGAGGCTGCGGATATCGTAGGCAGCGGTTTCGGCTTGTGCCCCGGTGCCATGCGAATCTTCGGCGCGGCGTTCGTCTGCGCCTCCTTTCCGCTTGACACCGCCACAGAAACCGCAGCAGGTGCAGCCGCCGTATTCTTCGTGGGCTCGGCGGACGCTGCAACAGGCTTCTGAACCACTTTCTGCGCAGGACGCACCTTTGCCATTTCCTTCGCAATGCGCTGATGCTCGGCAAGCTTGGCATTCTGCTCGACAAAAAACGCCGCGTTCATTTCAGAGGCCATCTTCGCCTTCGCCGCTCGGCGAGCCTCAAGCGCAGCCCTGTCCGCACCGGCGAACGCGGCGCGCAGGCGGTTGGCATCATCACCGCAAATGGCGGATATGGCGTTGGTGGCATCTATGCCAACCGATTCGGCGGCCTTTACAACGTCGGCGCTGCTCACGCCGATCTCCCTCGCTATCTCAAAGACTCTCATTCTTCTCCAGTCGCTTCGCTTTCAGTCGAACCGCCCGTAAGCTCCGCAACGGCCTTCGCCGCCGCATATACACCCTTGGCCGTAACCTCGTCAAGTCCAGACTGCGCAATAAAGCTCGCCTCGTCCGCATCGGCAATCACGTCAACCGAGAGGTAGCCAGCGTCAGCCATCTTGGTCGCATCCGCCGTGGACACAGAGAACATTTCCGCAAGCTCCTTGATGGCCTCGGCCTTCTGATCCTCGAACGAAGCCGTCGCCATCGACTTCTTGACCTCCACGTGCCAGCCTGTCAGCTTCGTGGCCAGGCGAACGTTCTGGCCTCGCTTGCCGAGCGCCAGCGAATACTGGTCTGCCGCGGCAATGATGTGCACCGTGTTTGGCTGAGCAGGATCAACCTCGATGGACTCAAGCTTCGCCGGCGCAAGAGCCTGGGCGACGTACTGGCGGATGTCCTCGTTCCAACGCACGATGTCTATCTTCTCGCCAGAAAGCTCGTTTACAATGGCACGCACACGGCTGCCCCGCTGCCCGACGCATGCTCCCACGGGATCAACAGACTCATTGGCCGTCCTCACCGCGATTTTCGCACGATATCCAGGATCGCGGCTCACGCCCATTATCTCCACGACATCGTCTGCTATCTCGCTCACCTCCAGACGGAAAAGAGCCTCGACGAACTTCGGATCGGCACGGCTCAGCGTGACGCTCGGCCCCTTCGCATCAGAATCGACGCGCTTGATAATCGCACGAATCGAATCACCTACCTGATAGTCCTCAGTAGGAATGCGTTCCTTTGCCGGAAGGATCATCTCTGTCTTGCCGACCGTGACATAGGTGTCACGGTGAGATACGGCGGAAACCGTACCGCTCACAATGTCGCCGATGCGGTCCTTGTACTCGGAGAACGTGTTGGTGCGCTCGGCCTCGCGTATCTTTTGCATTATCATTTGCCGCGAGGTCTGCGCGGCTATACGGCCGAGGCGGGAGGCAGGCATCTCGATCTCGACTGGATCGCCCTCGTGGATCTCCTTGCCGTGCGAGAACCGCTCGGCCTTCTTGAGTGGGATAAAGCCAGGGCCAACCTCTTCATCGGACGCAATCAACGTGTCAAAGACGTGTAGCGAGAGGTCTCTGCGGTCGATGCTCACGCGAAGGTCATTGGTGACGTTTTGGTTCCTGCGCGCCGCTTGGCTAATCGCCTGTTCAATTGCCGTGAGCACGATCTCGCGGCTTACACCACGTTCGCTCTCTATGTGCTGAACAACCGCCAGCAGCTGACTGTTCATCGCCATGTTCTCGCTCCTTGCCTTTTATGTCAAAAATCAATAACTCGCCCTCGGATCGACCCACCCGGATCGCCGTAAACCAGTGTATAGTACCCTTTTTTTCCGAAAATGTCAACAGGGGGCGGCTCAAAGGCCGACTGCGTGGCGCACTTTGTCCATTATCGGAGCAGCAGCGGCGCGCGCGCGCTTGGCACCTGCCTGGAGAATGTCCTCAAGGCTGTCGGTGTCCTTCGCAAGTTCGTCACGGCGAGCCTTGAACGGATCGAAGAGGCGGTGATATGCCGCAAGCAACTCCTTTTTCGCCGTTCCGTAGCCATAGCCGCCTGCGCGAAACGCATCAGCCATCGCGGCAACCTCGTCTGGCGTCGCGAAGAGCTTGTATAGCTCGTAGATGGAATTGCCGTTCGGCTCCTTCTTCGCCTCCATCGGCTGCGAGTCGGTGACTATGCCCATCACCTTCTTCTTCACTGACACGTCAAACAGCTCGATTGTGTTGTGGTACGACTTCGACATCTTCTGCCCGTCTGTTCCGGGGATTGTGGAGACAGACTCGGGTATGTACGCATCTGGAAGCTTGAATATCTCGCCGTAAGCGTTGTTGAACTTCTGAGCAAGGTCACGCGTGACCTCAAGGTGCTGCTTCTGGTCCTTGCCGACAGGCACGAGGTCGGCATTCATTATGAGTATGTCGGCGGCCATGAGGACGGGATATGCGAAGAGCCCGTGAGTGGCCTCGAATCCATGCGCCATCTTGTCCTTGTAGCTGTGGCAGCGCTCCAGAAGCCCCATCGGCGTCAGACACGAAAGATACCACGCAAGCTCCTGAACCTCTGGAACGTCGCTCTGACGATACATTACGGACTTCTCGTGGTCAAGCCCACAGGCAAGATAGTCCAGCGCCAGTTCCCGCGTTGCCTCGCGCAGAGCCTTGCCGTCGCGCACCGTCGTCATCGCATGGAAGTTCGCAATGAACATGAACATCTCCTCGCCCTTCGCCTGAAGGTCGAACATGGACTTCATTGCGCCAAAATAGTTTCCCCAATGGAGCTTGCCAGAGGGCTGTATTCCCGTCAATATTCTCATAGGCGCGAATTATACCAAAAATCCGTCATCCACGGCTACGCCTTGCGCATAAAAGTTATAGCGGCGGGGAAGCCAACCGAAAGCCGCCGCGCAAGCGCGAACATAGCCGCTTATGCAACCATGACCTTGCGCGTCGCGACGTGGACGCCGTACTGGTCACCCAGTCCGCTGCGCGTATAGACCTTCAGCGTGTACTCGCCCGGATCGAGCGCCGTGGCGAGCTGCGCCTTGACGTTCTGGAGGTCGGAGAACGTGATCTCCGCCTTCGTCTCGACTCCCTGCGCG
>CACYCL010000136.1 GCA_902772905.1 uncultured bacterium | reverse complement strand
CCTTATGGTTCGCGCCGGACTTGCGATGTCCGATCCGTTCGAGTCTTTCCTCTTCAGAAGCAACAACTACGACATCGGTCTCCGCAGTCGTCGTTCTGTTGGCGGTAGCGTGTCCGAGCCCAAGACGGTGGAAACGCTTGGCAGCAAGTCGTGTTGGGGACTAAACGTAGGGTCGAAGACGATCTACATGAAGCTGAAGCGCGAAGGCGCGAAGTTCACGTATTCGTACCGTACCACAAAAACCGATCAGTGGACGGTTGCCTACGAGTACACGGACACGAATGGACTTTACGGCGATAAGGTTTACGTTGGTCCGGTTGCCGCGAACGTCACGCTCGGCAACTGGGATACGTCTACCTACCGCCATTCGCGCTACGCCTGGCGGTTCTCGGAGATCGACATACATTCTCCGCGCGGCATGTGCATCTTCTTTAAATGAAATCGTTGTACATCTGCTTTGCGGCGCTGGTTGCCTTTTCGGCGGTTGCCGAGCCGGGCGTCAACAAGCGCGAGGTTTTCAAGTACGACACGCCGGACAAGAGTCCGATCTGGTTCGGCGGCGAGAGCCGCTGCGAGGGTGTTGGCGAAGGTGGGGAGTACAGCATATTCCTCGACATCTTCTACGCAGACGGCTCGCATTCCTGGGCCGTGCAGGCGATGTTCCCGCGTGGCACACACGACTGGGCGCGTTGTGAACATCTATACGTTCCGGCCAAGCCTGTGAGCCGCATCCATTTCTTCAGGATGCACCGTAACGCGCCTGGCACGGCGGAGTTCCGCAACGCATTCCTGAAGCGCGAAAGACCACCGGAAGGGCATGTGCTGAGCGAACGCCGTTTCTCGATGCGTCCGCTGCGCAATGGCGACCGCATTGAGCGCATGGTGGTGCGAAATGGCAAGCCCGTGCGCGAGTTCGTGGAGTCACCTGCGGCGTCGGCCAAAGACGGCGGCGTTGCCGCAATGACGGTATGGACCGCCGATTCGATGGTCAAGGTTCTGCCTGGCGTGTGCCCGACAAGCGAGCAGATGGCCTCCAAGTCCATTCGCCTTGAGCTTGCCGGCGCGGAGAGCGAGTCGGCGCAGATTTGCGTGACAGCTCCAGAAGGTGCACCGTCTCAGCCTATAGCCGTCGACGCAGGGCGGCTCTTGTCTGCTGGTGGCGTCGCGTTTCCGGGGACTGTTGGCGTTCAACGTGTCGGGTATTTCGCTCGCATGGACGGCTTCGAGGGCAATCCGTTCGGGGACGATCCGCGCGAGCTGTGGTTCCCCGAGCCGCTTTTGCCGCCGGAAGGGCTTCGCACGTCGCCCGGCGGTACGCAGTCCGTATGGCTCACATTCAAGGCCAATCGCGGTGCGAAGGCGGGTGTGTACGCTGGTGCTGTTGCCGTTCGCGTCGGCACAGACTCTTTCATCGTGCCAGTCAAGATTCGGGTAAGGGGCTTTTCGCTGCCGGCAAGTTTTGGCATGAAGACGGCGTACAGCGTGATGGACGGATTCACTCGGGCGGTATACCCCGACGACTTCATGGCGAAGAAGCGCGAGACGTGGGATATCATGCTCGAACACAGGCTGAACCCTACCGACATTTCGCGAACGGCTCCGCCGGACATCACGGACGTTGAGTATGCCAAGAAGCGCGGCATGAGTTCGTTCTGCGTGCTGAACCTCGTGCCGCCGGACCCGAGCAAGAAGTGGGTCTGCCGTGCCAAGCCTGCCGAGGTGTTCAACGACGGTTTCAGAGCGTATCTCGACAGGACGCTTCGCCCGTATGTAACGGAGCTGATGCGGCGCGGACTTGACCATGGTGCGTATCTCTATGGCTTTGACGAGTGCGGCGGATCATATTTCGCCAAGATGGAGTCGATGTGGCACGATCTTAAGGCCGCATACGGCCTGCCTGTCATGACGACCGCGTACATGTTCCGCGAAGTCGCGGAGCACCGCATGGAATTTGGCTCGCCGGAGGCCATGGCAACCGACATGCACTGTCCGCCGCTGGCCACATACGATGCGCGTTTGGCCGACCGCTACCGCGCGGAAGGGAAGGAAGTATGGTGGTACACCTGCTGCAACCCGCGTTATCCATACCCGAACGTTGCGCCTTACGCGTGCCCTGCAATGGAGTGCCGCATCATTGGCTGGTTGACCAGGCTGGTTCGCGCCGACGGCTTCCTCTACTGGCACGTCAACTACTGGCGCGGCAAAGAGCGGCTTGACGAGCGCGAGACGTATTTCACCGATTGGCGAACCGACACATGGCCGAAGGTGCATGGCGACGGCGTTTTCCTCTATCCTGGCAGCAAACACGTACTTTCCGGGATTCGCCTTGCGAACATAAGGGACGGCGAGGAGGACTACGAGTGGTTGCAGCTGGCAGCCGAGAAGGTCGGGCGTAATGCGGTCGAGGCGCTTATACGCGAACTGGCGCAATCCATCACTGACTTCTCGCGTGACCCCGCGCTTCTTCGACGCGTGAGAAGTCGCGTCGGCGACATGATAGAGGCGCGCGACTGACGAGGAGTGCGCGTCTGTCTCCTCTGGCTCTATACTTGCGCGAAAACTGAAGATTTGGTATCATACATTCTGTCTGCCGTGCCAGGATGAATCCGAGTTGAAGTACAAGTATCTATATCAAGACAGCCAGAATGTCAGTCACATGGCTGAGGTAGTCGCGCGCAATCGCGCGGATGCCTACGCTCGGCTACGCAAAATGGGCGTTCGCCCATATCGCGTGATTGGCGACGATCCCTGGAACTGGCGTCCTTGGGCCATTTCCGCAGGCTACATCGTCATGTCCATCGCGCTTCTCGTGCTAAGCGCAATCGCAATCACCCAGTACAGGCAGCTCAAAGAACTCCAGCAGGCGTACGCCGAGGAGGAATTTTGAAAGGAAAGAAAGAAAACATGAAAATCGATACTTTGTGTGTCCAGGGCGGTTGGGAGCCGAAATGCGGCGAGCCGCGGCAGGTTCCAATCTACCAGACCACTACCTTCAAGTACGACACTACGCAGCACATGGGCGACCTCTTCGACCTCAAGGCCTCTGGTTATTTCTATACGCGCCTCGCAAATCCTACAAACGATGCCGTCGCCAAGAAGATCGCCGCGCTTGAGGGCGGCGTGGCGGCCATTCTTACCAGCTCCGGGCAGGCGGCGTCCACGTTCGCCGTGCTCAATCTCTGCGGAGCGGGCGACCACGTCGTTTCTTCTGCGCAGATATACGGCGGCACGTTCAACCTTTTCGCCGTGTCACTCAAGAAGCTCGGCGTCGAATTCACTTTCGTCGATCCTGACGCTTCGCCCGCCGAGATACAGAAGGCGTTCCGCCCCAACACCAAGTGCGTGTTCGGCGAGACGGTGGCAAATCCGTCGGGTGCGATTCTCGACATTGCCAAGTTCGCCAAGATAGCGCACAAAAACGGCGTGCCGCTCATTGTGGACAACACGTTCCCCACGCCGATCCTGTGCCGTCCGTTTGAGTTCGGCTGCGACATAGTCACTCATGCGACGACGAAGTACATGGACGGGCACTCTTCGCAGGTAGGCGGCTGCATCGTTGACTCTGGCAACTTCGACTGGGAGAAGCACGCCGACAGGTTTCCGGGGCTTGTGGAGCCCGATCCGTCGTACCACGGCCTCAGCTACACGAAAGCGTTCGGAAAGCTTGCGTACATAACGAAGTGCACTGCGCACTTGATGCGCGACTTCGGTTCCATCCCGTCGCCGTTCAACGCGTTTCTCGTCAACATCGGGCTTGAAAGCCTGCATGTGCGCATACGTCGCCATGCGGAGTCGGCTCTTAAGATTGCAAAGTGGCTCTCGTCTCAGAAGAAGGTCGCGTGGGTGAACTTCGCCGGGCTTCCGAGCGACAAGTACCATAAGCTGCTGAAGAAGCAATTCGACGGTCCTTCGCCGTGCGGCGTGATGACCTTCGGCATAAAGGGCGGGCGCGACGCATCCATAAAGTTTATGGATTCGCTCAAGGTGATTGGCATCGTGACGCATGTCGCGGATGCATGGAGCTGCGTTCTGCACCCTGCGTCTCACACGCACCGTCAGTTGACCGACGAGCAGCTGAAGGCCGCCGGCATTCCGCCGGATCTCATCAGGCTGTCCGTCGGGCTGGAGGATCCGGACGACTTGATTGCCGACTTGAAGCAGGCGCTTGGCAAGGTTTGAACAGGCAATATAGACATAGGTTTAGACATAGGTTTGGCGTAACGGAGAGGAGTACTAAGCGATGAACAACAAGAAATGGCTGTTTGCAGGAGCGCTCGGAGCCGCTGCGGCGATACTTTACTTTGCCTCGCTGGCCGGCTATGCCTTTCCTGGCGAGAGTGCGCAGTTGATGGTGTACTGGAAGGGGCTGGACGTTCCGGACGCGCCGCTGTATCCGTTGATGGCGGTGTTCGCAAGGCTCCTCGGCGGCGGCAACCTGATAGCTCCTGTATGCGGCGTGATATCTACGTTTCTGCTGTTCGTGCTTGTCTCCACGTTCGTGGCGTCGCGTGTCATCGGCGAAAGCACCGAGCAGCAGAGGGAGTCCACATCGCTCATCGCCGGGTTCGCGGCGACGATTGTGTTCATGCTCACGCCGGCGGTGCGTTCCGCCGCCACGCACCTTGAGCCGAAGTTGTTCGACTTCACGTGGCTGCTTGCGTCGTGCGCCGTGGCGCTGCCGTTCCTGCGGTTGAAGTCGCTTTCGTGGCTGCATGCAATGCTGCTTGGCGCCATGGCCGGCCTGGGTGCGTGTGACACGGCGTTGTTCATCGTGTTCATTCCGTTCTTCGTGGCGTTCGTCATAGCGGTGTCGTCGGCAGCCAAGAGCAAGCCTTACGTGCCGCTCTTCCTCTTTCTGGCGTCTTTTGTGGTGTCGATAGTGGTGTTTCTCGGGGTCGCCGACCTTCCTGTGGGCGACTATCTCAGGGGCATGGCCAAGGAGATGGCGTCGTACACGGCAATACCCGGATGGATGTTCATTGCGATATTCGCGACGCTGCCGTTTGTGACGGCGCTCTTCTCCAGCTCCAGGGCGTTCTCTGAAGCCCCTGGCGTGGTGCAGTGGGTCTTCCACTCGGCGATGACGTTCGTGGCCATTCTTGCCGTTGCGACGCGTCTCTCGCCGTCGGCGGTCATGGAGCCGTACGGGCGCCTGCCGGTCGTGACGAGCGCTTTTGCGGCGTGCCTCGCCGGCTATCTCGTCGCGTACTGGTGGCTCAGGCGCAAGAGCCCGGTGGCGCTTGTCGCGGGCGGGATATTCGCGTTCGTACTGCTGGTGACTTGCTGCTGGAACCTTTTCATGTTTGACGGCGACCGCGGAGCCTTCGCCGACCAGATCGCCCGCCGCGTCGTGGAAGACCTCGGCGACCGGCGCTGGTTCGTCTCTGACGGAACGCTCGACAGCCACGTGAAGCTGGTTGCGGACGAGCTTGAGAAGGATGTGCACGTAGTGGAGCTTGCGCGCGACCTCGACAAGAACTACCTTTCGCGCCTCAGTGACATCGTGCGCGAAGAGGGCGTGGGCGGCGAGAAGAACGGCGAGCTGCAGCTCTCGCTGGACCTCGGCGTGCTTCAGTTCCTGCAGGACTGGTTCGCCGCCGACCGAGAGGCCGCGAAGGGCGTCGCGATATGGGGCGCGCCGGACATTTGGTTCTCCGCGAACATCCAGCCCGTTCCAGAGCTTCTGTTCTTCGGATGCGACGAGAAGCGCGTGCCGGACTGGTCGGCGTGGGCGGCGCTTGACAAGTTGCTGGCCGCGCCGAAGGGCTGGGGCAGCTACCACGACCGCAAGGCTACGGACCCGCTCGACCGCCTGCGCTTCTCGCTGCGCCGCCACGTCGGCTTCGTCGCCAACAACCGCGGCGTATGGCTTCAGGACAAGCACCGCGACGACGACGCCTGGAAGATGTACGAGCTTGTCCTCAACGAGATCGACCGCGACAACATCTGCACGATATTCAACGAAGTCGGCATGGTCGGCGCAAACCACCCGCAGGCCGTGGCGAAGCAGCGTGACCTTGAGAGGATGCTGCGCGCGGCGGTCGATGACGCGAACCGCAGATACATCCTCTGGCGCCTCGGCACGTACTACGGCTACATCCGCAATCCGGACGTGTTCGTTCGCCTCGGTCACGCATGGGCGCGTTCCGGCCGTCCGGGTGACGCGCTGTCGCAGATCCGCCGTGCCATCGACTTCGTGCCAACCGACAAGCGCACCGTGCTTCTTAACATGATGGCCTCGCTGTACGCGAGCGACAACAAGCAGAAGCAGTCGAGGGAAATATACGAGTCCGTGCTCGCCAAGGATTCCCGCGACCACGACGCGCTCATCGGCATGATGCGTCTTGAACTTCTCAATGGCAACAGCTCCAAGGCACTTGAATACCTGCAGCGCGCAGCTGAGACGTCCGGCGAGGGCACTCGCGCCAAGATCGAGCTGGCCATGGTGGCGATGATGAAGAACAACCTGGAAGAGGCAAAGAGTCTCATAAAAGCGGCGACGGACAGCGAGCCTGGGAATCTTCAGTGCTGGTCGCTCCTCGCCGCCGTCACGATCCAGCAAATTGACGCCGAGAAGGACGAGAAAAAGCGTGCAGTGCTCCAGAATGATCTTGAAACCGCAATCTTGCCGACGATGGAGAAGCAGTCTAGCGGCGAGAACGACTACTACATACAGGCGACGCGCGGTTTCGTGCTTCTCAAGAAAGGCGAGGAGAGGCGCCGCGAGGCGCGCGACGCGTTCCTCGCCGCGGCGAAGAACCGCCCTGACATCGCCGCCACGCAGGACATCGTTCTCGGACTGGACATCTCTATGGACGACAAGGAAGGAGCCGAGCTGCACGCAAAAGACGTGCTGCGCCGCAACCGCAACGCGCCGCTTGCTAACTATGTTATGGGATCGCTGGCACTCGGGCGCGACGACCTCGACAGCGCCGTCGTGTATCTGCGCAAGGCCGCAGATGCGCCACAGCCTGTTCCGCTGGCGCTCAACGACCTTGCGGAGACGTTCCGCCGCCGCAAGGACTACGCAGAGGCCGAGCGATATGCGCGCAAGGCGGTGAAGGAGGCTCCGTCGCTGTACGTCGCGTGGGAGACGCTGGGATCGGTTCTTATGGATCAGGGCACGAATCTCGACGAGGCCGAATCATGCATTCGCAAGGCCTGCGACCTTTCGAAGGCCAAGAACGGGCGCGAGTCCGACATTCGCATGGTGATTTCGCTTGCGCGTGTGCAGCTGAAGCGCGGTGACAAGCAGCACGCAAGAATATCGCTGCGCAAGGTGCAGGGCAGGATAAACGAGCTCTCCGAGTTCGAACGGCAGGAGTTCGAGGAAGTAAAGAAGCGTGCTCGTTGAGGCCATCTTCCTGGCGGCTGCGTTCGAGATACTGCCGTTCTACCAGCAGAAGCCTGACTACGTGGCGTTGCGTCCGCTCTGGTCGTGCGAGGGCGAGACCACGGACGTTCTCTGGCCGCTGTTCACGTCGCACCGCGACTGGTGGCGCTGCTGCTGGCTTGTGCACGAGCAGGACAATCGGGAGGGCGGCTATCAGTTCGACGTACTGCCGATATGGTGGAACGGACGTGAAACGGGAGAAAGCGATTGTTACTGGGGGCTTTTCCCGATATGGGGCAGACACCCTCACATTTTGGCGGTGCATGATCTCGAGTTCTGCCTGTGGCCGCTCTGGATGCGCTACAAGATGCCTCGTCCTTCCGAAAAGCGGTGGCTTGCCACGAATGCCGTCCTCTTCCCGTTCATCCACTGGCGCGATGACGGCGCATGGGGTCTTTGGCCCGTCTACGGCATAAACCACCAGCGCGAAAGCGACCACCGGTACGCTCTGTGGCCTGTTGCCACGTGGGCGAAATACCGCGAGGACCGCGATACCGGCGGCGAGGGCTGGTCGTGGATGGCCTGGCCGCTGTATGGACAGGTACGCCGCAAAAGGGAGCGGCAGGATCTTTTCCTTCCTCCGCTCTTTTCGTGGGTCGAGACGCATTCCCGATTGCGTGTCGAGCGCGGGGATTCCTCGCCCGACATGAGGCTGAGGTGCCTGTGGCCTGTTTTCGAGTGGGAAGACAGCGCACGTCGCGATCGCATCAGCGTGTTTCCTCTTTGGGAACACGTGGTGAATTATAGCTATGCCGATGGATCGGAGGTTGACGACATCACGCGCTTCGGCTGGAGGCTTGTGGAGCTCCTGCCGGACGAGACGCGGGTTTTCCCGTTCTGGGTCGGCAGGGCGGACGACGCATACTTCCGCCTTTGGCCGTTCTACGAGTCGTCGAAAGGCGTGGACGGAGTCAGGCATGGGCGTTTCCTTTCTCTGTTCCCGATACGCTGGGCGGATGGCGTAGACCGCAACTGGGCGAAGTTCTGGACTTTCTACGAGCGCGAAGAGACTCCGGTCGATGTTCGCCACTCGCTTTTGTGGGGCATATTCCGCTGGAGGACCGATGTCGATTGAGCGCATCAAGATATGGCTGAAGGCGCTGCGGGTTGAGCAGTGGACGAAGAACGGCGTCGTAATGATGGCCTGGTTCTTCTCCGTCGCCGATGCGTCGCAGCGCGAGATCGCGCGTGGATGGCAGTCGTTTCTCATGGCGTTTGCCATGGCCGCCGCGTTTTCAGCCGTGTCGTCTGCGTTCTACCTGCTAAACGACGTCTCCGACTACGAAGCGGATCGCCGTCATCCCGTGAAGCGCTTCCGTCCCGTCGCAGCCCGCGTCATCTCGCGCATAACCGCCGTTCGCACGGCGCTTGTGCTGTTCGCGGCCGGTTTTGCGTATCCGGCGCTGGTCGTGATCTTTCTGCCTACGCGCACCACCGCCTTCGCCACGATGCTGGCTTATACGGTCATGCAGTGCCTGTACACCGGTTTCCTGAAGCGTGTTCCGTACGTTGACGTGGCGACTCTCGCCGCTGGCTTTGTGCTAAGGGCAATCGCCGGTGCGGCGATTATAGCGGCTTACGTTTCGCCGTGGCTTCTCATCTGCACGTTTACGCTGTCGATGTTCCTCGCGCTCTGCAAGCGCAAGAACGAGATGGAGGTCGCAGCCGAATCTAGGGCGGTTCTGCGCCGCTACCATCCGCATGTCCTTCGAGTGCTGATTGTGGTGGCGGGGCTTGCGTCGGCGGGCGAATACCTGGCGTACACCGTAACGTCGAAGATGGGGCAGAGGTTCCCTTGCCTGTGGACTACGTCCATTTTCGTTGTCGCCGGCATCGTTCGCTATATGTACCTTGCCTGGCGAAAGGGCGATGTCGGGAGACCGGAAATGGTGCTTCTTACCGATCGACCGCTTTGGCTGGTCATAGCCAGCTATTGCGTGTCGGCGATTTTGTCCGTGGCGCTGTCCATGTGAGCAGATGAACTTCATTGACGAGTTGGCCTTGCGCCGTCGCTTTGGCATGAAGCCCGGTCTTGATGCAATCCGCAGGCTTTGCCGGACTGTCGGAGAGCCACAGAAGCGCTTTAGGGCGATTCATGTAGCCGGCACAAATGGCAAGGGCGCCGTCTGCGCCCTCATTGACGCGGCTCTGCAAGGATATGGAAGGGAAATCGGCGTTGTCGGCAGGTACACGAGCCCCCATCTTGTGAAGTTGAACGAACGATTCTTCATTGACGGCAAGCCGATTTCAGATGAAAGGCTGGAGTTTTTCGCTAAGGTCGTGCATGATGCAACCGAGGCGTTGGCTCCTGAGAATCTGGACGTGACGTTCTTCGAGGCGTTGACGGCTGTAGCGTTTCTCGCTTTCGCCGATGCGGGCGTCAAGCACGCAGTTCTGGAGTGCGGGCTTGGCGGACGGCTTGATGCTACGAATGTCTGCGACAGCGAAATATGCGTGATAACGCGAGTCGGCCTGGATCATTGCGATTGGCTTGGCGACACAGTCGAGAAGATTGCGGCTGAAAAGGCGGGCATAGTCAAGCCAGGCGTCCCCGTTGTTCTCGGGTGCAATTCAGACGTAGTGCGCATGGTTATATCGAAGCGGGCGGAAGAACTTGGCTCGCCGTTCTTCTATGCGCCAGACGTTGCCTCTGACAGGGACATACCTGACAGCTTTTCGCTCGGCGGCTTGTTCAACCGCGAGAACGCCGTTACCGCGATGGCTGCATTGAGGATAATGAGCCAGGCGGGCATGATTGGTGGCCGGAAGCACGAGCCGGACTTCAGTTACTTTGCGCGTGCAATATGGCCAGGCCGTTTTCAGCGAGTCGGCGAATTTCTCATAGATGGCGCGCACAACCCGCCGGCCGCCGAAGCGCTTGCAGCCTCGTTGCGTGCGGAGTTCGGCGACCGTCGTCTGCCGCTTGTCGCAGGATTCTGCGGCGACAAGGATGTAGATGCCGTTCTTAGGACGCTTGCGCCGTGC
Organism: uncultured bacterium; assembly: GCA_902772905.1. Classification (GTDB taxonomy): domain Bacteria; phylum Verrucomicrobiota; class Kiritimatiellia; order RFP12; family UBA1067; genus UBA1067. Next base: position 33,404 of record CACYCL010000136.1, on the reverse strand, counting down.
GTTTCGCGCGGATTCGCCGTGAAGACCTGCAACCCGCGTTCGTTGCCTGCGACGGAGACGGCTGCGCGGATGCGCAAGGCAGGAATGTCGGCCGAGCCGTGCGATTCGCTTCTTGACGCGCTTGCCCGCTCGCGCATCGGGCTGAGCCCGGAGAATGCGCTTGGCGGCCATGCCGAGCATGAAACGCCGTCTCTTGTTTGCGGTTCGCTCTTTCTTGCTGGCGAGGCGTTGACCATGCTTGGTGGTTATCCATGGGGAGATGCGTCTCGCATGGATCCATCTGAACAACTTGGCAAATCTGCTTAGACTTCACACAGGGGAGATTCGGACTGGCGGGGATCGGACCCGCGACCCCAACATTAAAAGTGTCGTGCTCTACCAACTGAGCTACAGTCCGTCGGGATTGGTAACGGGTATTATACCATAACTTGCGCTCGTTGTGTGCGAGAATATGGTATAATTGTCACGATGAGACTTTCTGTCAGAATATGCCTTGCCGTGCTTGCGCTGTATGCCGGCGCTGCACTCTTCGGAGAGGTGCAGTACCGCGTGGCGCTTGCACGTGATGTCACGCCCGCGTACAACGTCGTAGACCCTGATGCGCGCTACAGGCCGCCGTCTGCGGAACATTGGCTCGGAACTGACAATCTCGGCAGGGACGTTGGCCTTAGGCTTGTGCAAGGCGCGCGGATCGCGTTCCATGTCGGCATAGTCACATCGCTCATCGCGATTCCGCTCGGCGTGCTGCTTGGACTGCTTGGCGGGTATTTCGGCGGCAAGACGGACTCTGTGGTCGTCTGGCTTTGCGCTACGGTGGCTTCGATGCCCGGACTGCTTTTCATCCTCGCCATATCGCTAGTGGCGGGAAGGGGGTTGATGGGCATATACCTTGGCATAGGGCTTACGACCTGGGTCGGCACGTGCCGAACCATTCGTGCCGAGACGATGAAGCACAAGGACCGCGCGTACGTAAAGGCCGCCAGGGTGCTTGGCTATTCGCACATGCGCATAATGTTCCGGCACATCTTGCCGAACGTCGCGCACATAATCCTGATACAGTTTTCGATACGGTTTCCGTCCGCAGTTTCCACTGAGGTGTTCATATCCTTCCTCGGCATAGGCGTGCAGGGGGAGCCGAGCTGGGGCATAATGATAAACAACGCGCGCCTCAGGCTGTGGCAGGGGGTATGGTGGGAAATGACGTTCACGACGCTCGCCATATTCATGCTGGTGCTTGTGTTCAACCATCTTGCCGACTGGCTCCGCGACCGTCTTGATCCGGCGCTGAGATCGGCGCGTTGACGACGTAGCGTCAGTTGCGGTCGAACTTGCGGTCCAGCTCGCGGGTCGATGTGAATATCATTACCGGCTTGCCGCGCGGGCACACGTAGGGCATTCGGCACGAGCATAGCTCTTCGACGAGCTTTGTCGCGCCGTCGGCGGTGAGGGAGAGCGATGCTCCGGCGAACGACTTCGCCACGGACTTTGCGAGTAGCTCTTCGCGCCACCTCGCCCCGCCGTGCCGCGAGCCGGATTCTGACAGGTCGTGTGCCATCGAGGCGAGCACTGCGGACGGCGACAGCGCGCCAATCAGCTGCGGCACTGCGTCAATTTTGAATGTATCCGTCCCGAAGTGCTCTACTTGAAAGCCCATGCCGCGAATGTCGTCGAGCGATGCAGTGATGCGCGCCGCGTCCACGGGACTCATTTTCACCGTCTCGGGAATGAGAAGCGTCTGCGAAGAATCGACCGACCGACCGGACAGAAGCCGCTCGTACGCGATTCGTTCGCGCGCCGCGTGTGGGTTTATCGTAACTATTCCCGAGTCTGTTTCGATGAGAATGTATCCTGACGCCGACTGCGCCAGGAACCGAAACCACTGCCATGGCTTTGTGCGCGGCGACGACGGGTCTGATGCGAATTCTATTTCGTGTTGAATCGGTGCCGGCGCTGGCAGCGGCGCCGGCGCTGGCGGAGCAGGCGTATGCGGCGGAGCAGGCGTATGCGGAGGCATAGGCCGCGGTTGCGGCGGCGGCATGGCTTGCTTTGCGTCGCAGTACTGCGCCTGCCGCCCTTGCGTGTCGGCTTGTCTCGGGAGCAGGGTGTTTTCGATTGAATCGACGAGTGCGCCGCGAACAGCGGAGTTGTCGCGGAAACGCACTTCGCGTTTCGTCGGATGGACGTTCACGTCAACCATGCCCGGCGGAAGGTCGATGAATACAATCGCCGCCGGTCTTGCGTCGCCCGGACGCCGAGGATACGCATCGCGCATTGCGCTGGCGATGCATGCTGCCGTCGCGGGCCGTCCATTGACGAATACGTACTGGTCGCGACGGGTAGGCGTCGCCATGCCGGGGCGTTCTATGAATCCGGTGATGCGGATCTCGGCACGGCGCGCATCTGTTGCGCTGCATGGCGACAGCGCAAGCATCGACTCCAGGAAGTCTGATCCGAAAATGTCGCGCACACGGTCGCGCACGTCGTTCGCCGGAGCGAGGCAGTAGAGTTCACGGCCGTCTATCGTCAGCGAGAACGCGATCTGCGGGTGAGCGAGGGCGTGTACCGTGAAAACCGACTTGACGTGCGCCTCTTCAGTCGCGTATGCGCGCAGGAACTTGCGTCGCGCGGGGACGTTGCAGAAGAGGTCTCGCACTTCGACTCTCGTTCCGGGAGGGCAGCCTGCCGTGCGCACTTCGGCGAGCGTTCCCGCGTTCACCTGCAGGAACGTGCCCTCGTCGGTGTCGGCGCGGCGTGTAGTGAGCGAGAACCGGGATACCGACGCGATGGACGGTATTGCTTCGCCGCGGAAGCCAAGCGTATCGATTTCCTCAATGTCTGTCACGTCGCGTATCTTAGACGTCGCCTGTCGTTCGAGCGACAGCACGGCATCGTCCTTTGACATTCCGCAGCCGTCGTCTTGCACGGCGATGAGCTTGCGTCCGCCCTGGGTTATGGCTATTGCAACCTTCGACGCGCCGGCGTCAATTGCGTTCTCGACAAGCTCCTTGACTACCGAGGCAGGCCGCTCCACCACCTCTCCTGCGGCGATTTTGTTCGCCACGTGGAGCGGCAGCACGCGCACATGTCCGTCTCTGCTAGAAATCAAGGTTCAGGTTTTTCCTTATGAACGTGGGTATGTCGAGGTCTTCGCCGTTCCAGATCGTCGGTTCGGCGTTCTTGAAGCGCCCGCGTCCTGTCGGACCTGATGAGAGCGCGCCCTTTGTCCTGCGGCGACGTCCGCTCATCACACTCCCTGGCCGAGCCTCGTCTTCGGCCTTTGCGCCGGACTCGAAAAGCATCAGCACGACGGATATGCGCCCCGAGAACGTGGCCTCATCGTTGACGGTGGCGAGGTCGAAGGTGAGTCCCGCGAATGCGCCTCTGACGCCGTCGGCGATCTTCCCGACCTCGCTCAGCAGAAGGTCGTCGCCTGCAAGTATCCCGCAAAGCGTCGATCTGACCGGACCAGACGAGGTTGCGAGCATTTCGGAACGTATGAGCCTGTCGACGACTTCGGATGCCCGACCCTGCCCCTGCGCGGTAACGGCGGCAAAGCGTCCGCGTCCCGCTCCTGAGATTATGTGGCGCAGGCGCTCTGTGTCGAGGCGTATGTATCCGGGACGTTCCACCAGTCGCCAGAACAGCGTCACGCCGCTGGCCACGGTGTCGATCGCCCGACGCATCGCTTCCTGCATGTTGTCGACATTGTCCACAAGTTTGTCCAGCGGCAGGAAGAACGTGGAGTTGGCGGCGTCTTCTATCATCGACATGATGCCGCGCGCGTTGCGCTGGCGGTCTTCTCCCTCGAATGAGAACGGAGTCGTAGCGAACACTACCGACGGCACTCCGCGCGCGGACAGGTGCTTTGCCGTTTCAAGCGTCGCGCCGCCCCCTGTTCCGCCGCCAAGCGCGGTTACAATGATGGCGAGGCGCACTCCGTCAAGATGCTCGTCAAGCACTTTTACGGAATCTTCCGCCGCGAGCCTTCCGGCCACCACGTCGCCGCCGGCTCCGCGCCCGGAAAGGCGGTCTCCGCCAAGCAAGGTGAAGGGACCGCCGGCTTCGCCCGTGGCGGCGTCGGTATCTGCCAGCACGAGCCTGAGCCCGCCGCCGAACGCCCGGCTGACGCCGCGCGCAATCGCGGCGCCGGCCGTTCCTATGCCAATGAGTATCATCGACGATTCGCCGTTCATTTGAAGAACCTCCCGAATAGTCCGTCAAGGATGGAGCGCTCCTCGTAGTTGCGGTGCGCGTACAGCAGCGTACCCGCTATCGTGGCGAACGCCGCGGGGAACTCCACGTCGTCGAGACCGTCCACGTGTGTCGGGCGGCCTATGCGAACGTTCATGCAGAGCGTCTGGGCGGCGAGGACGTCGACGTTCCTCAGCCGCGCGCCGCCGCCGGTTAGGACCGCGCCGGCGTGAAGGCGGTGCAGCAGGTCGTGGTCCTCGAGCGTCTCGCGGATGACGGTGAAAAGCTCCATCATCCTTACGTTGACCACGGTGTCCAGTGCACGGCGCGAAACTGTGCGATTGTCCATGAGCGTATTCTCGCCCGGTTCCACCCTGACGCGGGACGACTCGCCCGTCGATGCCGAGACCAGGGCGCTGGCCTCGCGCACCTTCATGCCCTCGGCCTGGGCGTTTGTCGTCTGGAACGCGTGCGCAATGTCGTTTGTGACGTGGTCGCCGCCAACGCCGATCACGCCGGCGGCTGCGGCGTAGCCGTCGCAGTATGCGGCGTAGCCGGTCGATCCGCCGCCCATGTCTATGACCAGGACGCCGTTGCGGCGCTCGTAGTCCTCAAGCACGGCGTCGGCCGCGCATGTCGTCGCGAAAAGAGGCTCGCGTATCTCCAGCTTCGCGGCGTCGGCTGCCGTCCTGGCGTTCTGTATGCGGTTCCTGTCGGCATGTATCTGCAGCGTGTTCAGGCTGAGCACTCGCCCGGACATTCCCTTCGGCGACGATATTCCGCCAAGTCCGTCTACGACGTAGTCCTGCTCGATCACGTCGAGAAGCTCGCGGTCGCGCGGCAGAGTCATCGAGTGCGATTCCCTGATGACTGCGTTGATCGCTTCGTCGCTTACTCTCGCGTTCTCGACCTGCACCGGAGCGGAGAACGGGTCCGCCTTTACGTGTTGCCCTGACACGGCGAGGAAGGCGTTGCCTATCGTTATCTTCGAGCCGGAGGCCTCCTGCCTGCGCTCGATTTCATGAAGTACGGATCGTATCGACTGCGTTGCCTGCGGAATGTCGAGTATCTGGCTCTTTCGCACTCCGGTCGACGGTATCTCGGCGTGGCTTGTCACGCGCAGACGTCCGCCAGTGTCGGCCTCGCCTACGGCAAGCACAGTGCGAGTCGTCCCTATTTCCAGCGCTGCATATATGTTGCTCATTGCTTCAGTGGTTTTCCTGTGTGTCGGCGAATATCCTGCCAGGCATGGTGGCATTCCATGTCTTCGCCCCAAATCCGACGTTGGTGCGTATCGTCTGCACCAGCAGCTTGAGCCTCTCGTCTAGGTCGGCAATGGATTTCGAGGATGCATTCTCCATTCCATCCCAGACTATCTTAAGGCGCGAGTAGTCGCCAAGGGTCGCGAGGAGGTAGTCGGGCTTGGACACGTCGATGTCCTGCACGCCGAGTTCCGCGAACTCCGGCTTGTGGCAGGCGTCGATGAGCTGCAGCGCGGACAGCGCTCGGCCCTTTATCTTGTGCCCCGGCTGTGTGCCGGGAGGCAGAGGCTCGGATATCGTGGGAAGCAGCTGCGTGCCGCGCTGGCAGAGAAACACCATCCCCTCCCGGTCCACGACACGTCCGGTTGTGCGTCGTTGTCCGCGTATGCCCAGCCTGGCAACCGGAGTGCGTTCCTCTGCGACGATGTATACTTTTGCCGGCAGGCGGCGCGTTATTGATATCGTCCGCAACGTTGGAACCTTGCGCAGTATCTCGTCGCGCTTTTCCGAGAAGTCGATCTTAGCCAGATTCGCGCCGACCTTGAGCCCCATGATCTCGGCTATCACGTCGGGCTTTACCATCTTGCCGGACTTGATCTCCACCTGCTCCGACATGTCCGTTATGACGCATTGCGCGATGTACAGCTCCGCCAGTCGGCTGAAGCCGACCATGGCGCCTGCCAACACCGAGATGACCAGCACTGTCGAAATTGCGATCAGCAGTCCCCGACGGTTGCCAGACTTGATTTTGTTTGCTTTCATCTGTCGTAGTCTGCGCTGCCGAGTATGCGGTCGCACACTCCTGCGAAGGTTAGCCCTGTGTGCATGCCGGCCTTGGGCACGAGTGAATGGGACGTGAAGCCCGGCGATGTGTTGAGTTCCAGGACGTAGCATCGTCCGAGAGGCGACACGCGGAAGTCGACGCGCGTGACGCTGCGGCATCCAACTGCACGGTATGCGTCAACGGCGAGCTTCTTCAGCTTGCCGGCAAGTTCGTCGTCCTCAAGGAACGGATATCTCGTCTCCTCCGACTTGTACTTCTCGTTGTAGCCGTACCATCCGTCCTTCGCGACAATTTCTATGACGGGCCACGCCTCGCCATCCACTACGGCGACGGTCATTTCGCGCCCTGGCACGAATTCTTCGACAAGAACCGGCTTCTCCTTGCTCTGCACAGAGAACGCGAGATCCAGTGCGGACTTCCAGCCTTCTTCGCGCGACACCTTGCTTATGCCGACCGAAGATCCGTCGCAGGGCGGCTTGACGACCACCGGCAGCGGCAGCGGCGACTTCTCCGTGTCGGGATTGGCCAGTCCCCATGCGGCCGTTGGCACGCCCTTCATTTCGAGCACCATCTTCGTCTTCACCTTGTCCATTGCGATCTGCGATGCGAGCGCTCCTGGTCCGGTGTATGGGATTTTGCGCGCATTGAGCGCGGCCTGCACTCCGCCATTTTCGCCCCACCCGCCGTGCAACGCCACGTACACGGCGTCGATGCCGCCAGGCATCGCGTCAAGATTCTCTGCATCAAGGACGACTGAGACGACCTCGTATTTGCCGAGCGACGCAAGCGCCTCGGCGACGTTGCGGCCCGACATGAGCGAGACATCGCGTTCGCTCGAACAGCCGCCCATCAAGACTGCTATTTTCTTCATCTCTCGTATTATACCAAAAAAGAAGACAGACGGCATGGGGCTATGCTCGGACGTGTGCACACTATCATAACGAATCGCGGGGGTGCGTGTGCTGTGCATTTTGCCGTGTCGCATTTTGCTGTGCATTTTGCCGTTGCGAGCTATGTGCAATTATGGTAGAATACACGCCACGGCGGGTACGCTGGGTGGCGTAGTGCGTCCAAATTAAATCAGGCAAATCTCAAAGGTCAGTCAGACATGAAGAATCTTATCGTTGCAGCCATGGCACTGGTGTGTGCAGCATCGCTTTCTGCGGCGGACATCTACGTTTCGCTCGCAAGCGGGAAGAACAAGAACGCGGGCACGAAGGAAGCGCCGCTCAAGAACCTATGGAAAGCGCTTGAAAAGGCCGATACAGGCGATGTCATTCACGTGGCCGAGGGTGTGTATCCCGGCAAGGCGACGTTGAAGGGCACGTTCCGCATGGAGAAGCCGGTGTCGATCATCGGCGGCTACTCGGCAGACTTCGTGGCGCGCGACCCGCTCAAGTACCGCACGATGTTCCAGGCCAAGAACGAGACGTATGTGCGCGGCAACTGCATGGGAGTCCTGCATCTCGAGTTTGACAAGACGATGAACGCCCCGAAGGGCTTCAACATGTCGATTGACGGTCTTATATTCGACGAGGGCTTCGCAAACTCGTACCACGCAACCAAGGGCAAGCCGGACGGCTTCGACACTGGCATGTGGCTGGAAGGCCCTGCCAAGAACATTGCGGACAAGCAGGTCAGCCCCAACCGCTACATGATCTATTCTGCAACGGCGTCTCGCGGCGAGGGCGACATCACCATCAAGAACTGCGCGTTCGTCAACTGCGGCAACTGGGCGGTGAACCTCAACTGGTACAAGGGCGAGGTCAAGATCGAGAACTGCGTGTTTGTGAACAACCGCATGATCGGCGCGAGCGTTGCGTGCTCATGCGCCCAGCCGTCCGTGAAGTGGGAGTTCGAAAAGAACACCGTCCTCTTCACCTGGAGCCGGCTCAACGACCTAGCCGACATGGGCTTCGGCATTCGTGTGAACGAGAAGATTGCGGCTGAGATCGAGGACAACATCATTGGCCTCAACGTGCTCACCGGCTTCGACAACACAAAGGGCTCCGGCAAGACGAAGAAGATCAAGCTTGACGGCAACGTGTTCTTCCTGAACCGCGAGAGCGACATCCAGATGACCGCGTCGCCGAACGTCGTGAAGGTGCGTGTTGACGAGTTTGAGGATCTTGAGGGCACGGACGGCATCGAGTCGATAGAGGACAATGTCGATCTGAAGGATCCGTCCGTTTTCAAGGGACGTCTCAATGCGCAGTATCTGAACGCATTCCTGTCGATGAAGTACTCAGAGTCCACAAGACTCGACGAGGGCAAGTGCAATGGCCTGAGGTCCATGCTCGGCCTGCCTCTGCAGGGAACGATCAAGACGCAGTGCGACATGTTCGCAAACCGCTATCCTCTGGAGGACGCGCTCAAGCTCTTCGGCGCGATGAACGGCAAGGGTGCGCAGGCGATCAAGTAAGAAACATCGGAAGAGGGCTTGCAAATGAGGAAACTGATAGTTGCTGCGTCGATAGTCTCCGCTACGGCCGCGTTCGGCGGTTTCTGGGATGCTATGGACAAGGTCAAACGCACTGTCGACACCGTGAATGCCGTTGGCGATCTGGTCGGCGGCAGGCAGGCCAAGTCCGATGGCTCGGCTAGCACGAGCAGCGCGTCTACGGCGACTACGCCTGCGACAACGGTCTCTCGGCCTGTCGTTGCACCTGCCGCCACTGCAGTTTCTGCCGTGCCAGCCGTCCCGGCGGTTGACTCTTCTGTGCTCGCCTCGTTCGCCGGCCAGCGCACGCCGTCGACCGATACGGCCGTTCCTGACGTCAATTACGGCACGGTCATTTTCAAGAAGCCCGCCACGCCCGAACAGGTACAGGAAGCCAAGAGCGCGTACATCTCCGGCGGGAGGAAGACAGCCAATGCTCGCCTCAACTTTGAAGGCGTGGACGATGCCACGCTCGCGGCGGGGCTTGCGGCGTTTCCCGATGCGGCGTATGTGTCGGTGAAGGAGTCGAAGTTGACCACGCTTGCCCCGTTCACGCTGGTTCGCAGCGCCACGCAGGTCGTGCTGTACAGGACATCTTGTCCCGATCTTGGGCCTCTCGCCGCGTGTTCGAAGGTTCGCTCGCTTGAAATGAAGTACTGCGACATAGCTGACATGTCGGGCCTTGCGGCTATGTCGTCGCTTGAGACGCTTGACCTATATGGTTCGTCAGTGTCCGGGAGCTTTGCGCCGCTAGCTGCCTGCCCTCGACTTAAGAAGGTCGACTTCTACGCGGTGAAGGCTCCGCAGTCTACATACGATTCGCTGGGCGCACTCAAGCAGGTGCGTGATTTCCACGGCGGTCTCACCAAGATGACGTCAGTCAAGTGGCTTCTTGCGGTTCCGCAGACCGAGGCCGTGCAGCTCTTCGCCGAGAAAATCGACGACTTCACCCCGATATCCACTCTTGTGAACCTCACATACTTCCGTGGATGGAACATGGATGGCGGCGCGATGGCCACCGCTCTGGGCGACCTCTCGTTTCTCGCGCCGTGCCGCAAGCTGAAAAAGCTTGAACTGCCGGGCAGCGCATATACCAACACGGCTCTCATCGGCACGTTCACCGACCTAGAGGAACTTGACCTCTCGAATGCGAAACAGCCGGTTGACGTCTCCTTTGTGAAGTCTCTGCCAAAGCTCAAGCGCATAACGCTGCGCGGCACAGAGGTGGTCAACGGCTCTGCGATTCCGTCGAGCGTGAAGGTTTATTCCGACAAGAAAACGAAAGGACTGTGAAGATGGCAATCGCTGAGGCGGTTACGATATCGTGGGGTTCGCGAATCGCGGGCTCAATAAAGGGAATGCTGTTTGGCGTTCTGTTCTTCATCGCCGGCTTCCCTCTGCTCTTCTGGAACGAAGGGCGTTCGGTCAAGACGGCTAAGGCCATAGACGAAGGCGAGGGCGCATGCGTCGCCGTCGAGTCGAATGCGGCGGTTGATCCAGAAATGAACGGACGTCTTGTCCACATGACCGGCAGGGCCGATACAAAGGACGTGCTCGCCGACGACGTGTTTGGCGTCTCAGCCACGGCGATCAAGCTTGAGCGACAGGTCGAGATGTTCCAGTGGGTCGAAGACGAGAGCACAAGCGAGAAGAAGAACATGGGCGGGAGCGTCACCAGGACGACTACGTACTCCTACAGCCAGAAGTGGACTTCTGACGTCGTCGACTCCAGCGAGTTCCACGAGAAGGGGCACGATAACCCTGGCGCCTTCGAATTCCCCAAGGAGGAGAAGGCGGCGGCGAACGTGTCGTTCGGTGCGTTTCGCCTGAGCGAGCGGCAGATTGACCGCATCGGCGCCGAGCAGCCACTCGCGCTCCCTACAAACTTCGTATGCCGAGTCGAGCGCGTTCAGATGCAGGGTTCCACTATACTCGTTCCGAATGCCGAGACGCGCAAGAACGCGCTAAACAACCGCGACGTTGCAACGCAGCCGCGCATCGGCGACATGAGGGTCACGTTCCGCGTCGTGTATCCGCACGACATATCGATCATAGCCAAGCAGCATGGCGACACGTTTGTGGACTACACGGCAAAGAACGGCAGGAAGATCAGCTATTTGCATGATGGCATTGCCGATGCGGCCGAGATGTTCGAGTCGGCGCGTTCCAGCAACTCTGTCTTCACGTGGCTGCTTCGCCTTGCGGGGCTGGTCGTGATGTACATCGGGCTTTCGACTGTTCTGAAGCCCCTCAGCGTGCTTGCGGACGTGCTGCCGCTTCTGGGCGATCTCGTTGGCGTTGGCATTGGAATCGTGTCGTTCGTCGTCGCGCTTGCGTGCTCGCTCGCAACCATCGCAATCGCCTGGATATTCTACCGCCCGGTGCTTGGCGTGATTCTCCTTGCCGTGGCTGGCTTCCTCGTCTGGCAGCTTGTCCAGAAGCGCAAGCGCAAGGCGGCGAATGCCGTCGCAAAGCCTGCAGTGCAGCCCGTAGCCTGATGACGCGATGAAGACTGTCGCATCGCTGCTTGCCGCAGTGTCCGTTCTGGCTGCTGCGGCGCAGCCGTCTGGCGGAACAGAGGCGCAGCTGGTCAACACGCTCCTCTCGATAGACCCAGCGGCGATGCTGGAGCTGTGGCCTCTGGCGTCCGAGGCGCTTCAGATACAGAAGCGCGCCGATGAACGCGCCGCGGCGCATGCGGCGGAGCTTGCCAAGCGCGGAATAGCCGAAGTTCCCGCATGCGGCACACAGCGCTACACGGTGGACACGGCTGGGCTACTTGACGGCCTTTCGTTCGACGAGTGGGGCGAGTTCTACATTGACACTAGGTTCGTCACGGACGAGGAGATGAAGACCGTCAAGGCCATCGAGGCGTGGATACGCAAGTGGTTCCCCGACAAGGTGCCTAACAATAATAAAAGAGTCAATGTGCTTCCGTCCGGCAAGGCCGGTGTGCCGGTGTTCCGAGGTTTCGAGGATGCGCGCTACCAGATGTACGACGCGCTAATTGTGCGGCTTGTTGACGAATTCAATGCGGCAAAGTCCGAAGGATGCGGCGGTACTGCGCAGCAGGCGGCGAAGATCGCCGATTTGACGCCGGCGCTCGTGAAATCGCACATGATCGAGGAGTCTGGCGGCAACGGCCCTGCGTCAAAGGCGGCGTGGGCTGTGGATCCTCTTCAGGTCAACGTGCCCGGCGACTGGGGCGATGAGAAAATGCTGGTGGGGCTCGCTAAGCCGTTGAAGCGGAATGAAGGCACGGCCGAGTTGAACGTTCGCGCTGCGATACGGTATCTTTCCAGAAAAGGGTTCGGCGCGTCTGGGCGCCCGGCCTCAGAGCGGCCGAAAGGTTTCTTTGACGGGTGGCCAAAGGCGCTGCAGCGTTACAACGGACGGCGAGACAGGACGGAGACCGATCGATACTACAGCGACGAGTACGCCGACAAGATCGTGAAACGAGCGTCGAACCCCTCGTTGTTCGTGCCCATCGAGATAAAACTCGCCAGATAGCGCGCAGGCAATGCGCTGATTTGCGTCGCTAGGCGGAGCCGGACTGATTTTGGTATAATTATAGACGATATGGCAAGAGACTACGGAGACTCCAGCATCAAAACGCTAGACCCGGTGACGCATATAAGAATGCGGCCCGGGATGTACGTTGGCGAACCCGGAACGGGTGCGATGTACCACGACTGCATCTACATACTAATGAAGGAAGTCATCGACAATGCAATCGATGAGTTCGGTCAGGGCTTCGGGAAGAAGATTGAAGTAACGGTGAACTACGATTCGGGGGAGGTCTCTGTGCGCGACTACGGACGTGGAATCCCCCTCGGAAAGGTTGTCGACTGCGTCAGCCAGATGAACACCGGCGGCAAGTACGACAACGAGAACTACCAGTTCTCCGCCGGCATGAACGGCGTTGGCACGAAGGCGGTGAACGCGCTTTCTGAGTTCTTCGAGGTGCGTTCATTCCGCGACGGCGAGTTCTCCGAGGCGTATTTCGAGGAAGGGCGCCTGAAGTCAAAGCGGCGAGGAAAGGACAAGGCTGGCGAACGGCCTGGAACGTTCATACGCTACAAGCCCGACATGAAAGTGCTGAAGCACTTCAAGGTGCGCGAGGAGCACGTGCTGCGGCGCATGAAGATGTATTGCTACGTGAACGCGGGGCTTACGATCGTCTTGAACGGACAGCCGATATGCTCTGACCGCGGGCTTGCCGACCTCATCTCCGACGAGGCTCAGTTCGAGAAGCTCTATGCGCCGTTCCATGTGAAGACGAAGAGCCTCGAGATAATCTTCACGCACACCAATCGTTTTGGCGAAGAGTACCATTCGTTCGTGAACGGACAGTACACGACCGACGGCGGCACTCACCTGACGGCGTTCAAGGAGGCTCTCACCAAGGCCCTCAACGACTACGACGCGAAGAAGAAGTTCGACGGCGACGACATTCGCGATGGACTTATAGGCGCTGTGTCGGTGAGGATAATGAACCCGGTATTCGAAGGGCAGACGAAGATCAAGTTCGTCATGAACGACATCCGTGCGGACCTCGTCGCCGAGATGAAGAAGGAAATCGAGGCTGCCTTGCACCGGTCGCCGTCCGAAACGGAGAAGCTTATAGCGAAGGTGGAGGAGACTGGCAAGATCCGTTCCCAGCTGAACACGATTAAGAAGCAGGCGCGTGAGCGCTCGCAGGCCGTGTCGGTGCGCGTTCCGCAGTTGAAGGACTGCAAGAACCACCTGAAGCTCGACAAGGTCGACAAGAAGACCGGCAAGGCCGAAGGCGAGGATACGATGATATTCCTGACGGAGGGACAGTCGGCAGGCGGCACGCTCGGCGGGGCCCGCGACGCCATGAACCAGGCGGTGTTCTTCCTTCGCGGCAAGTGCCTCAACACGTGCGGACTAAACAAGGACGTGCTCTACAAGAACGAGGAGTTCTTCAACCTCATAAAGACGCTTGACATAGAGGATACACTTGAGCACCTGCGATACGGCAAGATCATCTTCGCGACAGATGCGGATGTTGACGGGCTTCACATACGAATGTTGCTGACCACGTTTTTCATGCGCTTCTACAGGCAGCTCATACTTGACGGACGCGTGTTCATCCTTGAGACGCCGCTCTTCCGCGTGCGCAACAAGAAGGAGCATTACTTCTGCTATACCGACGAGGAAAGAGAGGCAGCCATAAAGAAATGCGGGCGAGGCTGCGAAATCACGCGCTTCAAGGGCCTCGGAGAAATAGACAAGGAGGACTTCAAGGGCTTCATCGGCGAGGACATTCGCCTGACGCCGGTCACATGCTCTGACGATACCGATGTCGAGAAGACGATCAAGTTCTACATGGGCGCGAACACTCCAGAGCGCAAGGACTACATAATGGATTCACTCGTATGCGACGCTGCAGATTTTTGACCGTTGGAAGGTCGTTCAAGTGCCACTTGACAAAGTGGACACAAAAAGACTATAATATGTCCACAATGATTGAGAAAGTAAATACGGCCACGCTGAAGCAGCAGCTCTGCCATTACCTTGGCTTGGCCCGCCAGGGGAAAGAGGTGCTGATAACCAACCATAAGCGGATTGTAGCCCGTCTTCTTGGCGAAGACGTGTTTACGTCCAGACTTCCGCTGAGGGAGCCCACAAAGCCACTCTCTGCGCTGAAGGACATTGGCGGGTTCGGGTTCCGCAAGGATCCGCTCGCGGAAATGAAAAAGGAAAGGGGCGAAAGATGATAGTTTACCTTGATTCTACGTTCGTGATTCGCAACCTGCTTGGCGTCGGCAAGCCTGCGGCGTTCTGGGGCAAGTGGGAGAAGGCGTATGCCAGCACTCTCATGCGCACGGAGTGCTTCCGCGTTGCCGACCAGCTGCGTCTAGAGGGCAAGCTCGACGATGCGGGGCGTGCGCGTCTTGGTTCGTGGATTGAGACCGTGTGCGAGACGGTTACGCAGGTGCCTGTTACGGACGCCGTGATGAAACGCGCGGCCGATGCGTATCCTGTTGCCGTCGGCACTCTTCAGGCGATTCATCTGGCGACGCTTCAGGAGCTTGAGGCCGCGCATGGCGTTAAGTGCTTTGTGGCCAGTGCCGATGACGGTCTTGTGCAGGCTGCGAAGGCGCTTGGCTTTGCCGAGGCTTCCGACGGCGCTCCAGCTGCCGCCGCGGAGACCGAAGGCTCATCGCCGGCTGATAAATGAGCTTCATCTGGCAAACAGTTCTGCAGGGCGCGGTTGGTTTCGGCATTGGCGCCGGAACCAACGACCTTGCGATACGTTGGTTGTTCGCGACCGTCTTCACGAAAAAGCGTAAGACGATCGCGGACTCGGTCCAGAAGGTCATTAGCACGGAGCTGATGTCTTCGGACAAGATCGTGGCGCGTCTTTCCAGCCCGGAGATGCGCGTGATTTTCGAGCGCAACATCCGCAAGGAGTTGGACAATGCGTGTGCCAAGGCTACGTCCGTGGCGACTGGCTTTGCGAAGGGGTTTCGCCCGTTCCTGCCTGAGATTGTGCGTATAGAGGCAGACGCAGTGGGCCAGATCGGCTCTGTCTTCGGCAACGAGGCGCGGTCTCTTGTTGCGAAGATGTGCGCCGACCACTTGGCGACCTACATTGTGAGCAGGCTTCCAGGTCTCATTGAAGAGGCCAAGGTGTGGGATATCATTCACGATTCAATAATGCGGCTAGACCAGGTCGAGATGGAGATTCTGACGCGCCAGGTCGCCAACCGTGAGCTTCACGGCATTACGCTGTGGGGTGGCGTGATTGGTGCGGGGGTCGGAGTCATGATGAGTATAATCATGCGACTCATCGGCTGAGGGGGGTGTCTCGTGCTTTTCGGCATAGGGATAATCCATCATATAAATTTCCTTGAGATAGTCCGGCATCCATGGTTCATGTCGGCATTCCTTTCCGCCGCATCAGCTCATGTGCTTAAGCTGCTGATCAAGCGCTTCAAATGCGGGGTCTGGGACTTTCGCGAGCTAAAGGCGTCCGGCGGAATGCCTAGTTCGCACATGGCGCTAGTTTCAGCTCTTGCTTTCGCCGTGGGGCTTACGGACGGGTTCGATGCGCCGTACGCGATGATAGCCGTCGGCTTTTCCGTAATCGTGCTTGTCGATGCCGCCACGCTGCGCCGTGAGGCAGGTGAACATGCAAGGCTCCTAAATCGCATAATATCACACATCAACAGCATCGACGAAATTGAAAAGATTGAGGCTCGTCGCCTTGAAGAACGCCTTGGCCACAGGCGGCGTGAGGTTATTGCAGGGGTGCTGTGGGGCTGCTTCGTCGCATTCGCAGTTTGCGCCGTCTGGGATTTCTGGAAGTAGATTTTCAACGGCAGCCTGTGCAATGAAAGGCATTCGCATCTGACATGCAGAATCGGAGGATCATAAAATGCAGATTGAGAAGAAACTTGAGAACGGTAAATTGACGCTTGCGGTTTCTGGCCGCTTGGACACGAACACATCTCCGGAGCTGGAAGGGGAGCTCAAGCTTGACGGGGTGAGCGAAATAGAGTTTGACTTCTCCGCTCTTGAGTACATCTCGTCGGCGGGTCTTCGTGTCCTCATGACGGCGCAGAAGGCAATGATGGCCTGCGACGGCAAGATGACCGTGACGCATCCGAATGCGACGGTCAAGGATGTATTCGACATGACCGGCATGAGCAGCATCTTCACGATTGTCTGAAGCATCGTCCGGGATGAAACGGCGTCTAGTCATATTCTGCGTTGCTGTGGCGGTCTACGCCGCGTTGATCGCGGTTGCCTGGGAAATCGGCACCAGACAGGCCAGGAAGAACACCGAGTGGCTGCTCGACTACGCCGTAATGGACGTTCACGACACGGTGGCGGGAGCCATCGACACGATGCTCGGGCATGTTGCGCGCACTGCCGTCAGGCACATCGGCCATGCGAATGCGATGTCGATGGAGAGAATGGCGAACGGCGCAAAAGAGCTGGACATAGACGAGGTGAACGTAGTCACGCGCAGCGGCAGGATAATTGCGTCCAACGACCCGTTCTGCATGGGTGTAGAGATGGCTGGCGATCCCGTGATGGACGCGTTCATGAAGCTCACGAACGGCGTAACGGCGACAGTTTCGCAGCCGTTCCGTCCTCATGCGCGCAACCCGGAGTTTCGCGCGAAGTACCTCGCCGCAGCGTTCCCCGGCGGTGACGGCTTTGTGCAGGTAGGGCTAGACGAGCGCCGTCTGGCGAACATTCTGCCGTCCATACTAGGTTACATCTTCGATGAATGGCTGCTCGGCAAGACCGGGTGCTTCCTCTGCGCCGACAGGGAGACTGGGCGGCTCATTTCAAATCCCTCCCGTCACCGTGACATGGCAAAGAGCCTGGCGGAGACTGGGTTCGACATTGCCGCCGCAAAGCCATATGAGATAATTGCGGACGGAAAGAACCGCGGCAAAACGTTTAAGCAACGCATTTTCGGCGAATACTGCTACTGCAGAATGTTTCTTTTCGGCGGACACCGTTTCGTAGCCGTCCTGCCTCAGAGAGAATTTTATGACACGCGGACCATATTCGTCTCTGCATTTGCAGTGCTTCTTTTTGCCGTGTTCACCGCGCTTGGCATATTTACGGACCGCGTCTTCCGTGACTCTGACAGGCTGAAGAAGTTCTACGCGGACGATGCGTCCAGACGCGAGAAAGACATGACGATTGCGAAGACTATCCAGATGTCCGCTCTTCCCGTGGATATTCCTCCTAACCCGTCGTTCGAGATATCCGCCGATATGCAGCCGGCGCGCGACGTGGGCGGCGACTTCTATGACTACTTTGTGCTGGACTCGTCTCACGTGGCTTTTCTCGTCGCCGACGTCTCTGGGAAGGGCATAACCGCTGCGCTCTACATGATGACGGCTAAAACGCTCATAAAGGACACGCTGCTGGCCATGCACGATCCGGCGGAGACGCTTACGAAGGTCAATGAAGATCTGTGCGCGAACAATCCAGCCAACATGTTTCTCACAGCGTGGGTTGGTGTGCTCGATCTCAAGACAGGTGTCGTGTCGTTTGCTAACGCAGGGCACAATCCGCCGGTGAAGATAGGGAGCCGGCGGTCTGGCTGTGAATTCATCAAGGACAGGTCGGGGCCGGTGCTCGCGTTCATGGATGGGGTCAAATACCGTGGGCAAACGCTTCGGCTTTCGCTGGGCGACGCTATTTTCCTGTACACAGACGGTGTCACCGAGGCTGTGGACGAGAACAACGCCTTCTTTGGAGAGGAGCGGCTTGAGGATGCGCTGAAGGCCGCTTCGGACTCAGAACCGCATCATCTTTGCTCGGTTGTGCGCGCGGTTGTCGCGGCGTTTTCGGGGGGCATGGCGCAGGCGGACGACATCACGGTGCTTGCAATGCGCTATATCGCGACGCCGGGTGCTTTCTCTCGAACCTTCCCGTCAACGCAGGAAGGCATAGCAAAGGCATCGGACTACCTTGACGAGGTCGTTTCGAACGGCGGCATTGCGTCGTTGTCGGCAAAGCTACACATAATCCTCGATGAGATATGCTCCAACATCGTGAAACACTCTAGTGCGTCGGTTTTTGAAGTGGTCATCGAAGTTGACGAGGCGGCTTCGGCCGTGAAGCTGGTGTTCACCGACGACGGAGAGGCGTACAATCCGCTGTCGCACACCGATCCCAACACGTCGCTTCCTGCAGACAAGAGACCGATAGGCGGACTTGGCCTCTTGATGGTGAAAAAAATGTCGTCGTCCCTCGCATACAGGCGTGAGAATGATCGCAACGTCCTTACTGTAGAGCTAGCCATTCCGTGACGGAATCCCCGCATGACGGATCTTTCGAGAACAGCCGCACTGCTCGGCGAAGAAGCGATGGCGCGACTTGCCGGATCGCACATAGCCGTTGTTGGAGTTGGTGGTGTAGGCAGCTGGTGCGCAGAGGCCCTTGTGCGCACGGGTGTTGGCGCGTTGACTCTTGTTGATGACGATGTTGTTGCTTCGTCAAACATAAACAGGCAGTGCCCGGCGACGGCTGACACGATGGGGATGTGCAAGGTGGAGGCTATGCGCCAGCGCCTGCTTTCGATAAGGCCAGACTGCAAGGTGACGGCTGTTGCGGCGCGCTATCCGGCTGGGTTGCCAGGAGGATTTTCACTCTCCGATTTCGATTTCGCAGTGGACGCAATCGACTCCGTTGACTGCAAGGCCACGTTGCTGCTTGACGCATCCGAGGCTGGCGTGCCCGTTGTTTCGTCCATGGGCGCCGCTTTTCGGCTGGATCCTACAAAGGTAGTTGTCCGTCGGTTCGACAAGGTCGAGGGCGATGGACTGGCCCGTGCGTTGAGACGGCGTTTCAAGATGCTGGGCCGCTACCCAGCTGCCTCTATGCGCTGCGTATGTTCACTTGAGCATCCGCGTGGCGTTGCGGCAGATGGTGCGGCGCTTCCCAAGGGGAGCGTTATGCCGGTGACATGCGCGTTTGGAATGGCGCTTGCGTCGGAGGTGATATCGAGGCTGGCTATGGCGCAGTCTGTGCACGATTGAATAAAGTATGGTATAATTCCACAAACTTGTCTGACGATAGGCGGAATCGAGACCGCTAAAAAATGCAAGGAGAGACATAATGAAGATAGCTATTGGATCTGATCACTGTGGCGTCGAGCTCAAGAGCCTGCTCGTGCGTGAGCTTTCTGATGGGTTCACGGTCATGGACAAGGGCCCGGCTGACCGTGCCAGCTGCGACTACTGCGATTATGCCGTTGCCGTTGCCACTGATGTTGCGTCAGGTGCGGCAGACTTCGGAGTGCTGATATGCAAGACCGGCATCGGAATGTCGATGGCGGCGAACCGCTTTCAGAATGTCCGCGCCGCGCTCTGCTCCACTACGGACGCGGCCACGCTTACGCGCCAGCACAATGGCGCAAATGTGCTGTGCCTCAGCGCCGACGCGGTGTCGCCGCAGTACGCGCTTGAGATCATCCGCACGTTCGTGGCGACTCCTGTCGACATGAGCGAACGCCATGCCCGCCGCCGCTGGAAGCTCGAGCGCGCGCAGCGTCTTTCGGACTGTTCGGGCCTTATGCGCGACGACCCGGAGGTGTTCGAGGCCATTGCGGCGCAGACGCGCCAGGAGGACGCGGAGATCAACCTCATCGCATCAGAGAACACGTCGTCGCGCGCATGCCGCGAGGCGGCAGGCTCGGTTCTGATGAACAAGTACGCCGAGGGATATCCGGGCAAGCGCTGGTACTCCGGGTGTCTTCCTGTCGACGCGGCCGAGGAGCTTGCGCGCACTCGCGCCTGCAAGCTGTTCGGCGCAGAGCATGCGAACGTGCAGCCGCACTGCGGAAGCGCGGCGAACATGGCTGTGTACTTCGCGACGATCAAGCCCGGCGACACTATTCTTTCGCTCTCGCTCGATCAGGGCGGTCACCTCTCGCACGGTTCGCCGGTGAACTTCTCCGGCAAGATATACAACATCGTGCCTTACACCGTCGACCCGAAGACCGAGATGCTCGACTACGACGCCATCGAGCGCCAGGCGCTTGAGGTAAAGCCGAAGATTCTCCTTACCGGCGCATCGGCGTATCCGAGGACAATAGACTTCAAGCGCATCCGCGAGATATGCGACAAGGCTGGATGCATCATGATGGTTGACATGGCCCACATCGCAGGTCTCGTCGCCGGTGGCGCGCATCCGTCGCCAGTCCCGTATGCGGACTTTGTCACGTCGACGACCCACAAGACGCTAGGCGGACCGCGCGGCGGCCTTGTGCTATGCAAGGAGAAATGGGCCAAGGCGCTCGACTCGGCGGTGTTTCCGGGCATGCAGGGCGGTCCGCTTGAAAACATCATCGCGGCGAAGGCGGTCGTCTTCCGCGAATGGATGAGCGACGAGAAGAAGGGCTACGCCCAGCAGGTCGTGAAGAACTGCGCGGTCATGTGCAAGACCGTGCAGGACCGAGGCTACAGGATTGTGTCGGGTGGAACCGACAACCACCTGTTCCTCGTGGACGTGAAGAAGTCGAAGGGCATCACTGGCAAGGATGCCGCCGCCGCGCTGGACGCAGCCGGGATAATTGTCAACAAGAACACGATTCCGTTCGACACCGAGAGCCCGTTCAAGACCTCCGGCATCCGCGTCGGCACTGCATCGGCTACGACTCGCGGCATGAAGGAGCCGGAGATGATCAAGATCGGAACGTGGATCGCAGACGTGCTCGACAACATTGCCGACACAACCGTTCAGGAGCGCGTCAAGCGCGAGGCCGCCGCGCTTGTGGCGAATTTCCCTGTTCCGTGACAAGGTAGGGTGTTCAAATGAAGATTGGCTTTCTTGGCGCAGGCAAGATGGCGCAGGGGATTCTTGCGGCCATGCCGGAGAATGACAGGAAGAAGGTGCTCCTTTCCTGCATTGAGGACAACCGCAACGCCGAGGTTGCGCGCAGTTGCGACCTTGTGTTTCTGGCGGTGAGACCGCAAGACGTTGATTCCGTGGCGACAGAGGTTCGCCCGCTTCTCTCAGTTGGGCAGACGATTGTTTCGATCGTCGCCGGCAAGACTCTTGCGAAGCTCCGCACGGCGTTCGGCCCGAGGGTCGGGCTTGTTCGCGTGATGCCCAACCTCGCTCTCCGCGCCGGCGCCGGCATGTGCGCGATATGCCCTGGGCCAAAAGCTTCGAAGGAAGCGGTCGCGGCTGTCGAGCGCATACTTGGCGGCGCTGGCGCCACTGTGCGGCTGAGGGAGAAGGACTTCGACGCCGTAACTGCGCTTTCCGGCTCTGGCCCCGCGTACTTTGCGTACATGGAGCAGGCGATGGCCGAAGGCGGCGTTGCTCTGGGGCTCAAGCCCGCAGTGGCGAGACTTCTCGCCGAGCAGACCATGTACGGCACGGCCAAGTTCCTTCGCGAAAGCGGGATGGACCTTGGAGCGTTCATCGCCGGCGTGTGCACAAAGGGCGGCACGACTGCTGCGGGCATGAAGTTTCTCTCATCGCCGTTGTTCAAGAAGACCGTCGCCAAGACCTTGGCCGCAGCCGCGAAACGTTCGCGCGAGCTAGCCTGACACGGTCGGTGGAATGTGAAATAGATGATAGCGTACGTAAGAGGCGTTCTGGCGGAAAAGGAGCCGACGCGCGTCGTGATTGAGGCGGCTGGCGTCGGCTACGAGATGCTGATTCCGCTGTCTACCTACGACAGGCTTCCACGCACTGGCGAGGATGCGAAGCTGCTTGCGTACCACTGCGTCCGTGAAGACGACGAGACGCTCTTCGGATTTGCCACGGCGGATGAGCGCGAGCTTTTCGTGAGGCTCACTTCCGTAAGCGGTGTCGGCCCGAAGATAGCGATAGCGATACTCTCCGGCATGTCCATAGGAGAGCTTGCCGTCGCGATATCGTCCGGCGACGCGAAGCGTATTTCGGCGGTGAAGGGCGTTGGCAAGAAAACCGCCGAGAAGATATGCGTTGAACTGCGCGACAAAGTCTCCGCATTCGCTCTGCGCGGCAGGGTTGGCGAGGCGTCGTCGTCGCCTGTGGTGACTGATGCGGTTGCGGCGCTGAGGGCGCTTGGATTCAACGAAGAGACTAGTGCCAAGATGGTTGCCGACGTGATTGCGAAAAACCCGAATGCGGACAGCGTCGAGGCGGTCATCCGCATGGCGCTTGCCGGGCGGTGACGTTTTACTGTAGATGCCAATAGAGAACGGAGTCAACTGGAAGCCGATAGCGCCCGAGCAGCGCGGACGCCACAAGACGACGGCGTCTGCCTTTGACGCTGCGTTCAAGGCGCTTGCCGTCGAACACGACGACTTCTTCGAGTCGCTGGTGGACAACTGGGCCAGGCTCTTCCCCGACGTGCCGGCCAAGCCTGGGCGATACGAGAACGGACGCATATACGTGTACGCAAGAAACGCGCCCACTTCCTTCGTTGTGCGTCCGAAACTGCGCGCGATTGCCGCGAAGCTGGCAACGCTTCCCGGCGCTCCAAAGAAAATTGACCTGAGGCTGGAGATTCACGTGTCATGACCATTGCGGCGCTTTTGCTTGCGGCTTCATTCACCAGGACGATGGAACGTGTGTCCACGATGGATCCGGCCATGGCGCGCTCGGTCTACGACACTCACGCCATAGCGCTTGTCTATGAAACGCCGCTAGAGGTTGACTACAAGGCCAGGCCGTACCGCCTTGCGCCGGGTTTCTGCGAATTGCCGGAGGTCTCGGCAGATGGGCTTACATACGTTTTCCGTCTGCGCGGACGAAAGAACGGCAGTGGTGCGTCTCTTGGCGCTGAAGACATGGTGCGCAGCCTGGAGCGTCTGCGCGATCCCGACATAGTGTCGCCGAACGCATGGATAGTCAAGGACGTTGACACCATGCGCGCCGTCGGCGCCGGCGCAGTGGAAATGCGCCTCAAGCGGCGTTGCCACTACTTTCCGTGGCTGATGGCCATGAGCGCGACCGCTGTGCGCGGGCGAAACGGCGAAGGGTCTGGCACGTACGAGCTTTCCGAGTGGTGGCGAAACCACGAGATGGTGTTCAAGCGTCGCGAGAAATGCGCAGGCTGGAATGGATTCGACACCGTTCGGTATCTTGTAGTAGACGATGCGTCAACGCAGTGGCTCATGTTTCTGAAGGGTGAGCTTGACTATCTCGGCGAGATTGCGCGCGACAACTGGGATTCGATTGTGGGCGAAGGCGGCAAGCTTGATCCTTCGCTTTCCGCAAAGGGGATAAGGCTGCATGCCATATCAGCGTTCGATGTAATGCACTTGGGCATAAACATGAAAGACCCTCTTCTCGGCGGGAACCGCAAGCTTCGCCAGGCCCTGAACGCGGCGTTCGACTATCCGGCATGGGAAAAGTTCTACAACGGGCGAATAGTTCAATGCGACGGGCCTGTCCCTCCCGGCGTTGGCGGACGCCTTGAGACGCCGTTTCGCTACGCCTTTGATTTGAAGCTTGCCAAGCGGCTGTTGGCCGAGGCGGGCTACCCTGACGGCATCGACCCAACGACAGGGCGACATCTCACGCTTACCAT
Organism: uncultured bacterium; assembly: GCA_902772905.1. Taxonomy (GTDB): domain Bacteria; phylum Verrucomicrobiota; class Kiritimatiellia; order RFP12; family UBA1067; genus UBA1067. Next base: position 9,693 of record CACYCL010000136.1, on the reverse strand, counting down.
GTCCATAGGCCGGGCGTCGCAGGAAAGCCGCGAGGCAGGCGAGCTGACTGCGGCGTTCTACGAAAAAGTTGGCATACGGCTTGAGCTTGACTTCAAGACTTGGGACGCGTTTTTGCGTGCCGTTAACGAAGGGCGAGTTCAGCTGTTTCGCATGGGATGGGTGGGTGATTATCCAGACGCTCAGAATTTTCTTCAGCTGTTCTATTCCAAGAACGCAAGTCCTGGGCCGAACCACGCCGCCTATTCGAATCCAGACTTTGACCGCGAGTACGAGGCGGCTTTGGATTCCGCAACCGACGATGAGCGAAACAAAAGGTGGTTCCGCTGTCAGGAAATCATAAGAGAGGACTGCCCCTGGGTGTTTACGCACTACAACAAGGCATTTTATCTGACGCGCCCAACGGTAGGAAACTTCGTGCCAACGTGTTTCCCGGACGGCGCAGAGAAGTGGTACGAGGCTAAAGAGAACTGAATATCGCGAGAGTTGAAAAGTGAAGACGATTTACATAGAGCGCTCATCTGGGCATGGGAGGGACGGTGGCTGGGTCGAGGAACTTGACCTGGCTGGCGTGGAGCGCATAGTGGTAGGCACGGGCCCCGGGAGCTTTGCGGGCATACGCAGCGCAATTGCATTTGCTCAGGGCTTTGCCTTGGGTTGTCGATGCGAGGTGCTTGGTTTGCCTTCTCCTTGCGCCATCGCCGCACAGGTGTTTTCAAGCGCGAAACTGGAATCAACGCGTCTTGCTGTCGTTGGCGACGCTCGCTGCGGCAAGCTTTGGGTTGCGCTTTTCAATGGCTACGAGCTGAGTCGCGAAGTGTTTCAGACTGATCGCAACGAGTGCGCAGGCGCGTTTTCGGATGATTTTCTTGTCGTCACGCCAGACGATGAACGCATCGGGGAGTTGCTGAAGGCGACGTTTGCGGATCGGTATATTGGGGGAATGCTGCCAACTGACGAGGGGCTTAGGTTGTTTGCGGAGGCCAACCCTGCCATGATGAGGCCGCAGCCGCTGCCGATCTACCTCAATCCAGCAGTGCGCAAGACATGAGAAGAAGGCGTCAATGAATACGAACAGGTCGAGGAGTGCGATGGGTGCAGACGTGAACATGCAGGGGCACAAGGAGCAAGTGGAGCTGCTTGCGCCGGCCGGAGACTTTGATACCGCGCTCGCCGCGTTCGCCGCAGGCGCAGACGCGGTGTACTGCGGACTTTCCGATTTCTCGGCCAGGGCCTTCGCAAAGAATCTTTCGACGGAAGATCTGAAGAATCTCGTTGCATACGCCCGCACGCTAACGCCGCGCCGCCGCGTGTATGTCGCGTTCAACACGCTTCTTGACGAAGGTCAGCTTGAAGACGCCATTGATTCTCTTGCTGCGCTGGACGAAATATCCCCCGACGCATTGATAGTCCAGGATCTCGGCGTGGCGCGCATCTGCAGCAGGTATTTCCCGTCTCTTGAACTTCACGCATCTACGCAGCTCGTCGTTCACAATCTCGAAGGCGTCCTTGCGCTTAAGGACATGGGGTTTCGCCGCGTCGTGCTGGCGCGTGAGCTTTCGCTGGAGGAGATTTCTCTGATTGCCCGCAGATGCGGTGCGATGAAGCTGATGGACGACGGGCGTCCCGAGATGGAGCTTGAGTGCTTCATCCACGGCGCATTGTGCTATTCGATATCCGGGCTCTGCCTCTTTGGGGCGATGGAGAAGGGCAGAAGTGGAAATCGCGGTACTTGCCCATACTGCTGCCGCCAGTCTTATCCGCATGAACCAAAATTCTCGAATCATGAAGAGCGCGTCTATCCTTTCTCCATGAAAGACCTTCGGCTAGGCGAAGATGCGCGTCGCCTTGCCGACGCGGGCGTTTCATCGCTCAAGATAGAGGGGCGCATGAAGTCCGCTCTTTACGTCGCGAGCGTGACGCGCTACTATCGCCAGATATTGGGAGGCGGAGTCGGAAACGGTGGAGTCGTTACGGTCGGCGATCTTGAGACGGTGTTTTCAAGACGGACTACGGAGCTGTATTTTCACTCGCGTCCGTCGCGTGCGACAGGCGGGAAGGTGCTTGACGATTCGCCGATAGACCCAACTTCGCTCGGACACATGGGCGCGTTCGTCGGCACGGTCAAGCGCGTGATGAAGGATCGCGAAGGGCGCGCCTGGCTGTGCTTTCGCACGAAACGCGCGCTTGAGAAGCACGACGGACTTCAGTTCGAGTCGGTGGACGAGGATGGTCGCCATCTTGGCTTTGGCATATCCGAAATGTTCGCGGCGAACCCTCATCGCCCCGTCTTCGCGGCAGATGCGGACAGCGATGTTGAAGTTCTTCTTCCGATGTCGGGAGAGATGGAGAAGGACGGCGACAAATGGGCGGCGATTCGCCCCGGCGACAAGATATTCTGCTCGATGTCGAACGCCGTAAAGCGCATGTTCCCCGTGCCGTCGTTTCGCCCGTCGGATTGCGAAGGCACCTGCGAGATTGACATTGAAGTTGTACTTGGCAGAGACGGCGTTTCATGCCGCGTGACGCGTCCGCTAGAGGTGTCGGCATCGCATTCCGCCGCGCTGGAGCCGGCGAAGACGCCAGAGCGCACGAAGGAGGGCGTCCGCAAGGCGTTTGCGAAGCTGGGCGGAACCGACTACCGGCTTGGAAGGCTTGACGTTGTCGATCCTGACGGACTGTTTGCGCCGATGAGCGCGTTGAACGCGCTGCGCAGAGAAGTGGTGGAGAGGCTTGACGAAGCGCGTTCCGCCGCGAGAAGGGCGAAGGTGGAGTCCGCGCTGGATTCAATAGGCGAGCTTCAGCCGTCCACAGCCGACGGAGATTCGGCTGCAATGCGCACTTTGAAGCTGCGCCTTGGTCAGAAGATTCCGCATGGAGAGTGGGACGAGATTGTTGTTGCACTTGAGCTTGACGATGCCGCGACAGTTGAAGCCGTGCTTGGCGACATGGCGCAGCGCGAGAAAATACGTGTTGCGCTGCCCGTCTACACTGCGGAGCCAGACTTTAACCGCCTTCGTACTCTGGTGAAGCGGCTTTTGCGCGAAGGTTATGCGAAATGGGAGGCGTCTGACCTTGCTACGCTTCGCCTTCTGAAGTCTCTTGGCGTGGTTGACGTCACTGCGGATTGGACGCTTGCCGCGTTCAATTCGCCGGCGTTGGCGAATCTTTCTGCGGCAGGGGTCAGGCGCTTCGTGGCTAGCCCTGAAAATGCGCGCGGCAACATTTTTGCGCTTGCCGAGAGCGGATACAAGGTTGAATTTCTCTCTCAGCAGTCCACGCCGCTTTTCATGTCGCTTACGAAGCCTGTGTGCGAAGGCGGATGCATTGGCGACAATCTGTCCGTATTCAGTCGCGGAGCGCTCTGGGTCACGACGAGAAACTCGCCGCGCACGTTCGAGGTGCCGAGAGGCGTGTCAAGCCGCATCGACCTTTCGTGGGATCCAGACTGACGCTCGGACAGGGCATCACTGCAATTGCGCACTGCTCAGTGCATTTATGGTATAATGACGCCATGAAGGAAAGACATTTTTGGGTTCGGTTTTGTCGGATTTGGTTTTGTCGTGCCGCTATTCTTGTTGTAGTCGGTGGGCTTTTGCTTGTCGCCCGTGGGGAGTGCCGTGCGCCGCGCTTTGAGAAGGCCGCTCCGATATGGCCGCGTGGTTGCGCCTTGGAGCGCAACGCCTTTTTCGGTTTCAGGGCGGCGTTTGATCTGGCTGATGCGGCGGATGCATCGGCTCCGTCGTGCCTGCGCATCACTGGTTGCAGCGACTACCGCATATCGGTAAACGGGCTTCACGCAGGCTGGGGGCCGGCCCGTGCGTCAAAGGGGTATTTCCGCGTGGACGAAGTGCCCTTGACCCTGAGAAAGGGGCGCAACGTGGTCGCTGTGGAGGTCGCAGGCTACAACTGCAACAGCTTCTGCCACATGGACCAGCCGTCGTTCCTGCAGGCCGAGGTGGTCGCAGGAGGGCGCGTGCTCGCCGCCACCGGTCTGGACGGATCGTTTGAGGCCCAGAGACTGCCACGTGTGCAAAAGGTCGTGCGCTACAGCTTCCAGCGGCCGTTCAGCGAGGTGTACAGGCTTCGTCCGGGCTTCGACGACTGGAAGCTCGGCGATGGTGCGTTTGCCGCCTTGCCGCTCGAAGCACGTCCTGCGGTCGAACTGCTGCCGCGTCGTGCTCCATACGCCGACTTCCGCGTGAACGGCCCGTTTCGTAAGGTCTCTTCCGCGAAGGTGGCTTTTGACGCGAAGCGCAGGACGGCTCCTGCGCGCTTTGTGGACAGGCCCGGCGCGGAGGGCGTTGGAAAGGGGTTTGCAAAGGACGAACTGGAGGTGAACTGGTGGGACCTTGCGCAGCGGTACGTGGCAACGAATCGCGTGGCGGCGCGGCGGACGGATGGCTCGTCTTTTCATCGGCTAGGCTGCGGCGATTCGATCATCTTCGACGCAGGGCTTAACGACACTGGATTCATCGGTCTTCACGTGAAATGCGCAAAGCCTGGAACTGTCGCCGTGAAATTTGACGAGGTGCTGGTCGACGGCGAAGTGAGCCCCACGCGCTACGGCTGTGCGAACGTGGTCGTGTGGGAGTTCTTGGAGCCGGGCGAATACGAGGTTGAGTCGTTTGAGCCGTACACGCTCAAGTATGTGGATGTAATGGCGTGCAGCGGAGATTTCGAGGTGTCGGCTCCGCACCTGCGCACATACAAGAACCCCGAGGCGAGGCGAGCGCACTTGGAATGTTCCGATCCGTCGATCGTGAAGATATTCGAGGCTGCGCGAGAGACGTATGCGCAAAACGCCGCCGACGTTTTCACAGACTGTCCGGGGCGCGAGCGCGCGGGGTGGCTGTGCGACAGCTTCTTCACGGGGCGGTCGAGCGTTCTCTTCACCGGCAATCTCGAGCCGGAGCGGCTCTTTCTGGAAAACTACCTTCTGCCTGAGAGGTTCGAAAACATCCCCGACGGCATGTTTGCGATGTGCTATCCGGGCGATTTCCTGAATGGACAGTTCATTCCGAACTGGTCCATGTGGCTTGTGCTTGAGATCGAGGAGTTCAGGAAGCGAGGCGGAGATTCGGCGCTTGTGGAGGCGTTCCGCCCGAAGCTGCTGAAGCTGGTTGAATACCTGAAGACGTTCAGGAACTCCGACGGTCTGCTGGAGAAGCTTCCATCGTGGGTGTTTGTTGAATGGTCACAGGCGAACAGGCTCGTGCAGGACGTGAATTACCCGTCGAACATGACGTGGGCGGAGGTCTTGGACGCAATGGATCGCCTGTATGGAATGCCTGAGCTTGCCGAAGAGGCGGCGCGGGTGAGAGAGACCGTTCGCAGGCAGTCATGGAACGGAGAGTGGTTCTGCGACAATGCCGTTAGGCAAGGCGACGGCACGCTCAGGCTCTCCGGCGAATGCACCGAGACGTGTCAGTACTACGCGTTCTTCTTCAGGGTGGCCACGCCAAAGACGCATCCCGAGCTTTGGAAGACGCTTGTCGAAGACTTTGGCCCCAAGCGCAAGGCGACCAAGAAGCATCCGAAGATATGGCCGTCCAATGCGTTCATCGGCAACTATCTTCGGCTGGAGTGCCTTTCGAGGGAGGGGCTGTCTGCGCAGATACTGGAAGAGACGCGAGACTTCTTTCTGTACATGGCGGAAGCGACAGGAACACTCTGGGAGAACATCGGCACCTCGGCGAGCTGCAACCACGGTTTCGCCAGCCATGTTGCGGTGACGTATTGCCGGGATGTAGTTGGCGTGCGCGAAGTAGACTATCTGGGCAAGCGAGTAGTCGTCAGGCCTGTGGATGGGGTTGCGCTGGACTACTGCAAGGTGAGGATACCAGTTGCGGGAGGTGAGATATCGTATGGATGGAAGCGAGAGGGCGGCCGCACAGTCATCAGATTTGAAGCGCCTGCTGGCTGGCGACAGGTTTTGTGGAACGCGCAGTGACGCATCAGCGCAAGAGGCTGATTCTGAATTCACGCATCGACACGCCGAACGTGCGGCGGAATAGGTTCTTCAGGTGGTTGGGGTTCGCAAAGCCGCACTTCGCTGTTATGGCTCTAATGGAGAGGCCTGTATTTGCAAGAAGCTTCTTTACGGCGTCAAGTCTGGCTTTGGTGATGGCCTTTGCGACCGTCTCGTTGCGGAATTCCCTGAAGCGGAGGTCGAGAAGCGAGCGAGAGACGCCCAGTGCAGTGGCCACGTCGTCAGCCTTTATGTTCTCTTCGGCATGCGAGTACATGAACGCGAGTGCACGTGTGATGAGCAATGTGACAGGCGATATTGGCTTTGCCGACTCGCGTTCCGCCATCTTCTTTGCCGTGTTCAGTATGTGCGTCTTTCTTGACACGCTGCGCTGGCGCATCATGCGGTCGATTGTCTTTGCGGCGAGCTGTCCTTCAAGCGCATGGTCGGGGGCGACGCTTGTCAGAGGAGGAGTGGAGAAGTCGCAGAGGAGCGGATCGTTGTCCACGCCGATCACGGCGACCTGGCTTGGCACCTTTTGCCGCGCAAGGCGGCAGGCGCTGAGCACATGGATGGCACGCATATCCCATGCGGCCATTACGGCGGCTGGCTTGGGAAGCGACTTTAGCCAGTGAGCGAGCGCGTTGATGTCTTTGTCTGATCCCGGTTCGGAAACAGGATGGTATGTTGATTTTACCATGTTGCGGAAGCATCCGAGAAATCCGCGTTCCCTTGCGGCTGACCAGTCGTCGTCACCGTTCGAGGGGACAAACCCAGCGGAAGCGAACTTCCCAAGTTTCTGAAAATGCAGAGCGCAGAACCGACCTATGTCCTTGTTGTCGTTACGGATGTATGCGATAGAGCCGTTCTTGCGTTTGAGCGCCCAGTCAGCGCCGACGGCAACGAGCGGGACGGATTTTCTGTCGCAGGCTGCGAGTACGCGCGACGACGGCTTAAGCCCTGTCACGATGCCTTGGCAGAATGGTGCTGTTTGCTCAAGCTCCACTGCGGATTGCACTACGCGTATGTCCCAGTGAGTCCTTCGTTTGGCGTAGTCGAAAAAGCCCGTTAGGAAGTCGCGCCAAGATGCGTCGGATAGTTTCAACGCCACGGCGACCTTGCGTATCGCATGAGAACCTGCTTCTGTCTTCATGTCCGCAATTATACCAGAATTGTGACGTCGCGTCTGCGTCAGGGAGTCGGAATTATTTTTATCCTGATGCTCCGGCGGATGTATTTACTTTCTTCGCTTTCCTCCAGATTCTCCATCCTGCCGAGCGCGATCTCGCCGCATCCATCGCCGATTGGCTCGCGAAAGTCTGCAGGCCAGTCGCACCTTATCTCGCTGTCTGTCGCAGAAAGTATCGGCGGATCGAAACTGACCATCGAATGAAGCCCGTCTTTGACGTGCAGCGCGACACCAAATGATTTGCAGTCGGGGCGGAAGTCGGCGCCTTTTATGATGAATCCTTCTCCGAATGCAATATGCCCATTCCTTCCATCCGCATTGACTGAATGCACGGAATAGATGCGGAACTGGCGCTTGTGGTTGACGTTCGTAGCCTCAACGTCTTTGAACGTAGGACGGAATGCGTTAAGCTGCTTCAGGGAGAGTGCAAGTTTGTGTCGTGCCGGATCGAACTCGTCATGCTCATCCCTGAAAAGTCCATGCACTTTCATTGAGACAGACAGGTAGTCGTCAATCCGTCGCGTTATGCCGTCCCTGAGAACGCCTGCAATCATCGAATCCAGCACGCCTTTGACGATTGATTTTGCGAGAGCGTCCTTAACGCCGGCTATGTAACCTCGGTCCAAGGCCTCGGCAATGACCTCGTCTAAGTCCATCGCATTTCCCTTGGCTGTTTCCAATATGGCTCGGAATCCGGCTCCAGCCGCCGCAGCGCCTGCTACGGGTTTCAATGCAAACTCTATCTTGTTATCCATATATAACCTGCCCTATGCCTTATTTTTTGTTGATGCCGTCAGCTTTGAAATTGATGGGATTAATTTCAAAGTCGATGGGGCTAATTATGGAATTAATGCGATTAATTTCATAATTAATGATGTCAATTTTAATTTTGCTGGTGTTGAAAGTAATTTTCATGGCATGATTATATCATATCTCTCATGGCCAATCAATGGGTCAGCCAGGGAAACGGCAGGTGCTGCAGTCTACTGCTCTCTCCTTCGCACGGGCAACTGCGATGTGAGAATCGTGATGTTTTTCTTGCGAGATTTTGCCCCGTCTTTGTATTGATTTTGGTGCGGCATTTTTGCTACGATACGCGCAGAAGGGTAAAACGTATGCTAAAGCTTGAGACATCTGAAGTGCTGAGGAAAGCTGTTTGCGCGACTATGGCGCTTTGCTGTGTTGCCGGCGCCGCGCAGGCTGCGAATCTTGTTCCGAGAAACAGGAACTGGAAGATCGTATATGGCGACTGTTCTGGCCAGGAGGGGCGGGCGGTTGAATTTCTTTCAACTGAAATAGGGGCGCTGATCCAGCGTGATCCCGGCGTTTACACGCTTCATGTCGTGCCATGCGAGAAAGCGGGAGCGGAGAGCGAGACGAATCGCAATGCGTTCGTAGTCGGTACGCGCAAGAGCAACGCGCTTCTGCGCGAAATGCTGTCCGAGAAGGACGTGCCAGCGGGCGGTTATCTTGTGCGCGTCGCAGAGAAGAACGGCCGCCAGCTAGTGCTGATCGCGGGCGACACGCCGGCGGCGGCGATATGGGGCGCGGTGGACTTCGTGGACGACGGGCTGGCGGCGATGCGGACGAAGGGCGGCGACTACGCGCTGTATGTCTCTGGCATATTCGAGAATCCGAAACTCCCTTCATACGAGAGTCGCAGGGCGCCTAAGACGAAGCGTCGGAGCATCTTTTCGTGGGCGCACGTCATGAACGACTATCGCTCCTATTTTCGCAATCTGGCACGGATGAAGTTCAACGAGGCGATCCTGTGGAACGAGTTTCCGCCGCTTAATGCAAGGGAGGTCGCCGACTACGCACGCAGCTGGGGAATCGAAGTCCTGTGGGGCTGGAGCTGGGGGTGGTCCACCAACTGCCACAACGTCGATTTCGACCATCTGAAGGAACTGGAAGATGACATCGTAAGCCAATGGCGCAACGTGTGGAGACCGTGCGGCGGCGACGGGATCTACTTCCAGAGCTTTACGGAGATCAAAGAAGCAGACCTCAAGGGGCACTCCGTCGCCGAGACGGTGGCGAAGCTCGTGAACGGTGCGGCGGGACGCATTCTGGCGGACGAACCGAATCTGCGCATAGTCTTTGGGCTTCACTCCGTCAGTGTCAAGTCGCGGCTGAACGAGATTGCTGCCACCGATCCGAGGCTTGAGATACTTTGGGAGAACTGCGGCGGATTCCCGTTCAACCTGACCGGCGGAACCCGCGCCGAAACGGAATCGTTCGTGAAGTCGCTTCTGGACATGGGCCGGCCGGCTACGGGATTCGCCTACAAGAGCCAGGTTCTTCAGGACTGGAATCGCTTCGCGCATCAGGCCGGGCCGTATGTGCTGGGGCAAAACTCCCGCGTCGTCATTGCTGGCGACAGGCATGTGGTCGAGCCTTTGTGGCAGCGCTTCGAGGGTGAATGGCTCATGCACGGCGAGCGGGCCCATGCCCTTACGCGGCTTATACAGTCACGGGACGGAAACAAAGGCTCGCTCAACGTGGTCGGCAATTTGAACGAGCCGATTCATATTT
>CACYCL010000135.1 GCA_902772905.1 uncultured bacterium | reverse complement strand
TGCCGCACAGAATGCCACATGCGCATACGGCTCCGATCTTGATACATCTTGACATGGCGACGCCCCTCTTTATCGAGCCCATTAAGGAGGATGCGTCAGCGGAACGTCACGCACGTGCCGCGAGGCTGCACGTAGAGCATGCCGCGGCCGGAAAGATATGCCGGGTACGCCGCCGCCGATATGATTCCGCTGACCCGATGCCCGGCGAGACGCACGCTTTTCACGTGAGCCGTGCCGTCGTAGTCGAGCGCGAGCTTTGCGCCGCTTTCAACCACGATGTTCATCTGCTCGCCAAACACGCTTTCGGACACAACCCTGTCCGCATCCTTGCGCGCCACGGAAACGTCATCCAAGACAAGCGTCATGTGGGCGGACGTATTGCTGGATGTGTCGAACTTTATGGCGTACGAACCGTTCGTGGCAACTGCGAACGGCAGTTCCATCAGCACTTCCCGGTCATAATCGACAAGGTTTGCGGAATAGAGCGTCTGGTCGCCGAAGGACACGGTAAAGCGTGCAGAAGTTCCTGTACGTTCAGGATAGCGAAGTTTGCCGCGCATCCTAAACGAAAGCAGATAGCGTCCGGGAGCTAGGCTGACCGTCTGTTCAGCAGAAGAGGCCGCCTTGCCAAGAACCATTGCATCGGTTCCATTTATAGGGGGTTCCTGCACGGAATCCACCCAGGAATACGATGAAGCTATCGATCCACTTCCACCAAAGGTCCAGCCCGTTGCGCCGTTCTCGAAATCACCGTTGGCGACAAGATTCCCTGACGGCACGTCAGATACGCGCCAAAGCGATATTCCGTCGAGGAACGCGGAGCCGACAAGATACTCCTTCGCGTTTGTCACGGCTCCCGCGAACGAAACGGTGCGTGAACCTGCGGTGTCGATGTCGAACACGGCCTCATACTTCCTGAACTCGTCATGGCGCACAAATATCTTCTTGACGAGATTGCCGCCCACTCGCACTTCTACCGCTTGGGGCATAAGTCCGCAACGGCGCGCAAGCGAGAATTCGAGACGGTATCTTCCAGCGGACGGGAACATGACATCCTGCGACAGCGAGCCGTTCCCGTACAGCTGCATTGCGATGAAACCATCGGGGAATTCTTCATGATAGACGCACTGGCCTCGTGTTATGCATGGATTGTTCGTCATGGCATGATACCAGGAGCGTGTGACGGCCTGCTTGTAGAATTCTATTGACGGTTCGACGGAAACGGCCGTCCAGCCGGTCAAATCCGCCGCCGCCGGCCGATACCATGAGTCGCCCGATCCGTTGATGTTTGAAAGCGGCTCTTCAAACGATGCATTCGCGACGGAAACCGCCGTCTCGCCGGTCGCAAGCGATTCCGGCACAATCTTCACGTCATCTAATATCAAGATCAACGTGTCGCCAAAATCAGAGAACGACACCTCGTGCGCACCTGCGTCCAAATAGGGGATGGAAATCTCCCAACGCTTGAACGCATACGTATCGAATGCCGACGTCTGCCCTACCTCCACACCATCAATGAGCACGCGTACCGGCTTGAGCAACCATTGCGTATTGCGCGAAGACAGACGGCAACTTAACCGATAGCGACCTGCCTTCGGCACCGAAAAGAATCCCGTAATCGTGCCCTGATAGAGATATGCCATAGACATGCCGTCATAGCCCAGCCCCAGATTGTCTTCTATCTTGACATCCCATGTAGGGGCATGATATGCGGTCTTGAAAAGCACCAATGCCAACGCCCCTCCAGAAGCATAGGCACTACGATCGAACACCCAGTTGAAATTGGTAACGCACTGACCACCGGATGATGCAAAGTTTTGGACATAGGTGGACGATGAAGTGCAGTATGAATTGAACCCCTCGAAGTTGGCATTGGTGAAGTCCGCCGGTGTGTACGAGGCCTCTTCATCCCCTTCCGGTGCGAGACGGAGTGTTCCTGCCGCAACACGCAGCGTAGTTACGTCATTGGCTATGGACGAGACCGTCAAGTCATATTCGCCTGTCTTTATGGCTTCGCCTGCCGCCGCAGACGAAGCGGAGACAAACCCAAACCTGTCAACAGAAAGTGACTGGCCTGACACGGCACGGAACGGAATGCTGTCCTGACGAACTGTGCCCCCTTCAAGCTCAACCGATCCGGTAAAGCCGCCATCTGCAAGCGTAACGGCGCCATCGGTCGCATCAACCGCAACAGAGCCGGATCCTGAAAGACGCATCCTTACGCTTTCGCTTCCACTCGTCAGTTCCATCCTGCTTCCGTCGGCAACGGCGACGCTTCCGGCCACGTTGCCCGCTATGCCCCTGTACTTGCGGCGCAGGTAGTCTTCCACCGCCAGACGGTCTGCATCAGAAATGCGGGACTCGAACAGGATTATCTCCGCGATGCGGGCACCGCCGGAACCACCGGGAAGATTTCTGTCAAGACCTATCTGGTTAACCTTGGTGTTGTCTTCGCTCAGCGGCAACCTCATCGCCATCACATGCCATCCGGAATCACGCAACGGATACTTCCCTCCCCAAACAGATTCTCCGTCCATGCGGAGCTGCCCCTTGTCCGCACGCGTGTTTTCGTTGGAGAAGAACAGGAAATCGTTGTTCGCAGCCCAGGTGGCGGGAGCCACGGCAGCGCTGCCCGTATGGAAATACGAACCCAACAGCTCAACGCCGCCTTCGCTCGGGCCGTCCGAACGCTTCGCGAACACGATGAATATCTCGCGCGCATACACCCAGTCGGCGGCAGTAGTGGCATTCTGGAACCGAAGGTAACGAACGTCAGCGGCGGTCTTGTACTTTCCGAAGTCAAGGCATGGACGGTTGCCGAGTTCCGCCACAGAGGATACATACGTGGGGCGGCGTTCGTTGCCGTCGGAATCGGCGTCAATCCGCTGGATGCCGGACTGTGCGTACGGATACGTCGCCGTGCCTGTGGTCACGCCTGCCGCT
>CACYCL010000134.1 GCA_902772905.1 uncultured bacterium | reverse complement strand
GTTCAACTTCAACACGATGGAGCAGATGCAGGCCATCATCCAGGCGGCGGTCGAGACGAAGTCTCCAGTCATCATGCAGGTATCCAAGGGCGCGCGCAAATACGCGAACCCGACGATCCTGCGCTACATGGCCGAGGGTGCTGTCCAGTACGCGAAGGAGCTCGGCTGCAAGAAGCCGCAGATTGTTCTTCACCTTGACCATGGCGACAGCTACGAGACGTGCAAGAGCTGCATCGACTCTGGCTTCTCGTCTGTCATGATAGATGGCAGCTCGCTTCCGTTCAAGGAGAACATCAAGCTCACGAAGAAGGTCGTCAACTACGCGCACAAGCACGATGTCACGGTCGAGGCCGAGCTTGGCGTTCTCGCAGGTGTCGAGGACGAGGTCCAAGCCGAGGAGTCGCACTACACGAAGCCCGAAGAAGTGGTCGAGTTCGCGACCAAGACCGGCTGCGACTCGCTCGCGATCTCGATTGGCACCTCGCATGGCGCCTACAAGTTCAAGCCCGAGCAGTGCACTCGCGATCCGAAGACGGGCAAGCTCGTGCCGCCGCCGCTCGCGTTCGACGTTCTCGAGGCCGTCGAGAAGAAGCTTCCCGGCTTCCCGATCGTTCTTCACGGTTCGTCCAGCGTCCCGCAGGAGCATGTCGACACGATCAACAAATTCGGCGGCAAGCTTCCCGACGCGGTCGGCATTCCCGAGGAGCAGCTCCGCAAGGCCGCCAAGAGCGCGGTCTGCAAGATCAACATCGACAGCGACTCGCGCCTCGCTATGACGGCTGCGATCCGCAAGCATTTCGCTGAGCATCCCGAGCACTTCGACCCGCGCCAGTATCTTACGCCGGCGCGCGACGCGATGAAGGAGCTTTACATCCACAAGATCGTAAAGGTTCTTGGATCTGACAACAAGCTCTGATACTGGGCGTTGTTTGTGGAGGGCGCGTAGACGGTGCGCGCCCTCCGTCGGCTTTATCGGCTTAAAGGGGTGTTCAAGACAGCGAGGATATAGTCATGGCGAACGAAGAGTCAACAGATAAGGAAGCAAAGAGCGCTAAGAAGTCAGCCTACGCGCAGGCTGGTGTCAACATTGACGTCAAGATGGATGCCGTCGGGTCAATCAAGCAGATGGTTGCTGCGACGAAGACGGCCAACGTGCTCGGCAACATCGGAGCGTTCGGCGGGCTGTTCAAGGTTCCGTCCGGGCGTGACCAGGTGCTCGTGGCTTCCTCAGACGGCGTCGGCACAAAGCTGAAGGTAGCCGCCATGATGAACAAGCACGACACTGTCGGGCAGGACATCGTGAACCACTGCGTCAACGACATCCTCGTGCAGGGTGCCAAGCCTCTGTTCTTCATGGATTACGTTGGCACGGCCAAGGTGGTGCCGTCCGTCTTCAAGAGCGTCGTCTCCGGCCTTTGCCGCGCCTGCAAGGAGAATCACCTTGCGCTCCTCGGCGGCGAGACCGCCGAAATGCCAGGTCTTTACCCGGTCGGGGAGTATGACCTTGTCGGCACGATCGTCGGCCATGTGCAGAAGTCAAAGATCATCACCGGCAAGTCGATTCGCGCCGGAGACGTAATCATCGGGCTTCCGTCTGGTGGACTCCAGACCAACGGATTTTCTCTCGCCCGCAAGGTCATCTTCGACATGTGTCAGCACAGCTGGAAGGACAAGTTGCCGGGAACGGACCAGACGTTCGGCGATGCGCTGCTCGCCGTCCACAAGAGCTTCCTGAAGCCAGTCTCAGCGTTGATGGCGAAGATCAAGATCAACGGCATGGCGCACATTACCGGCGGCGGCTTTGTGGACAACATTCCGCGAGTGCTTCCGAAGTGCGTGAACGCCGAGATCGACCGTTCGTCTTGGGATGTGCCGATGATTTTCAACTACATTCAGAACAGGGGCAAGGTGGACCGCGACGAGATGTACCGCGTGTTCAATATGGGCATAGGCTTCGTCGTGATCGTCGCAAAGCGCGACCTTAAGCGCGCCGAGGGAATCCTCCGCGCCAACCGCCAGCCCTATTCCGTCATCGGAGTTTGCCGTGTCGGCAAGGGCGTTGTAACGTACAAGAACTGAGTCTGCCTAGGGGTTTGACGGGCCGAGGTTTTGAAGAGCCTCGATTCTGTCGGCAAGGGAAGGGTGCGTCGACCAAAGCGACGTTCTCTTCCCTTCTGCTATGCCGAACGCCTTGAGCGAGTCTGGCAGGACTCCCGGCTGAAGGTTGCCGAGCCTCCTTAGCGCCGCGATCATCGGCGTCGGCGTGCCGAGAAGACGCGCCGATCCCGCATCGGCCGCGTATTCACGGCGGCGTGAGAAAGCGAACACTACTAGCGAGGCGAGTATTCCAAGGCAGATGTCGAACACCGTCACAAGCAGATAGTACATTCCTCCGTCGGAGCGACGCCTTGATCCTTCGCCGCGCCCTGCGCTGGCCACTATCGACGCAAGCACACGCGAGGCGAATATGACGAATGCGTTCAGCACGCCCTGAACGAGCGTCAGCGTGACCATGTCTCCATTCGCGACATGACTCATCTCATGCCCAAGAACTGCTCGCAGCTCTTCTTTTGTCATTTGCCGCATGATGTCTGTCGATACCGCCACAAGCGCGTGGTTCTTGAACGCGCCAGTCGCGAATGCGTTGGCCGCGCCCTCGTATATCGCGACTTCAGGGGTCTTTACATTTGCGCGGCGGGCAAGCTCCTCGACAGTTGCCACCAGCCAATGTTCGGCTTCGCCCTCGGAGCCGTCAATCGTCTGTGCGCCACAGGCGAATTTCGCCATTGGCTTGGAAATCAGAAGCGAGATCACCGAACCGATCATTCCGTATACGAAGGCGAATATCGCTAAGTCGGCATATCTTGGGCCGATTAGTTGTTCCACAGTAGTGCCGAAGAAAATGCAGAGCACGTTGGTTATGATGCCCAGCGTAAACATCACCGCCATGTTTGTTATGATGAACAGAAATACTCGTTTCATGTCGTTGTCTCCTTTTGCGCTCAAATTCAATCGTGCACATTATATCATTTTGCGCGCTGCCGTGCTCGACTGGATTTGATATAATACGCGGCAGATGAACGAGAACTTGAAGACTACGCTTAAGGCATGGCCGGTGATCGCGTGCGTGACCATCGGTTTGTGCTTTCTCACGAAAGCCGTTGCCGGTTGGATTGGTATCGATCTGCCAGATCAGCAGAATGTCACAGTCGTGCGACAGTGGCTCGTGCATGCGTTTGACTCCACCAAGAATCTTCTGACGTGTGCGTTTCTTCTTGCGCAAGTGCTTGTGCTTCTGCCAGCGGTTGAAGAAGTCGTATTCCGCTGGCTGTTGTTTATGCTGCCGTCTAGGCTCATGCGCAAGAGCGGCGTCGTGAGTGTGGTTGATGCCTGGCATCCGGCGGCAGTTGCGTTTGTGGTGGCCGCTGCGTCATCGGTTCTCTTCTCTTCCGCGCACTACATTGCGCAGCCGTTCCCCGATGCCGCGTTCATCGCGCTCTCCTTCTTCGGCGCTGCACAGTGCTGGCTGTACGCTAAGACAGACCGCATATGGTGCCCGATGCTCAACCACTTCCTCTTCAATCTGACGAACCTGCTGTTGCTGTTCGTTGTTCCGGAATGAAAGTGTGTTTTGAGACGTTCGGCTGCAGGCTCAACAAGTCCGAGGCTCTGCAGATGGAGGCAGAGTACATCGCCCAGGGTTGGCAACGTACCGAGAAGCACTCTGACGCCGATCTTTTTGTTGTGCGTGGATGCAGCGTCACGCAACGCGCTCAGCGCGACTGCGAAAGGCTTATCGCGCATTTGGAGCGCCATTATCCGAACGTGCCGTTGCGCGTCTGTGGCTGCATCGATGCGGAGAAGGGCGGCAAAAGCTCGTCGCGCAGGAAGACTGTAAAGCCTTCCGGGCAATTGCCGGGTTTTGGACCTTATGGACGTTCTTCTGTGGCGTCCCTGCCTTCCGATCCGCTCCCGACACGCACTTCGCGCGCATTTCTCAAGGTTCAGGACGGTTGCAGCGGCAAATGCACATTTTGCATCGTGCCGAAGTTCAGGGGTACATCCGTTTCGACATCGTTTACCGAGGTGATCGACAAGGCAAAACGGTTTATTGACGCAGGCTATCATGAAATCGTGGTGACCGGCTGCAATCTGGTTCTTTATGCTTCAGAGGGCAAGCGTCTGCCCGACCTTTTGGCCGCGCTCGCGTCGCTCACGCCAAGTGACTCCGCATCACGCGCCCGCATCCGCCTGGGATCGGTTGAGCCTGGTGAATGTGCTGTCGAATGTGTGCATGCCATGGCCGAGAGCAAGAATGTATGCCGCTTTCTGCACATCCCTGTGCAGTCAGGCGCCAATCGCATACTTATGGCGATGAAACGCCCGTACATGATTCGCGATGTCAGTTCGCTCCTGCAGATTGCGCAGAAGATGATGCCGCAGATCTGCCTCGGATGCGACCTCATGACTGGCTTCCCGGCCGAGACCGCGCTTGACTTTGCCGCGACAAAGGGGCTTTTGATGCGCAATCCGTTTTCGAACGCCCACATATTCCCCTATTCGGAGCGCCCCGGAACAAAGGCGGCCACGTTTGGCGGAGGAATTCCTCCCGGCATAAGGTCTGCCAGGGCGAATGAGCTTTCGGATGTGGTGCGCAAAAATAGATACGCTTACGCGAAGCAGTTCTACGGAAAGGTCGTTGAAGTGGTGTCAGAGTCTGAAGAAGACTGTTATGGCCGCACCGACGAGTATCTGTGGTGCAGAGCCGTCGGCAAGGTCCCCAGAAAGAGCCTGGCTCATGTTGTGGTGACGAGAATACACCACGACGGATCGCTTGAGGGGAATGTGCGCCAGTGATTTCATGCCTTGGGGATTCTGCAGCGAGAAATCGGTTCCACCCCGGCGCGGCGCGAAATGAAGGAAGAAGGAAGACGCAAGAAGGGGAAAGTTATCAACAGGCCTCGCGCGTATGCGCGAGGGCAGTGAGTGCGACGGCAGCAACCGGCGGATATCAGAACAAAGAAGGCTGGCTAAATGCGCCTGACGCGCCGAAGACCTCTACGTTCGCCGGTGTCCGCATAAGCTCACGGGGTTCAAGCTTGTGCAGCCCGCCTCCATATGTTCGCCCGCTCGAAACCAGCGTTTCGGGCGGAATTTCATTTAGCGAATGCCACACCGCGTTCAGAACGGCCCTGTCTTTCAGTCTGTCGGCAAAATGCCGCTTCGGGTAGAGCATGAGATAAACGTTTGTCGTGATAGCTTGTCTATCAAAGCACTGCGGGATGGAAGTTTTCCAACCCGTTCTTCCGTGAATGGATGCGAAGACGTAAATGACCATTGACTATGTTCGGAGTTTATGAATCTTGGACATGTTGATGGGCGGATGAGGCGTCGGCGGGTGCTGCGGTCGTGGGCGACGCTCGGCGCAGTCTGTTCTGGTTTGTGGGGTTTGATTAGGTGTCGGTTTGGCGGAGAGTGTGGCCGAAGTGGCGCTTGTAGATGCGGTAGAGCTGGTTTGCGGACGTGAAGTGCATTGACTTGACGATTTCGCTCACGATTTCG
>CACYCL010000133.1 GCA_902772905.1 uncultured bacterium | reverse complement strand
TGGCCGAAAAAGTCCGCTTTTTTGTGCCAATATACGGTCATTTAATCTGTCGGTTGGTAGATTGATGCGTCAGGACTACGACTATCTGGTAGTGGGAACTGGCCTTTTTGGCGCGGTCGTTGCGCATGAGGCCACAAAACGCGGCAAGAGGGTTCTCGTCGTGGACAGACGGACGCACATCGGCGGCAACTGCTTTACCGAGGATGTTGCAGGTATAAACGTGCACAAGTACGGTGCGCACATCTTCCGCACATCGCGCCGCGATGTCTGGGACTACATGCGGCAGTTCGCCGACTTCAACCACTTCGTGAACAGTCCGATTGCGCGCTATCACGGAAAGGTTTACAACCTTCCGTTCAACATGAACACCTTTAGCCGCATCTGGGGCGTGACGACGCCTGCGGAGGCGGCGGCCATGATTGCCGAACAGCGCATGGAGATATCTGGCGAGCCGAGGAATCTCGAAGAGAAGGCGATATCGCTTGTCGGCCGCGACGTGTACGAGATCCTGATACGGGAGTACACCGAGAAGCAGTGGGGCAGGCCGTGCCGCGAACTGCCGGCGTCCATCATAAGGAGGCTTCCGGTGCGTTTCACGTACGACAACAACTACTTCAACGACCCGTATCAGGGAATCCCGGTCGGCGGCTACACGACAATCTTCGAAAAGATGCTTAAGGGCTGCGACGTGCGCCTCGGTGTTGACTTTCTCATGGAGCGCGCGGAGCTGGAGCGCATCGCCGACCGCATTGTCTTCACGGGTGCGATCGATGAATACTACGATTTCTGCTTCGGCCCGCTGGAATACCGGTCGCTGCGCTTCGAGCATCGTACGCTTGAGGGCGTGAAGAACCTTCAGGGCGTCGCCGTAGTCAACTACACGGATTCGTCGGTGCCATACACCCGGTCGATCGAGCACAAGCACTTCGAGTTCGGTACGCAGCCCGATACGGTTGTCTCATACGAATACCCATACGAGTGGAAGCCTGGCGCCGAGCCGTACTATCCAATAAACGACGACAAGAACCAGTCTCTTTACGATCGCTACGCGGCGCTTGCCGTCGGGCGCGATCCGCATGTTCTCTTTGGCGGGCGGCTTGGCCGCTACCGCTACACGGACATGCAGGACACTGTCATCGCGGCGCGAGAGGCTCTGGAGGAGTTGTTTGCCCGCCATGAATAATACAAGTCACATGCCACATGTTTCCATCCTGATGCCGTCGCTCAATGTCGGCGCCTACATCCGTGAGGCGCTGGAGAGCGTCGTCCGGCAGACAATGCGCGACATCGAGATCATCTGCATCGACGCAGGCTCCACGGACGGAACGCTCCAGATCATCGAGGAGTTTGCCGCCAAGGACGACAGGATCAAGGTAATTCACTCAGACGTCAAGAGCTACGGGCGGCAGATGAATCTCGGGCTTGATGCCGCGAAAGGCGACTACATCGCGCTCGTGGAGACGGATGATGCCGTCGTCCCCAACATGTGCGAACGGCTGTACGCGGTAGCCGTTGCGCATGGCGCAGACGTCGTCAAGGCCGACTACGTCCGCTTCACCGGCGAGCTTTCCGATCCGCAGTGCGAGCGTACCGTGATGCCGTGCACGCCCAACCCGGACCTGTACGGCAAGACCGTTGATCCGCGAACGGACAGGCGGGCAGTCCAGTTTTCCATCATCTGCGGCAACCTCTACAGGCGCGAATTCCTCAAAGGCGAGAACATCCGGTTCAACGAGACGCCCGGCGCTTCGTATCAGGATATCGGCTTCCTCATGCAGACGAATTTCCTGGCGAAGAGGATGCATTTTCTCCAGGAGCATTTCTATCTCTACCGTCGCGACAACCCCAATTCGTCCATCAACAGCAAGGGCAAGGCGTTCGCTGTATGCAGAGAGTTCGATTTCATTCGCGAAAGGCTGGCGGCGCACGGCGACGCGATGCAGGCGTTTGCCGGCGAGTGCGGCCGCGAGATGTTCTTTTCCTACTGGAGCACGCTGCACCGCATCGGCGCGGAATTCAGAGGCGAGTTCATCATGCGCTTTTCGGACGATCTCCGCGCCGCGTTCAAGCGAGGAGAACTGCGGGGGGAGGTGTTTTCAAAGACCAACTGGGCGAGGGCGCTCGCCATCATGACGATGCCGCTCGCATTCCTTGACGAACAGTTCGGGCCGTCCGACTCCCCGTCGGAAAAGATCGTCGTTTCGCTCACCTCGTGGCCCAAACGCATAAATCTCGTCTACAAGGTGATCGACAACATGCTGCGCCAGACGCGTCGGCCAGACAAGGTTGTGCTGTATCTTTCCAAAAAACAGTTTCCAGACAGGCAGCTGCCGCACCTGCTCAAGCTTCGGCTGGAGCGGGATCCCCGCTTCGAGGTGCGGTACACAAGCGACATCGGGTCGCACAAGAAGTACTACAGGGCGTTCAAGGACTTCCCCGACGCGGCCATCGTTTTGGTCGACGACGACATCGTCTACCCCGACACTATGCTGCGTGACTTGATGGTCCATTACCACAGGAATCCGCACGTCGTCACGTGCCTGAGGTCGCACACCGTCGCCATGACGCGCAAGAAGACCTTCGCCCCGTACCTTGAATGGATGAAGGAGCGCAAGATCGTCAACGAGGCGAGCCCTCTCATTCTGGCTACGACGGGGGGTGGCACTATATTCCCGCCGAATTCGCTGCCGCCGGAAGCGTTCGACATCGACGGAATAAGAAAGCTTGCGCCTACCGCCGACGATCTGTGGCTGAAGTGGCATCTTCTCGCAAACCGCGTCCCCGTCAAGTACATCACGGCCTACGGGAAGGCCAGGCTGGAGACCATCCCCGGTACGCAGTCCGCGGCGCTGGTTGACATCAATGTCGGCGAGAACAACAACGACCGTACATGGAACGGCATCATCGCCGCCAATGGAGATGAGGCCGAGTTGCTTACGCGCCTGCTCTACGAGTGCTATGCATTCAGGTTCCCGATGCGCGTCGCGCCCGTCGTGTCCTGGCCAGTGCGCAAACTGAGGGGCGGAATCCTGTGCCTGCATGAAAACGGGCTGCGGTATACGTTCTTCCATTCGTTCGAGAAGCTGTTCGGCAAGCTGAACGAGATATGCCGTCGGCTTAGCCGCAGCAAAAGCTACTGGGAGGCGGAAAAGGCGCGGCGCAAGAGGTCGGTTCGGGCACTGAGGCGTCAGGCATCCGAGGCCGCAGCTTCAAAGACCGCCGGGCAGGTGCCGCCGCCGACGCTTCCTCCGATTCCGCCGGGCTCGGTTGCCGTGTCGGTGCTCATCCCGGTGTACAACGCGGAGAAGACGTTGTCGGAATGCCTCGATTCAATACTGGGCCAGACGTTGAAGCAGATCGAGGTCATCTGCGTCGATGACGGTTCGACGGACGCATCCGTCGAGATATTGAAGCAGTACAAGGAGCGCGACAGCCGGGTGCGCGTGTTCCTTCAGCGCAACTCCGGCGCGTCGGCGGCGCGAAACAACGCGCTTGAGCGGGCGAGAGGCGAGTTCGTGTCGTTTGCCGACCCAGACGACCTTCTGCCGGATCCGCAGTCTCTCCGGGTGCTGTATGCGTCGGCAAGGCGTCATGGCCTCAAGGCCGCATGCGGTTCGCTTGAGCGCATGGACGAGGAGACCCACGCCGTCGACCGCCCGCCGCATTGGCAGTTCGCGGACGAAGGCATAAGGGACTGGCGAAAAAATCCATTCGACTTCTGCTATCAGCTTTTCATATTCGACCGGGAAATGCTGATTTCCGGCGGAGTGCGCTTTCCGCCCGTCTCGCGGTATCAGGATCCGCCGTTCATGGTGCGCGCCATGGCCGCGGCGGGGAAGTTCTATGCCATGCCGGTGATTGCGTATCGCTATCGCGTGGGGCACAAGGCGATTGACTGGAAGGCGAACGACTGCCGCAAGCTACGCGACATGCTCCGTTCCATGGCCGACGTCGTCAGGTTCGCCAAGGCCAACGGGATTCCGCAGATAGTTGAGCAGACGAGGACACGACTGCTCAAGGACTATGCGGACGTGCTAAGGGGAATCGACGTAGCATCCTTGGCCGAGTACAAAGAATTGACGAAGGAACTTTCACTGGCAACATGATTTTTGGTACGCACAATCTCAGTTCGGCTTGAAAGGAAAGGCAACAGACAATGAAAAGACTACTGGCAACAATCACGGCGGCGGTTGGAATCGCCATGGGCGTCCTGGCGGACCCTGTCGACCTGGCGAAGCTTGAATACAGCACGCGCATGGGCGACGGCATCATCTTGACCGGCGAGCTCAAGAAGAACGTCCAGATATCCATCATGGACGGCGCGACGGTGACGCTCAGGGA
>CACYCL010000132.1 GCA_902772905.1 uncultured bacterium | reverse complement strand
TACTGGAACGGCGCAAGCGGCGATGCATGGGACGGCGAGACGGCCAACTGGCTGACGGAGAGCGGCGAGGCGACGGCGTGGGTGCCGGGCGCACGGGCGGTGTTCACGAACGATACTGCGCAGACCATCAACGTTGCAGCTTCCGGCGTTACGGCGAGCCACTTCACGATGCAGGGGCGGACGGTCACCTTCAAGGGCGGCACGGTCACGATGATCGGAGCCGCAGAGGTTGTGATGCGCACGGGGCGGGCGCGCTTCGAGTGCCCCATAGCCGGAAGCAACGGCTTCCGCGTGGCCAACATGCTGTACAATCCCGACATGACGGGCGTCATCCAGGCGACAGCCCAGCTCCTTGTGGCCAACGCCTCTCTTGACGGCATCACGAATCTCACCGCCACGGCCTTCGGCGACTCAGTCGGAGTGAAGAGCACGCCGCAGCAGTCGTATTTCGTGGAGAACAACGGTTCCACGCTCACCGCGCAGATGCAGTGGTACGGCGGCAGGAACGACGGCTCGATGAGCTACACCAAGTGCGTGTTCGTAGAGCTTACGCAGGTCGGAGCCGACATCCATGCACGGGTGACAAAAGCCATGTACATAGACGACGTCGGCGTGGACTGCCGTGGCGTGGACTTCCGCACTGCGCCGAAGGCAAAGGACTCGACGCTCTTCTACGGCAACGGCACGGCAAGCTACGGCGTGAGCGCGCTGCACCTTGGCTCGCGCGTGGAACTCGCCGCCGACAACACGTACACCGGCTCCTCGCGCGTGGACAACATGGGAACCATCGCCCTCGACGGCGGAACGCTCGGCGGCGGAACGTACAGCGATGCAATCGTCAACTACAGGGCAACGCTTGAGATAGCGCATACGCACCAGACGCTGAACGGCGGAATCTCCGATTCAGCCGGAGCGGCCACGGCAGGCAAGGTAGTCATCAAGGGAACGGTCAATCCAGCGGGCGGAACCTTGACGTATTCCGGCACCCTTCCGGACAACGAGACGGTCATCTTCCAGAACGCCAATCTGTCGGCCTGGACCGCTGTCAACGCAAAGGTCGGCCCCACGAGCATGAATAACAAGTCCTACCCGTGGGCGACGCCGTTCTTCTTCCGGCACACTGGCGCGGACAAGTTGCGGGTTCAGTTTCAGATCAAGGACGATGAGAACAACAAGTACGTGAAATGCATGCTGTACGAATTCGCGCAGAAAGGCAACGACATCACATGCCGCAAGGTGGGCGGCGCCTACCAGAGAAATGGCGCGAAGGATGGCTGGGATTTGTATTTCGGCTTTGATTTCGAGGCAGGCTCCGGAACGGCCGCCATCTCTTCTCCCTCTTCGTACTTTTGCGCAAACCTTGTGGCAACCTATACTAACGCGACGGATACGTCGGTGACGCTGGGCGCAGGCAACAGCTACAATGACGGCACGGAGATCGACGGCGCGCTTGTCGTGCTCAAGGCGAAAGGCACCTTGCCGAACGTGGAAGGTCTTGAGACGACGATGAAAGGCGGAGCTAAGCTTTACGTGGACGCTACGGGCGATTCCGAGGTTGGCATCCTAGGAAAGTCTACGGTAAACGTCACCGAAGGGAGTCTGCTGAGGTTCGGTCGCTTCCGCAGCAATGGAGCGCAGGCAAGAATCAACGCAACGGGCGGCTCTGAAGTATCCATCGCTGGCGGCACCGGAAACAACATTCAGGACTTTGGCTACCTCACGCACCTTGCGCTTTCCGACGGCGCGTTCGTCACAGGCGACGCGTTCAGGATCGGCAACGAGGGAACTGATGCAGTTTCTGCCATCACGGTCGCCGGAGACTCTGCGGTGCGAATCGAGCCGCCGATATGCGTCCTGCGCTCTGCAAGCATACCCGCCAGCGAGGCGTATGACAATCCCTGGAAGCTGAACGTCGCGGACGTGACCGGCGATGCATCGCCTGACCTTTACCTCAACGGGGCTCTGGCGAACTTTACGCAGAACAGCGGCATCTTCGCTGGGCGTCCAATCGAGAAGACGGGGGCAGGCACGGTGCGGCTCGGTGCGGCGAACAGCTACACGGGCGCCGTCTCCATCGTGGAGGGAACGTTGCTTCTCGGCGCGAACAACGCGCTCAACGCCAACATCAACATGACGCTTGCGGGCGGTGCGCTGGACGCAGGGACGAGCGCGAACGCGGCTGGCTCGCTGTCCGTTGCAGACGACAGCGCAATCACGGTCTCCGCAGGTTCGTCGCTTGCGTTCGCCGACTCGTCGGCGCTAAGCTGGGGCGAGGGCAAGCGGCTCACGATAACAGGTCCGGCTGCAAAGACCGCAATCCGCTTCGGAACCAGCGCGAGCGGGCTCACGGCGGCTCAGCAGCGCGCGATCCGCTGGCTAATCGACGGGCAGACGAAGGGGCGCGCGGTGCTCGACGGCAACGGCTACCTCGTTCCGTACGTGCCGGGCGCGGTCATGCTTCTGCGGTAAGTCGGGCGGCGGCTCAGGCCTCCTCGCCGCTGGCGAGCGAGCAGAGCGCACGGTAGCGTCCGTCAAGGGCGAGCAGTTCTTCGTGCGAGCCTGACTCCACTATGCGGCCTCCTTCAAGGTAGCAGATGAGCGTCGCATGGCGTATGGTCGTGAGGCGATGGGCGATGATGATGGTGGTGCGGCCATTGGCGAGGCGTCCAAGCGCGTCCTGCACCGCCGCTTCGGAAAACGTGTCGAGTGCGCTAGTGGCCTCGTCAAGGACGAGAATCGGCGGATTCTTCAGGAACACGCGCGCAATCGCTATGCGCTGTGCCTGCCCGCCTGAAAGACGCACGCCGCGTTCGCCAACGGACGTGTCGAGTCCCTGCGGCAGAGACTCCACGAAATCGCGCAGGTTCGCCCCGGCAAGCGCATCCATGAGCCGTGCGTCGTCTGCCGACGCATCGCCGAGAAGCAGGTTCTCGCGGATGGTGCCGTCGAAGAGGAACGGTCGCTGCGCCACCATCCCGATTGCGCCGCGCAAAGTACGCTTCGCAATCTTCGCCGTGTCCACTCCGTCCAGCAGCACCTCCCCTGCGCTCGGATCGTAGAACCTCGGAACGAGCGCGGCGATGGTGGACTTGCCGCCGCCAGACGGCCCGACAAACGCGCACACGCTACCGGCAGGGATGACGAGCGAGGGTATGTCCAGCACGTCCCTTTCCGTACCGGGATAGCGAAAGCGGACGTTGCGAAACTCGATGCGACCGGAGGGCGAGACGAGAGACGCGGACTGCTCGCTCTCCGGCTCCTCCTTCAGCACCTCGATATAGCACCTCGGTTTCTCAACCTTTCAGCCTGTTACCAGCTGCAGGTTGACGGCGAGGGAGGCGGCTTCGGTGCGCGAGGAGACACCCATCCTGACAAGTATCTTCTTGATATGGTCTTTGATGGTTTCAAGCGAGACGCCGAGGATGTCCGC
>CACYCL010000131.1 GCA_902772905.1 uncultured bacterium | reverse complement strand
GACCCAGTCCTTCGCCTGCCGCCACCAGGTTTGCGTCCGTTCGAAGTGCATGCCCCACGGCCCCATTGTCATGCCCGGCACATAGGTTGGATTTGTCCATGGCTGATGGGCATAGCGGTGGTAGATCACACGATTGATGCCCATGCAGTAGGCACGGTCGCCCGATGCCTTAAGCGTGAACGGAGTCTGCAGCCAGCCTTTTGGCGCCGCGGTGAACGCCTCGGAACCGACATACCGCCGCCCCCACACATGCGCTATGGATGAGACGAGCTTTTCGACGTCCGGATTGACCCTCGCCACAGATCCCGCCCAGAAGTTGCCGATGTTGATGTCCGCATTCTGTCCGTACTGGAGATCGTCGGTCGGGCAGTCGCCGTGCGGCTCCAGCGAAAGCGTAAGCCCGTGCGCATGGCAAAGCCGAGCCATCTCCCCGGCGTAGTTCTCGGCGAAGAGGTCCGAGACAAGACGGCGGAAGTCAGCCAATGCGTTTTCGCTGGCTTCGACACCACCAACTATGTATCCCGCGAACACGGGAAGATATGGCACAATGCTGTATCCAAACCGCTTGCGGAACAGCCGCTCCAGCCCCACCGTCCAGTTCTGCGGACCTACTTCATAGCTGTCGATGAGCATTGTGTCGAGCACGTCCGCCAGCGGGCCGAGTTCTTTCAGGAGCCGTCCCATGTACGCATCGAAGTGCCGCCGGGTGGCCGATGCATCCAATTTGTCCGTCTCCAGCCCTGCACCGCCGGGCGTGGTCGGCAATGTTTTCTTGCCTATGGCCGCGCAGCCTATGCGCAAAACACGCCATTCGCCCGACGGAACCTCCCAATCCAGAGTGCCGTCCGCCGCCATTCTGTCAGAAAGGTCGATTACGCCGTCAAGCGGGACCGTCTCGGCCGCGCCAGCCCATCCCGTGTCGGACAGGACTGCGTTTTGCGCGTGTTCGGCCTTCATGCGGAAAGTCTTCACCGGCAGATCGGAAAGTCCACCCCAGCGCCCCAGGTCTATTTCATGCAGCTGACAGTCCGGCGTTGCGCCGGGGCGCAGCCACACGCGATAGAGGCGCGATGGCTCGTTCGGCAGCATGAGATTGCGAAGAGCACCGTCCACCTTGCCGGAAAGCCGCGTGTAGATCGTCCGCTCCAGAATCGCGCGCCAGGCGGCGCCGTCGTCGCTGGCCTCCACCAAGACCGGGCATGTCGCGGACCAACCGCCGCTGTCCAGACAGAGGCCGAGCATCGTGGCGGCAAACGGCTTGCCGAAATCGATCGTCACGCATAGCGGCTCGGGGCTGCCAACCCCGCTCCGCCGCCCGAACGCGACGCCCGTTGCGAGGTCGCCGTCCGTGAGCGGTACGGCATCGACAATCCGACCACCCACCATGCACGAAACCTTTGCCTTTAAATCCTTCAACCGCACCACCGACGGCGTCCGGAAAGCAACAGTCGCAACATCGCGGTAGAAGCCGTGCGTCTCTGCCGGCGGTGGTATGAGACCCTTGTGGTGGCAGTGCCCTGAAATGTGCTGATCCGTCCAGACTAGCCGTTTCATGGAATCGGCGGGGGTCACCCACGGGCCGCCGCTCGATGAAAAGCCGCTGCAGTTGGCCATCCCCAGCTCAAGTCCCAGACGCTTCGCCTCCTGCGCCGCCCAACGCACGTGGTCGAACCAAGCAGCGGTGTTGAACCGAATCGGCCCCTCCGGCGTTCCATAGTCCACATCAATGATGTGCGCGCCGCCAATGCCAATCTCCTTCATCGCCTCCAGATCGGCGGTGATGCCGTCCTTGGAGACGTTGCCGTTCATCCAGTGCCACCACACCTGCGGACGCGCTCTTGGCGGCGGGGCGCGGAATCCTGCCTCCAGACCATCCCCTGCAAGCACCTCTACCGCCGCCAGCAGGCAAGCGACCGACAGCATCATTTCAAACTTAAATGGATTGCGCATGTTTTTTCATGTCCGCCATTTCCCGGCCTCTGCCGCGACCTGATCAATGGAATCAAACACTCTCCTGCGTCTGCTCTCGTTCAACACCGAAGACCACGACGCGTTCATGAAACCCTTCAGCCGACGTAGATCGACGTGAGAGCGGCAGTGCCTCACTAGACCAGAGAAGTTGGCGTCGTTTGTGTCGCCCTTCGCGAAATACGGCGGAACCCAGTTAGTCCCTGTCGGCACCTGATCGAAACCCGCCTTGTCGAGCTTCTCGAACGCGGCAAGTCGCTTAGCCTCGTATGGACGCTCCGGCGGCTCCCCTTCCCATCGACGTCCGTAGTACCAGTTGGACTGGAGCACCGAACGCGGCATTCGCTTCAGAAACTCCGACTCGTGGTCCCAGAAATAGTCGCTCCATATCCACGCCCGCGCGCCGCGTCGCTCCACATTCCTCACGAAGAACAGGAAGTCATGCCACCATAGTTCGCCTTGGCGCACACAGGAATACAGATAGCCGTTTTGGTTGGACGCCGTCTCCTCGTCGTAGCCGAGATGGAAGAGTCGCGGCGACCCGAATATGCTGAACACATCGGTTATGATCTCATGGCAAGCGCGGTAATAGACTTTCGTCGAAACCATCCGGCCATATTCTCCGAGCCACGTGTCATGGCACGTCGAGAAGTTCAGCTTCGGCACGACTTCTATGCCCATCCTGCGCAACCGCGCTATTTCGCCCTTCAGCTTGTCCGCAGGCCAGCTGCCCTCTATCGCAAGCTCTGGATGCGATGGATACACGACGCCTTCGCTGAGGTCAAGAACCAACGTGTTGACTCCGCCGGCCTTCATGCGCTCCGTCGCCTCCCTCCAGATGTCCTCGTCAAAATCCATCTTCGTGGCGGCAGGGTTGTCGCCGCAGAAGTTTCGTCCGAGGTGCACAAGCACACACCACATCATTTTATTCATATTGCAAACATCCTCACGAAACCCGCCATGTCCGCCGCAAAAAGCCGCCCATCCGCAACCGCCGCACCGGCAAGATACGGCGCCCCAGTTGCGATTCTGCGCTTTTCGGCTCCGGTCGCAACATCCCAGAAGTGAATGATGCCGTCAGCGCAGGCGGCGCAGACCGTGGACTCGTCAGCCAGAACTGGCGAAGTGTTCACCATTCGCCCGGCCCTGCGATATGCGCCGATTGCCAGAAGCGACTTGTCTGCGGATGCTCGCCAGACAACGTCTAGCGAACCTGCGTCAACAGACAAAAGTCCGCTGTCGAGCGTCCCGAAAAGATACCTTCCGCCGGCGCACAGCATAGTCCCTGACGGCAACGCGGCTACATCGCCGAGTTCCTTGACGCGAAGCGCCTGACCCGTCGCAATATCTACCTCGCCTATATGCCAGTAGCTTGCAACGACAACCTTGCCGTTCCGCACCAGCGGGTCGGAGCCGGGGAAACGCCAGGGCTTGCCTTCCAGCCGCCACAGCCGCGCCCCTGACGCCGCGTCATTGCATTCAAGGCCGTCCCAGTTCGCCGACCACACGATTTTGCCGCCACCGATTCCCGCTCCGCCAGCTACGGGTTCGCACGTCCAGGCGGAATTGCGCCACTTCACTTCGCCGGTCGCGGCGTCGACAACGCTAAATCTGCTCCCAACGCCGACATACACCGTGCGGCCATCTTCCGACGCCACGACTGCCGAAGTCAAAACCTGGACATCATACGGCAGCTGCAGCTTCCAAGCCGTTCGTCCGCTTGCCGCCGAAAAGGCGTAGACACAGCCGCCTGCATCCTGCGCTATGACGTTTCCGCTTGCCACGGCCATACGGTTCTTGATGGAATTGGCGACCTTTCGCCTCCAGACAACCGCGCCGCTTTTTGCGTCGAACGCCACGACAAGTCCGGTACCGCGATTTTCGTCATCCGTAGTGCCGACGAACACTCTTCCGTCAAAAACGAGCGGAGTGCAGAACAGGACGGGGGACGGCAGCTTTCGCTCCCAGGCGGCCCCGGAGCGAGAGGTCGGCCATGTCCGAGCCGGACTGCGCCCATAGTGGTTCTCGGCGACGAACGTCCCGTCCGGCTTCACGTCTACCACGCGCACAAGTTCCGGCGAATGGTCGACGCCGCCCATGTTTGGATTGGTCGAGCACATGAACGTTACGCCGCCGTTGCCGCTCGTGTAGGTGTTGTGTACGTGGCCGTATACGAAGCCCTTGAAGTTGCAGACGCTGCGCAGGTCGAGCGGACGCTTCCTGCCGATCACAAGTCCCGCCTCGCGCTCGTTCTTCGCATGGAAGAGCATGTGGCTGAAGACCATCACGGGCTGGCGTCTGTCGATCAACGCAAGGTCTGCGCGAATCCAGTCGGCGATCTCGTCCTCGTTGTATTCGGGCTTGAAATCCCAGCCTTCGGTCATCGGCGCCACGAGGAAATGCACACCGCCCGCATTGAAGGAATACCTGCACGGCCCAAAAAGATCCTCATACGCCTTTTCGCCGTAGTCACCGGCAACAAGGTCGTGGTTGCCTATGCAGTACAGCATTGGCAAGCCCATCGTTGCAGTCGTCATCAGCTCGGCATGGGCCTTCATTCCCTTGAGATAGCAGATGTCGCCCGTATGCACGATGAACGAACACCCTTCGGACAATGCGATGCGACGCACCTCTTCGATCCACTGTCTGTTCCAGCTTCCCGTGTCGCTGATTTCGGTGTCGGTTATGTGCACAAACCGGCATCCGCACTTCGCACCGCCAGACGCCGCCCTTTCAAGAGCGAAGTCATGCGTCGCGGCAGGATCTATCCGCCGATACCAGTCTTTCATCTGGTAGCCGCACGGCGCAGACACGGCTACGAAACGCGCGCCCTCGCGCCACGGCAGACGGAATGTGCCGTCCGCACGAGTGCGGACGCACCGCAAGCCGTCGGAAACCACGACATTCGCCAGTCCCCTGCCATCGGCGGTCACGCGTCCGCGAACATCAGAAACCGCTGCGTGCGCAGAGCCAACCGAGCCGATCCCGCTGCAGACCGCCGCCGCAGACAGTTCAATGAACTCTCTTCTTCTCATGCCAACAACAATGGAATCAACTATCTTATCGTCAACACGAACCCACGCTGGACATATATGCCATCGCCTGCGACAATCAGGCTCCACTTTCTGCGCTTCGCCGCGTCGACGAATTTGACACCAGACGGAACCGAACTCCAGGATACGACCTTCTCGTCCTGTTCAAGATGCCGCTTGCCGAAGTCTATGCTAATTGTGGCTCCTTCTTCAAACGCCATGGTGTGGTTGTAGCGAAGATCGGTCGACCACGCGTCACTCCTGCCGCCGAGGTTGATTGTTGCGCCGTTCATGAGCCGCAGATTGTAGCCGACATCGGAATTTGGCGTGTAGGTCCCATAAATGGACATCATGTAGCTGCCGCCAGCGACAAGTCCAGCCGGGATGTCGTTGACGTAATCCTGCACCTTTGAATCGCCGTATTGCCGCACACTCTTCATGCCAAACTTAAGGCAGACGTTGTTGGTGGCGTCAACACCGTAGTCAAGCCAATGCCCGAGCTGGTTGTGCGCATCAATGATGCCATTTCTGAAGATCGGCTTTACCTGTCTGTCCCTGCCCAACATGAGGTCTGTGCTGGCTGTAACGAACTGGATGGTGAGCGTCTTTCCTCCCAAGTCCCAGACGGCGGCGTTGCCGAATTCCGTGTCGCACTTGCCGTCGTCCGACTGCGAGGATTCAAGCCGCAAGACCGAATCTTCCGT
>CACYCL010000130.1 GCA_902772905.1 uncultured bacterium | reverse complement strand
GTTCGACCACGCCGGCGAGGGCGAGACGTCGCTCATGATGTCGCTCTGCCCCGACACGGTGAACATGGACGAGTTCGACAAGACGGCGTGGTACGCGCAGTCCGCGCTGAAGGCGTCGAAAGAGACCGGCGACGCTGGCGTAGCGATGATTCTCGACCACTTCCGCCGGATCTTCGGGAGATGAGCGCGTTTCTCGGAATGTTGACATTCGCAGCCGGCGGACTCGCCGGCGCGACATTCCTTCTGCCCGCGCGTGGCGTGAAGGGTTGGGCGTACGAGACGTGGTGGTTCGTCTATGTGTTCGTCGGCCTCGTCGTCTGCCCGCCGGTGATCTGCCATTTCACGGTTCCCGACTTCTGGAGCGTCGCAATGTCCGCGCCGTTGTCCGTCCTGCTGCGCTGCTCCGCCTTCGGCATGATGTGGGGCGTTGGCGCGCTCGCTTGGGGACTCATGGTGCGTTATCTCGGCATAGGGCTGGGGCTTGCGATTGGGTGCGGACTGTGCGCGGCGACGGGTACGCTGATACCTCCAGTTGTCACTGGCCACGCCGGCGACCTCGTGAAGGACGCCGGTGCCATAGTTGTTCTATGCGGCGTGGCGATGTCGCTCGTCGGCATTGTGTTCGTCGGGCTGGCCGGGCGCCTCAAGGAGCGCGAAATGCCGATTGAAGAGCAGCGCAGGGCCGTCCCGGAGTTCAACTTCAGGAAGGGAGTCGTCACCGCCGCCGTGGCCGGCGTGTTCTCGGGCGGCATGAACTTCGGCCTTCAGGGCGCGGAGTGCATCGAGCGGGCGGCGGTCGCGGCAGGCGCCGCGCAGTGCTGGAGGGGGATGCCGGTCATCATGGTCGTTCTCTGGGGCGGGTTCGTCGTGGAGGCCGCATGGTGCCTGCGGCAGCATCTGAAGAACAAGACGTTCTCGGACTACGCGAGGCTTTCTTTGCGCAATCTGTCCCTCTGCGCGGCGATTGGCGTGATCTGGGTGATGCAGTTCGTGTGCACCAAGGCCGGCGAGCCGCTGATGGGCGAGCTGAAGTACATTTCGTTTGCCGTCATGATGGCCTCGACGATACTGTTTTCGACGCTGTTCGGCATTGCGCTTGGCGAGTGGAAGGGCACGGGCGCGAAGACGCGCGCCTGTCTGGCGGCTGGCACGTTCATAATGGTCGCGGGGTTCGTCGCGATTTCGTGTGGGTCATGAAGCGGGGAGGGGAACTGGAATGAGAGCCGGTTTTCAAGGGGTGGATATGGTAAGAGGGTGGTTTGCAGTCAGTGCATTGTCCGCTGGAGCGGCCGTGCTGCTCGCCGGCTGCTCCAGCGAGTTCGAGTTGCGCGGTCCGGACGAGCCGAAGGAGTGGGAGAAGACCGCTGTCGCGGAGCTTGACCATTATCTCGGTCTTTGTTCCGAGAACCGCAAGGTGAAGATTGGCTGGCGCGCGGCGGTATTCCATGTCGGCGACACGGCGTTTGCGCGCGCGAAGGGTCTGTCCCCAGATTCCCTTGCGGACGAGGAATGGTGTATCAAGTCGTTCGGGCGTGATGTGGTGCTCGTCGGCGGTGGTACGCGCGGTACGCTGTATGCAGTCTATCATTTCCTTGAGGACGACTGCGGCGTAAGATGGTGGATGGACGGCGACGAGGACGTGCCAGCCGCGAAACCGCTCAAGTTCGGTTCGCTCGATCGGCGAGGCAAGCCGTTCTTCATGTACCGCGACATCTACCGCACGGAGACATCCGACCCGCGCACAGCCGTGCGCAACCGTCTCAACGGCAACGGCGACTCGCGCATTCCGGCGGAGCTGGGCGGCGGATTCGAGTACGGTCCGCCGTACCATTGCCATACGTGGGACAGGTATCTGCCGTTTGCCAGGCACGGCAGGGAACATCCCGAATGGTATGCGCTCGTCAACGGCGAGCGCAGGGGCGGGCAGTCCGTCGCGCAGATGTGCCTGACGTGTCCGGGGCTGGTGGATGAGTTCTCGCGCCGCCTGGAGGAGTTCGTTGCGCAGGGCGAGGCGAATGCGGCGGCGAAGGGCGTTCCCGCGCCGCGCATATACGACATCTCTATGAACGACAACAGGAACTTCTGCACCTGTTCCAACTGCGCGGCGGCGACGGCGAAATTCGGTCATTCCGGGCGGCAGCTCAATTTCGTCAACGCCATCGCGGAGAAAGCGGCGGCGGGGCACCCCGGTCTGCTGTTCTCGACCTTCGCCTACTTTCATTCCGAGCCTGCGCCGTCCAACGGCGTACGTGCGGCGGACAACGTTGTCGTGAAGTTGTGCAACACGCGCCAGAACATGGCGGCGGGCATCCTAGACGAGGACAACCGTTTCATGCACGACCAAGTTCTGGCTTGGAAGAATTTCACGAAGAACCTCTTCGTCTGGGAATACGGCATTACATTCGGCGTGTACACGGGCTATCCGTTCCCGAACGAATTCAGCCTGCTCGACAAATACCGATTCTACGCCGACAACGGCGTGAAGGGTTTTCTGATAGAGCACGAAACGCCCGAATGTTCCGACATGTATGAACTCAAGTTCCGTCTTGAATGCAAGGCGCTGGAGAACCCGTTCCAGAATGCCGAGGAGATCATCGGCGATTTCATGTCTCGCTACTACGGCGCGGCGGGCGAGAAGGTTCTGGAGGCTAGGCGGCTCATCGACCGTCGCCGCAGGGAGCGCAAGGCGTTCATCGCGTGGTTTCCGACGCTAGGCGAATTCAATTTCATTTCCGATGACGACCTTGCTGAGGTGGAGCGCATCTTCAAGGCGGCGGCGGACTGCGTGAAGGGCGATGCGAAACGGGAGAAGCGCGTCGAGCGCGCCTATTCTAGCTTTGGGCGGCTGGTGGAGATACGTCGCAGGTTCGGCGCGAAGCATCCGCCGGAAAAAGGCGTGTCCGACAGTCCGTTCTTCGATTTCCCGGCGGGCGGCAGGGGTTTCGCGATCAGGGACCGCAGGCATATCGACTATGTGAAAGATCCCGATCTTGGCGATCCGCTCTCTGGCGGCGAGACGGTCATACGTGTCAAGGTGTCCGACAGCAAGTACTATAGCCTGCCGTTTGCGCTTGGCGCCTACAATCCGGACAGCAGGCGAAGCATCGCATCGAAGCGATGGGAAAAGCCGCTGGGTCGAGGCTATCGATGGTACTCCCTTGGCCGCGTGACGCTGCCGGAGGGGAGCTTCTACCTCTATGCGACACGTGCGTGGACGGTGCAGCTTCCGATCAGTCTTCCGGGCATGAACGGTAACACGTTCGAGATAAAGGCGCTCGTTAAGTTCACTGGTCCCATGTTCTTCCCCGGTGACACGCATTCGAACGAAATACGCATCGCCCGTCTGGTATACGTGGATAGCGACTCTTGAACAAGGAGGCAAAAACAATGAAAAGACTGCTGATAATCGGAGTGCCTGCAATTCTGCTCATTCCGCTGGTGGCGTTGGCCGACGCCTATCAGTTCATCATATCTGGAGACCCTGTGGCTGCGGCCACGGAAGGTTCCCGTGCTGTCCCCTCGTCCGGCATATCGCTGGAGACGGGTGTGCGCACGGCGCCAACGGCGGCGGATTCGCTTGAAGCCCGCTACCGCACGTGGCACGAGTCAGAGGGCACCAAGCTTCGTTCTGACAAGGCTTGTGGATTGGTAATATGCATTATGTAACTACATCACTTGAACGCACTTAAAAAGGAAAACGAGCATGAAAAATACCGTCAAGAAGATAACGGCTGCTGGCGTTGCTGCAGTAGCAGTTCAGTTCGCATCGGGCGCAGTGCCAGAGGTAACGTCCGTCACGATGTCCCAGGCGAGCGACCGCCTCGTCACCATCAGCTACGAGCTTTCGGATGCGCCGGCTGTCATCACGCTAGACGTGCAGACGAATGCCGCAGGCAATGTATGGGCGTCCATCGGCGGCGAGGCCGTGTGGAACGCCATGGGCGACGTGTGGAAACGTGTTGAGACAGGTTCGCACACGATCACG
>CACYCL010000129.1 GCA_902772905.1 uncultured bacterium | reverse complement strand
GAGCGGGCGAAGGGAATCGAACCCTCGTAGCCAGCTTGGAAGGCTGGAGCTCTGCCATTGAGCTACGCCCGCTTTTTCCAAACGAACGTTGTACAGTATACCATATTTCCCTTTGCCTTTCAACGGTGAAATTTGATATAATGCAACCCACGTGCATTTG
Source organism: uncultured bacterium (assembly GCA_902772905.1). GTDB lineage: Bacteria > Verrucomicrobiota > Kiritimatiellia > RFP12 > UBA1067 > UBA1067. Next base: position 37,845 of record CACYCL010000129.1, on the reverse strand, counting down.
GCAAACAAAACTAAGGAACGTACATGGTAGAAACACTGCTTCTCGCGACCGTGCTGACAGTCGACTTCTTGAAAGACGTTGGGCCAGTCAGACCCGAAATACATTCGTCAGGTTTCGGGCCGACGATCTGCTCCCAGACGGCGCAGGATCTCGCCGATGTCAAGTCGATGGGCTTCAAGTACGCCCGTACGCACGACTGGGCGTTAATAAACCCAAACCAGCGCGTGTGCGACTATTTTCACATCTTCCCGCTCATGCACCTTGACGTGGGCGATCCGAAGAACTACAATTTCGGGCCGACTGACTATCTGCTGAAGCGCACGCGCGAGGAGGCTGGGCTTGACGTGTTCTTTCGGCTTGGCACGTCCATCGAGCATTCAGGTCTCAAGGTGCATTTCAACACTACCGTGCCGGACGACTTCGACAAGATCGCCGAGATTTTCGCCGCTACGGTTCGCCATTACAACTGTGGCTGGGCAAATGGCTACGAATGGGGCATCAAGTACTGGGAGATATGGAACGAGCCGGAGGGCATCCAGAACATGTGGACGCCGCCCGGTGGGATCACCGAAGAGGAATACAAGCCGAATTCCGCAAAGCGGGCGGAGTGCCGTGCGCAGTTTGTCAAATTCTACGTCACGGTGCTCAAGCGGCTCAAGTCGGAGTTTGGCGACACCATAAAGGTCGGAGGGCCAGCGCTCTGCTCGTTCACCACTGTTTGGCTGAACGACATCCTCTCCGCCTGCCGAGACGCGGGTGTTGCGCCGGATTTTATATCCTGGCACGGCTACAGACGCGACCCGATGCAGTATTCGCGCGAGGCGGCGCTCGGTCGGAAGCTCTGTGACTCGTATGGCTTCACGAAGTGCGAACTGATTCTCAACGAGTGGCACTATTTCGGCGAGAACTATGACTGGGGTGAAATGCAGCGATGCTCCGACCCTGCGGTCAAGGCGCGCATATGGGAGGGCCCGGACAGCCACAACGGCATCCGTAGCGCATGCTTCGCGCTCGCTGCACTTGCGAACATGGAGCGCTCTGAGATGACGCAGGCGTACTTCTATGGCTGCCGACACACAGGCGCGTGGGGCTTCAAGGACGAGCTGCAGCGAAAGTACAAGGTATTCTATGCATTGAAGCTGTTTGGCGACATAGTGAAGGGGTATTCGACGATCTGCGCGAGCGAATCTGAAGGCTCGATTACGCTCTTCCCCGTCAAGGGCGAGAACGGGCGCAAGGCTCTTCTTGTGGTTGACTATGGCGGCGCGTCGCGCAACATATCTGTAGCGGTGAAAGGAGTCGCCCCTGACGCAGGGGCAACCTGCGCACTGCTCGATCACCATCATGACCTCGCGCCGTGCAAGGTGTCGTTCAAGAACGGGAAGCTGAATCTTGTCAAGCCAGACTTCCATTCCGCCGCATTTTTCGTGAGATTCAGCAAATAAGGGAAAAACACAACAAATGAAGAACATACTGCATTCAGCTACAACTGCCGCTTTTGGCATTGCGTTCGCCACGTCTTCCGTATGCGCGGCGTCGATGATGACTCCTTGGGGCGAAAAGGTCACGAGCGATAACGCATGGCGCAGCTATCCGCGTCCGCAGATGGTGCGTCAGGGATGGACGAACTTGAATGGCGATTGGGACTATGCCGTGACCAGCGTTACCAACACGCCCGGACGCCCCGAGAAGTGGGACGGCAAGATTCGCGTTCCGTTCCCGATTGAGAGTGCGCTTTCCGGCGTTGGACGTCTAATTGAACCAGACGAGTTTCTTTGGTATACGCGCAAGATCGTGTGCAATCCTCAGCCGGGCGAGAGGATTCTTTTGCACTTCGGCGGCGTTGACTACCGAACGATGGTGTTCATCGGGCACAACGAAGTCACGGACGTTCCGCACGAAGGAGGGCAGAATCCGTTCACGCTCGACATAACGGACTATGTGACGAAGGGCGAAAACGAACTCACCGTCTGCGTGTGGGATCCGACGGAAGACTTTGTCAATTCGCGTGGAAAGCAGAGTTTCTGCCCTAAGGGGTGCTTCTACACGCGCGTGTCGGGCATATGGCAGACGGTGTGGATGGAAACGGTTCCAGAGAAATACATCAAGTCGTACAAGGTCGTGACCGACATCGACAAGGGCGAGGTCCGCTTCGAGTTCGACAAGGTCGGCGGTGCTGGCGAAGTTGAGGTTACTACCGACATGCCCACGACGTTCGAATGCTGGTCTCCGGAGAATCCGAAGCTCTATCACTTTGTCGCCAAGTACGGCAAGGACGAGGTCAGGGGCTATTTTGGAATGCGCAAGATCGAGAAGCGCAAGGACGAAAAGGGCGTACTCCGCTTCTTCTTAAACAACAAGCCGTACTTCCTCATCGGCACGCTCGACCAGGGCTGGTGGCCTGACGGGCTCCTCACTCCGCCGAGCGAGGAGGCGATGGAGTATGACGTGAAGGTTCTGAAGGACTGCGGGTTCAACATGCTCCGCAAGCACATAAAGGTTGAGCCGCAGCAGTACTACGCGATGTGCGACAGGCTCGGCATCCTTGTCATACAGGATTTGCCGAGTGGAACTGGCAGCTGGGCCGATCCAATGAAGGCAGGCACCGTAAAGCGCTATTGGCTTGAGCGCCAGGAAATGAAGGAGATGATGGACGACCTTCAGCCGTTCACCTCAATTGTAATGTGGAATCCGTACAACGAGGGATGGTCGCAGCCAGGAGAGTTCCTCACTCATTCCATGCTCGACTTCACGAAGCGGTATGATCCCACTCGGCTTGTGAACGGCCCGAGCGGATGCTGGGACTGGGAAGGTGGCCATCTGCTGCCAAAGGGATGGAAGTGGGAGAACCGCGTACCTACGCAGCACAAGCCGGCGGGAGTGTGCGAGGCGGCGGACACGGTTGACATGCACCTCTATCGCGGCCCAACGATGTTTGCTGCCAACGACAGGCGCATAACGTTCCTTGGCGAGTTCGGTGGCCTTGGACATCCCGTGCCTGGCCATCTCTGGAAAGAGCCCAAGGACGGCAAGGGCAACTGGGGCTATGGCGGGATAGAGGACACGAAGACCCGCGAAGGCCTGGAGAAGACGTACCTTGGCCTCATGGACAAGCTAGGCGAGCTTGTGGACAAGGGTCTTGGAGGTTCTGTCTACACGCAGACGACAGATGTGGAGATTGAGATCAACGGGCTTCTCACATACGACCGCAAGGTCCTCAAGTACAACCCTGACGTTCTCAAGAGGGCTCACGAGGCGATAGTGCGCCGTGCTGCCGAGGCAGCGTGCAAGGCGAAGTGCAATTAATCAACGGAAAGGACAATTGAGATGTCAAAGGAAATGATCGACAAGGCGCTTGAGCGCGCGACTGACACAAAGGCGTGCGTCATCGGCGACGGAGTTCTAGCTGAAACGGTGCCGCTTCTCAAGGCGCACTTCCCTGGCGCAAGCCGTGCAATCGTCATCTGCGATCCGCGTACGCGCGCTGCGGCCGGCGAGAAGGTGGAGGGACTTCTGCGCGAGGCGGGCATCGAAGTGCTTGAGCACATCGTCGAACCAGATGGCAAGACATTCCACGCCGACTACCATTATGTTGATGAGGTGCGCGACGCGATAAAGGCGGTTGGAGTCGAGAAGAACGGCTCTGCCATTGTGCCTGTGGCCGTAGGAAGCGGCGTCATAAACGACCTTACCAAGCGTGCGGCAGGCGAGCTTGGCATACCGTATCTCACAGTCGGCACTGCGGCGAGCGTGGATGGCTACTCCAGCTTTGGCGCGGCCCTGAGAAGTCCGGAGGGAGCCAAGCAGACGTATCCTTGCCCTGCGCCGCGGGTAATCGTCGCAGACATTGATGTTATGCGCACGGCGCCAGCGTGGATGGCGGCGAGCGGATTCGCCGACCTCATGGCGAAGGTCCCGGCCGGGGCAGACTGGATTCTCGCATACGAACTTGGCGCGACGCCGTGGCATGATTCTTCATGGCACACCGTGCAGGACGGGCTTAAGGATGCGATTGGCGACCCCGAGGGTGTTGCAGCGATGAAGACGGAGCCGCTGTCGCGGTTCGTAGAGGGGCTCATGCTCGGCGGCTTTGCGATGCAAGACATGCAGAGTTCGCGTCCGGCATCCGGCGCGGAGCATCTATTCAGCCATCTTCTTGAGATGCGCGACCACACGTACAAGGGCGAGATCGTGCCTCACGGAATCCAGGTCGGCGTGTTCACGCTCTTCATGTGCCGCGTGTACGAGCAGATTCTCGCGTACGACTATTCGAAGCTTGACGTCGAGGCGTGCCTTGCCAACTGGAAGCCGCTCGAAGAACAGGAAAAAGACGGCGTCGCGGCGTTCGTCGGCACGAAGTTCGCCGACCTGGGCGCAAAGGCCGTGCGTGCGAAGTTCGTGGACCGCGAGACTACAAGGGCCAGGCTAGAGAAGTTCAAGGCAGAATGGCCCCGCATACGCGCTAGGCTTGAGGCTCAGCTAGTGCCGTCCGCAGAGATCGAGCGCCGTCTGCGCGTTGTCGGCGCGCCTGCGACGCCCGAAGAGATTGGATCGACTGTTGAAGCGTCGCTGGCGGATGCGAAGAAGACAATCTTCATGCGCGACCGCTATATGGCGCTTGATTTCCTGACACTCACGGGTCAGCTTGACGAGTTCGCCCGCAAGGCGTTTGGCGTTTGACGCGCAGTTTCGCGGAGATGCGTATGAAAGTGGGCTGCCATCTGTCGTCGTCCGGCGGATACCTTGCCATGGCGCAGACCGCCGAGTCAATCGGCGCGAACGTGTTCCAGTTCTTCACGCGAAACCCGCGCGGCGGAGCTGCGAAGCCGGTTGACAAGGGCGATGTGGCGGCGTTTACGGCGTACGCGAAAGAACGTGGCATCGGGCCTATCCTTGCGCATGCGCCGTACACGCTCAACGCGGCTGGCGCGGAGGCGCGTGTGCGCGAGTTCGCCGAGTCGGTGATGACCGATGATCTGCGCCGTCTTGAGCTTACGCCAGGTGCTTTGTACAACTTCCATCCAGGAAGTCATGTAGGGCAGGGCGCGGAGAAGGGCATGGAGCTGATAAGTTCCATGCTGGTGCGCATAATCTCGAGGTGGGATGGCGCACCGTCCACGACGATTCTCCTTGAGACTATGTCCGGCAAGGGAAGCGAGGTTGGCGGCAGATTCGAGGAGCTGCGCATCATAATCGATGCGTTTGAATCGCAGATGTCGAAGGATGTGCATCTTGGCGTATGCCTGGATACATGCCATGTATGGGATGCCGGATATGACATAGTCGGTGACTTGGACGGCGTTTTGGACGAGTTCGACAGGGTTGTTGGTCTTGATCGTCTCAAGGCTATTCATGTCAACGACTCCATGAATGCGCTAGCTTCGCACAAGGATCGCCATGAGAAGATAGGCAAGGGCAAGATCGGTATCGACGCGTTCGCGCAAATCGTCAAGAACCCGAGGCTGCGCGATCTGCCGTTCTATCTGGAGACTCCGTGTGACCTGCAGGGCTACAGGGAAGAGATAGCGCTGCTTAAGTCGCTTTGAGGAAAGAACGATGAACCGCAAGTCGAAAGGTACGATTGCGCTAGTGTCGCTAGGATGCGCGAAGAACGCGGTTGACCTGCAGAACAGGGCAGGACGGCTCGTGAAGGACGGGTGGACTCTTTCCTCGGATCCGGACCGGGCGGACGTTATGATAGTCAACACGTGTGCGTTCATCGCCAGCGCCCGCGAAGAGGCTGAGGCCGAGATATGTCGTGCTCTGGAGCTCAAGCGTCGTGGGCAGGTGGGGCGGGTGGTGGTCGCCGGGTGCTACCCACAGCGTTATCCGAATAGGGTTGCTGCATTCCCTGGCGTGGATGAATGGACTGGTGTTCCGAAGGGATGGGACGAACCTCGCGTCCCTGGGCTCAGGCTCACTGGCAAGGCGTTTGCATATCTAAAGATCGCAGAAGGGTGCTGCCACCGCTGTTCGTATTGCGCGATTCCGCTGATACGCGGACGCTACCGCTCGCGTCCGATGGACGCGATACTGCGTGAAGCGCGTGCGCTCATCAGGAGCGGATGCCGGGAGCTCAATATCGTCGCGCAGGATCCCATGCGCTATGGCGTTGATTTCGGGCGGCCCGTATCGAAAGGTGGCGATGCTCCACGGCTCGCCGACCTTCTCTGGAGGCTCGACAAGCTGCCCGGCAAGTTCTGGGTGCGTGTGCTGTACAGCTATCCAAGCGAAATAGACGAGAACTTCCTCGTTTGGATGATGACGGCAAAACATGCCGTGCGGTATATCGACGTGCCGATACAGCACACAGTGCCTGCGGTGCTGGAGAAGATGAACCGTGCACATGCGGTGGAAGCGTCGCGCAGCATAGCAGAAATCGTACGTGAGGTAATTCCCGAGATAACGCTCCGCACGACGGTCATGACGGGCTTTCCCGGCGAGACGGACTTGAGGTTCACACAGATGCTCGCCGACTTGAAGCGCATGCAGTTCGACCATCTTGGCGCGTTCGCATATTCGCCGGAGGAAGGCACGAAGGGTGCGAAGATGCGGGGGCGTCCGTCGTGGGCCGTTGCGCTCAGGCGCGAAAAAGCGGTGATGGATCAACAGTCGAAGATATGGCGACTCAAGGCGAAGCGCATGCTTGGCTGCGTATACGAAGCACTTGTAGTGGCGCCGGGCGTAGCGAGGATGGAGAGCCAGGCTCCAGATGTAGACGGTGTCGTATGGCTTGAAGACCAGGCGGTGGAAGTGGGTTCGTTTGTCCATGTGCGCCTAGACAAGACCGCAGGCTTTGACTTTTACGGTACTGTTGAGGGGCCGTCGTGAGCTGATGCGTTGAAATTTGGTATAATACGCAGCTGTGGAAGACAAGTTGACTATAGACGTTACGCGGATCAATCCCGAAGGCGAGACCATCGAAGGCGAGGTTGGGTGCGTTGACCTTGACGAAGAGTTTGTGAAACCCTTTGGCGGGGTGCGCTATCGCCTCGATGCGCAGGTCTTCGGCACTGAACTGCTTGTGAGAGGGCATCTTGAGCAGGACTTCGACCTCGTCTGCTCGCGCTGCGGGAAGGATTTTGACGACACCGTAGAGGTCGACGACTACACTTTTTCATGTCAGATTGACGAACATAATCCAGAGGTCGATTTGACTGAAGACGTAAGAGAGAGTATAATACTCACCTTATCGACCTATCCTGTCTGCTCGGAGAGGTGCCAAGGCGTTGAACAGACGGCTGAAATGCCAGCTGACGAACGCTGGGGCGCCCTTGACGGACTGAGGGTCGGAGATGCGGAGCCGAAAGGCACGTGATTGAATCTGGAACAGACAGAAAGAAGAAGGAGACAAGAACATGGCAAGTCCTAAGAACAGAGTGTCCAAGCGTCGTAAACGCGAGCGCGTAGCTTCCCTTGAGAAGCCGATTCTCGCGCAGGTCGGCGTGTGCCCCGAGTGCGGTGCGGCGGTTCGTTCGCATCGTGCATGCCCGAAGTGCGGCATGTACAATGGTCGCAAGGTTGTTGCGGCCAAGTAGTCGCAATGCGCCGACCCCTTCGCGCAGAAGGGGTCGGTTCTCGTTTTATACGTGCTGGGAGTAGGAGGTGTTTTCATGACACGGATTGCTCTTGACGCAATGGGGGGAGACAACGCCCCCGAGCAAATCGTCATCGGAGGTGTCGAGGCGGCGCTTGGCGTACCCGACACTAGGATACTTCTTGTCGGGCAGATGGCGCCAATCCAGGCAGAGCTGGAGCGGTTGCCCAAGGATCTGAAGAGGGCGGCTCAGCAAGCCATTGAAAAGGGCACGCTGGAAATTGTTCATGCTCCGGATGTCGCCGAGATGGACGAATCGCCCGTCGAAGCGGTGAAGAAAAAGAAGGACTGCTCCATAAACGTGGCCATGCGACTCGTGAAGGAGGGTCGCGCCGATGCGTTTGTGTCGGCCGGCAACTCTGGCGCAGTCGCCACGAGCGCGATACTGAACCTCGGGCGCATTCCTGGCGTAAAGCGTCCGGCAATCGCAACCGTGATGCCGAATCGTTCGGCCAAGCGCCCGCTGATGGTTCTTGACGCCGGCGCTAACATGGACTGCCACCCTGAATGGCTTGTGCAGTTCGCCATCATGGGCAATGCCTATTCGAAGGCGGTACTGAAGCGCACGACTCCGTCAATCGGCCTTCTTTCCATAGGAACAGAGGACTGCAAGGGCAATGAGATGACCAAGGCGACCTTTCCGCTTCTCAAAGACGTGAAGGACATAAACTTCGTCGGCAACATAGAAGGCAAGGACTTGTTCAAGGGCCACATTGACGTAGCCGTGTGTGACGGATTTGTCGGCAACGTGGTGCTGAAGACAACGGAGTCCATAGCCAAGGCCATTGGGTACTGGCTTAAACGCGAGTGCTTCCGCGGTCCGTTGCGCGTGTTTGGCGCGCTTCTCCTCAAGGGAGCATTCAGGGCCCTCAAGAAGCAGCTTGACCCCGAAATATACGGCGGTGCGCCGCTCCTGGGAGTTCCAGGCGCCGTGATAATAGGCCACGGCAGTTCGTCGCACAAGGCAATCTACTATGCCGTCAAGGCTGGCGTCGCAGCGGCGACAAACGACGTGACCGGCCTAATCGCAAAAGCTGTCGCCGAGCACGTCGAAGAGCAAAAGCAGAAATGAGCGAATATAATTTCTCCGCCATAGAGAAGAAGTGGCGTGAGTATTGGCTTAGCAACAAGACGTTCAAGACGGATTCCGCCGCGCCTGGCGAGAAGTTCTACTGTCTTGACATGTTCCCGTATCCGTCTGGCGCGGGGCTGCACGTCGGGCATCCGGAGGGCTACACGGCTACGGACATCCTATGCCGCTACAAGAGGATGAAGGGCTTCAACGTGCTGCATCCGATGGGATGGGATGCGTTTGGCCTTCCCGCCGAGCAGTATGCCGTCGAGACGGGGACGCATCCGGCAGTTACGACAAAGAAGAACGTAGACCGCTTCCGCGACCAGATACAGGCGCTTGGCTTCAGCTACGACTGGGACCGTGAGGTCAACACGACGGATCCGAAATACTATCGCTGGACGCAGTGGATATTCGAGAAGCTCTACGAGAAGGGCCTTGCGTACGTCGCTGAAGTGCCTGTGAACTGGTGTCCGGCGCTTGGCACGGTGCTTGCGAACGAAGAGGTCATAGACGGGCGGAGCGAACGCGGCAACCATCCTGTCGTGCGGAAGCCGATGCGCCAGTGCATGCTCAAGATCACTGAGTATGCCGAGAGGCTGCTCAACGACCTTGACACGCTCGACTGGCCGGAGGGCATCAAGGAGATGCAGCGCAACTGGATTGGGAAATCGACGGGCGCGCTGGTCGAGTTCAAAGTTGTGAAGGCGAAAGACGCGGCATGCAGCCCATCAGGCGACACCATTACCGTTTACACGACCCGTTGCGACACGTTGTTCGGGGCGACTTATATGGTGCTGAGTCCAGAGCACAGACTCGTAGCCAAGTGGCTTGAGAATGGCGTTCTGCGCAATGCTGGCGATGTAAGGGCGTATCAGGCGAAGGCAGCTTCCAAGAGCGACCTGGAGCGCACCGAGCTCAACAAGGAAAAGACCGGCGTAAGGCTAGACGGCGTAATGGGAGTGAATCCGGTGAATGGCGAAGCCTTGCCGATATTCATCTCCGACTATGTCCTTGCAACGTACGGCACCGGCGCCATCATGGCCGTTCCGGCGCATGACGAGCGCGATTTCGATTTTGCGAAGGTCTTCGGGCTGCCGATTTACCAGGTGGTGGCGAACAGCGCCGATGGCAGCGCTGTCGCTCCAGGGCCGCAGGCTGATGGTGGAAGGGTTCCGTATGTCGGCAACGAGGCGTTTACCGACATTGCCACTGGCGTGATGGTCAACTCCGGCTTCCTCAACGGGCTGTCGGTCGAAGAGGCGCGTCCAGCGATGATTAAATGGCTTGAGGAGAGAGGCGTTGGCAAGGCAAAGACGCAGTACAAGCTGCGAGACTGGCTTTTTTCGCGTCAGCGCTACTGGGGCGAGCCTTTCCCCGTGATTCACTGGGAAGACGGAACCAACAGCCTTGTTCCAGAAGACGATCTTCCGCTTACGCTTCCGGAGCTTGCCGACTACAAGCCGACGGGAACTGGAGAGCCGCCTCTGGCAAAGGCGACTGAGTGGGTGAACGTTGTCGATCCGAAGACTGGCAAGAAGGGTGTTCGCGAGACTAACACTATGCCGCAGTGGGCGGGCAGCTGCTGGTACTACCTCAGGTATATCGACCCGACCAACGACAAGTGCTTTGCAGATCCGGATCTGCTGAAGAAGTGGCTGCCGGTGGACCTCTACGTTGGTGGCGCGGAGCATGCCGTGCTGCATCTTCTCTATGCACGTTTCTGGCACAAGGTTCTCTTCGACCTCGGTCTTGTTCCCACGCCGGAACCGTTCCACCGCCTCGTCAACCAAGGCATGATTCTCGGTCTTGCATACAAGACGCCTCGTGGCGTCCTTGTTCCGATGGACCAGATCGAGTGGAAGGACGGCAAGCCGTTTGGCCGCGAAGAGGGTGGCGAGCTGGAGCCTCTGACCGAGTTCCCGGCGAAGATGTCGAAGTCGCTCAAGAACGTGGTCAATCCCGATGACGTGATTCGCGACTACGGCGCCGACTCGCTCAGGCTCTACGAGATGTTCATGGGGCCGCTGCAGGCGGTAAAGCCGTGGTCGACGAAGGGCGTCGAGGGCGTCCACCGCTTCCTGAAGCGTGCGAATCGCCTCGTCACCGAGACATCTGTAGCCGACCGTGCGTTGACGAAGGCCGAGGCGAAGAGCCTTGCGACAATGGTCAAGAAGGTCGGAGAAGACCTCGAGGCGATGGCGTTCAACACCGCCATTGCCGCAATGATGGTGTTCGTGAACGAGGCCGAGGGTTTTGCGAAAGACGCGGGCTCCTCTGGCGGTGGTCTTCCACGACAGTTCCTTGAGGACTTTGTGCTTTGCCTGGCGCCGTTCGCGCCTCATCTGGGCGAGGAGCTTTGGCAGCTGCTCGGCCACGGCAAGACGATAGCGTACGAACCATGGCCGAAGTTTGATCCCTCTGCGCTTGTGGAGGACGAAGTCGAAGTTCCTGTGCAGATCATGGGCAAGCTGCGTGGACGCATCCGTGTTCCGCTTGCCGCTACTTCGGCCGATATGGAGGCCGCCGCGAAGGCCAACGCCGACGTGGCGAGGTTCCTCGACGGCAAGACAATCGTGAAGGTGATTGCCGTGCCTAAGCGCATGGTCAACTTTGTCGTGCGCTGACGATGACTGAGCGCACACGGTTGCTGAACATAGTCGAGGCAACGCTTGACGAGGTGCTCCCTCGCTCCGGCGAGCGGCCGAAGGCCCTCTCAGACGCCATGCGCTATGCCGTGGGGTCAGGCGGCAAGCGCATACGACCGATAGTGTGCCTCGCGTCGTCAATGGCTGTTGGCGGCAGTGCGGACGATGCGCGCTACCCGGCCGCTGCGATAGAGATGCTGCACAACTACACGCTTGTGCATGATGACCTGCCGGCCATGGACAACGACATCGAGCGTCGCGGCAAGCTGACAGTCTGGAAAAAGTTTGGAGAGGCGAATGCGATTCTAGCTGGCGATGCCTTGCTATCGCTCGCTTTCTCGGTTGCTTTGAATGCTCCTCGCAATGTGGCGGCCATCATGGCTACGCTCGGCGTGGCTGGCTTCGGCGTCGTGCAGGGTCAGGTCGAAGACCTTGAAAGGGAGAATGGTGCGCTGCCGGCGGATGCCGTCGATTTTGTCTACGCGCACAAGACGGCAGACCTGTTCGTGGCGGCAGCGGCAATGGGCGGGTTGGCAGGCGGCGGATCTGAGCGCGACATCGAGGCTCTGAGAACATTTGCGCTGAACCTTGGCTTGGCATTCCAGTTTGAAGACGATCTTCTAGACGGCGATTCGCCGTTTCCGCGGGAAAAAACCGAGGCGCTTGTGCGGCAGAAAACCGATGTGGCGCTTGCGGCGCTTGTGAGGCTTCCGGGAGACGCAACGTTGCTGAGGGAGATTGCGAACTCGCTCGTTGGGCGAATGTCGTAATGGCGGTCGTATGAGATCGGCGCGAATATGCTATAATACATTGCGTGGAAAACGAAATGACAGTATTCAGGGTTGATGGAGCGGCACAATGAAGACGCCTCCTCACAGCGCAGAGGCCGAGCGGGCGGTGCTTGGCTCTATATTGCTTGATACGGTTGGGCGAAGCGACGACCGTGTGCTTGACGAGTGCCTTTCTAGAGGTGTCGTGCCGGAGTCGTTCTACGACCCGTGCAACAGGCTGATCTACCAGACGATGATCGACATGAATAGAGCCTCGAAGCCTCTTGACGCGTTGTCGCTAATGGAGGAGCTTCGCCGCACAAACAGATTCGAGACTGTCGGAGGAGCCGGCTTCGTGCAGTCGCTTATTGAGCAGGTTCCGACCACGGCGCACGCAGAGCACTACATATCCATCATAAAGGGCAAGCACCTGCGCAGAATGCTCATAGAGCGGGCCACCAAGGTGGTCGAGAACGGTTTCAACGAAGAAGAATACCCCGACCCGCAGGTTGTGCTAGGCGACGCAGAGCGCACGTTTCTTGAGATCGGCGGAACCGGGGGCAATACGATGCCGTGGTCATCGGCCGTCGATGACAGTTTCAAGAAGATAGATCGTCTGTTTGAGTCCGGCGGCAAGGTAATGGAGGGTCTTTCCACTGGTTACAAGTACCTTGACGAAACGTTGCAGGGGCTCAAGCCCGGCGAAATGATAGTCATTGCGGCGCGTCCGTCGGTAGGCAAGACGTCGCTTGCGATGAACATCGCGGAATCTGTCGCGCTTGGCCAGATGATAACCACTGGTCAGAGAGTTCCGTATGATGACGGCAGGCAGCACCCTGTTGCGATATTCTCGCTGGAAATGCCGGTAGAGCAGCTTACGAAGCGCATGCTTGCGGGCAGGGCACAGATAAACATGTGGCGGCTGAACCGCAATCTGGTGTCGCGCAACGAGAAGCGAGCTCTTACGGAGAATCTCATGCAGGCCATGGGCGAGCTCAGGAACGCTCCTTTCTACGTGGATGACACGGCAATGCTGGACGTAATGGACCTGAGGGCGCGTGCGCGGCGCATGAAGAAGCAGCACGGCATAGAGCTCATAGTAATTGACTACCTTCAGCTGTGCACATGCCGCGAAGGCGCGAGGCAGAGCCGTCAGATAGAGGTAAGCATGATCTCGCAGCAGATCAAGGCAATGGCGAAGGAGCTTAAGGTGCCAGTCATCGTGCTTTCGCAGCTCTCGCGCGCCAATGAACAGCGCGGCGACAAGTACGAAAAGCCGAAGCTCTCGGACTTGCGTGACTCAGGCGCAATCGAACAGGACGCCGATGTCGTGTTTCTGCTGCGGCGCCCGTCGCGCAACTCGAATGATCCGGAAAGCCAGGATCAGACGCTTGCGTACGTTGACATAGCCAAGAACCGCAACGGCGAGACGGGCGAGGTGAAGATGAGCTTCATCCGTGAACACACACGATTCATTGACCGCGAGCCGGAGCACACGGCGGTGGAGAACTTCCAGTCGTCCGAGCAGCCGCCAGAACAGGGCGAGTTCGCGCCGGATCCACTTTCCTGAAGAGAGTCGCGATGGCAGCGGAGCTTACACCCATGATGAGGCAGTATCTCGCCATAAAACGCGAGGTTCCACAGGGCGCGATAGTGATGTTCCGCCTTGGCGACTTCTACGAGATGTTCGGAGAGGACGCCATAATCGCTGCTCCAATCCTTGGCGCGACGCTTACGCACCGAGGCGACCAGCCGATGTGCGGAGTGCCGTATCATGCGCTCAATGCATATCTTGCTAAGTTGATACGGGCTGGAAAGACAGCCGCGCTATGCGACCAAGTGGAGGATCCGAAGCTCGCAAAGGGGCTCGTCAGGCGTGAAGTGACGCGCATTGTCACCCCAGGCACCGTTACGGAGGATGGGCTGCTCGACGAGACGTCCAACAACTACATTGCCGCCATCTCAGGCCTTGGACTGGCGATTCTTGACCTTTCGACCGGCGAATTCGCGGTCGAGGAGTTTGCCTCGCGCGCGAAGATGGACGAAACGCTTGAGCAGATACGGCCAGCCGAGACGCTTGAGCCAAATGACGACAACCGCTGGACGTTCTCGCCTGACGCTGCACTAGACTGCCTGACGCGCCATCTCAATGTGCTTTCTCTGGATGGCTTTGGACTGTCGGGAAAGACAGAGCTTATATCTGCCGCAGGCGCGCTGCTGTACTACGTTGGAACGACGCTGCGTCATTCGCTCGTGCATGTACGCAAGATTTCGATCAGGCGCTCCGACGATGTTCTGGGGCTCGACTCCGGGACTATTCGACATCTGCAGCTGCTTCCCGTTGGCGATGTTGCCAAGGATGCATCGCTCCTCGGTGTGCTGGACGTGACCAAGACGCCGATGGGAGCGCGCACGATGCGCGGCTGGATTGCACGTCCGCTTGCCCGCTCTGCCGACATAAATGAGCGACTCGACGCTGTGCAGGCGTTCGTCGACGACCGAGCGACGCTTTCTGCGCTGAGGGCGCTTCTTTCCGGCGTTCGCGACCTTGAACGGATTGTTGCGAAGGTTGATTCCGGAAGAGCCAATCCTCGAGATCTCAAAGGCCTTGCGGCGTCTCTGAAGCCGGTGCCGGAGATCGCAATGTTGCTTGGGAATGCAGAAATACGGGGGCTTCCTGTTCCTGGCCCTCAACCTGAAATAGTTGCTCTTGTAGATCGGGCAATCGCCGAAGAGCCTCCCATCCTGCTGTCAGACGGCGGTTTCATTGCGTCTGGCTACAATGCCGAGCTGGACGAGCTCCGCCACATCGCGACGGAGGGTCGCCAGTGGCTTGCGGAGTTCCAAGCGCGTGAACAGCAGCGCACAGGCATAGCGAAGCTCAAGGTGAAGCACGTCCCAGCGTTTGGCTTCCTCATTGAGATACCCAAGTCTATGTTGGCGCAGGTGCCGGCAGACTACATTCGCCGGCAGACGCTTACGACTGGCGAGCGTTTCATAACGCCGGAACTCAAGGAACACGAGCGCAAGGTGCTTGGCGCCCATGAGCGTGCCGTCGCGATGGAGCAGAGCCTCTATCGTGAGATTCTGACGACGATTGCTGCCAAGACGGTTTGCCTTCAGGAAACAGCGTACGCACTTGGTACGCTTGACGCTACGCTCGCGCTCGCTGATCGAGCGCTTGCTGCCGGGTATGCGAGGCCGGTCGTTGACGACTCCGACGTGCTTGAGATCGCAGATGGTCGGCATCCGATAATAGAACAGCTTCCGGATGCAGAGCCGTTTGTGCCTAATTCCGCATTTCTCAACACCACAACCGACCAGATAATGCTCATCACCGGGCCGAACATGGCCGGCAAGTCAACGTACATACGCCAAGTGGCGACGATAGCGATAATGGCACACATGGGTTCGTTTGTGCCCGCGTCGTCCATGCGCATGGGCGTGATGGACCGCGTGTTCACGCGCATCGGCGCCGGTGACGATCTCGCTCGCGGCCGTTCCACGTTCCTTGTCGAAATGCAGGAGACTGCAAACATTCTGAACAACGCCACGCGCAAGTCGCTGATCGTGCTGGACGAGATAGGCCGTGGCACGTCAACTTTTGACGGCATTTCGATTGCATGGTCTGTTGCGGAGTATCTGCATGGAAAGGCCGAGACGAAGGCCAAGACGCTGTTCGCCACTCACTACCACGAGCTTGCCGATCTTGCCGACTCGTTCAGCGGGGTCAAGAACTTCACCGTGAAGGTCAAGGAGGAGGGCGGACGCATCGTGTTTCTGCGCCGCATTGCGCCAGGCATAGCCGAGAAGAGCTTTGGCATACACGTTGGCGCGATGGCCGGGCTTCCAGCCGAAGTCGTCGAGCGGGCGAAGCAGATACTTCGCAACCTGGAGGCAAACGAGATAGACGTAAATGCCCAGAAGACAGTGCGAAAGCCTCGCCGTCGTTTGTCCGAGCTGCCTGGGCAGATGACGTTCTTCTGACCGCGTCAGCGGACGGAAGGCTTTAGCTCTGCGAGCGCAATCGCTGCGGCGAACTGAGATAGAGGAGTCGTTACAATGCCGATTCCCTCGCGTTCGGCGGCGGCTTTCATGTCGTCCGGCACGGGGCGCCCCTGGCAGATGACAACGGCCTCGATTCCTGCGAGCGTGCAGACGGCGATGGCGTTAAGGTGATTCTGAATTGTTATCAGCACCGACTCGTCTCCGCAGTGCCCCATCACGTCCGAGAGAAGGTCGCCGGAATAGGCGAAGTTTATCTCGGCTTCGGCGTTGTCAACTACAACCGTTCCGTTTACCTTTGCTGTGAGTTCTTGGAATTTCATGGTTTTGCTATGGCATGTGCAAGCCGTTAGAATCTTGTAAGGCGAGGCGACAATGTGGTTGATTTTGCTGCGAAGGCCTGTTTCAGCGACGCCACGGTGAAGTCAGGTATGTCGGCCTCTGTCCAAACCAGCGCGATGTCGTCTATGTTGTGCGCGTCGGAAGAGCGCGTTACGGCATATCCTCCGACCTTGCCGATCCATGCCGATTCGTCGGCAGTGCGCGAAAGCTCCACGGCGTCGAAGAACATCCCGCCGCCTGGCTGCGCCTCCGCCTCTACGAGCGGCTCTGGAATCGCGCCGAGAGCGCCGAGCACGGAGTGGTTCGCTCTGTCCACGTGTGCAGCTATGTACAGACCGCCTAGTTCGTGTACTTTTGTGGCGGTTTCGGGTATGGTGCGGCGGCAGCCCATGGCCAGGATGCGCCATTCCATCTCGACTATGTCGTCGTCCCAAGTAACGACGGGCTGGTCGCCGAACGTCTCCGGGTCGTTGACGCGCTTTGGCATTGCGGCGTATACCCACTCCGTCATCTGGAGAGCCTGCTCAGGAGTGTCGAAGAGCGCGACGGTGTGCACTTCCTCGGCGGTTTGCACTTCAAGACCGGACAGGCATCTGAGTCCTGCGCGACGAGCGCATTCAGCAAGAGCCGGGGTGTTCCTGGCCGATTGGTGGTCGGTCAGCGCAATGCCGTCTACGCCCGTCTCGACGGCGCGCCTCACGATTTCGGAGGGCGCCATTTCCAGGCTGGCGCATGGACTTAGGCAACTGTGGATGTGCAGGTCGAATCTCACATATGGCATTATAGCAAAAACCGCCGCGATTTGGTATACTACAAAACATGAAAATTGCCGACATCGTCAAGACACTGGAGGGGACGCTCGTTGCTGGGGGCGACTCTGACCGTACTGTTGGAACCGTCGTAGCCAACGACCTAATGAGCGACGTGTTGCTCAACGACGGCGACGACATACTGCTTCTTACTTCGCTTGCGTCCGATCAGGCCATACGAACGGCCAACATCGTCGGCGCTATGTGCGTCGTGGTGCACAACGCAAAGCCGTTGCCGCAGACGATGTGCCAGGTTGCCGACACTCTCGGCATCCCGCTCGTGAGTTCGCCGCTCCCGAAGTACGAAAGCTGCGTTCGCATACATGACTTCCTGAAGGCGGAGGCTGCGGGCTGATGGACTGGCGGCCTACGATCCTGAGCGGCGGCGAGAGCCGCAGCGACGACCAGATCATGGCCGCGCACGAGCCCAAGGCTGCGAAGCGCGTCTCTGGGCCGGGCCTTACCGGCGGCGATGGCGAACCGCTCGTGATAATGGAGTTGCTGCAGCGCCTGCGCGTCAAGGACGTCATGCGCGACCACGACATCATATCAGTGGTGCGCACCGATACGATGCACTTCGCCCAGAACCTGATGAAGCGCAACCACATCTCTGGCGTGCCAGTGCTGGAGGGGAAGCGGCTTTTCGGTATAGTTTCGATAAATGACATCATACTCGCACTGGAAGGCGGCTGGATCGGCGATGCATGTCAGAAGCACATGGCCACGAATCTTGTTGTGCTTGAGGACGACATGCCCCTTGCATTCGCGATCAAGTACTTCCAGAACTACACATTCGGGCGTTTCCCGGTGCTGGACAAGAATCGGGACCTCGTCGGCATTGTTTCTCAGCGAGACGTGATGCGGGTGCTGATGCGCGAATTGACCAACGAGCTGACCAAGCTTGAGGGGCGGCACGCCGCCTCGCCGGAGGTAGGGCCATCGTCGAAATCCGAGGCAGTGAGGCCGTACTACTCCATGCGTCAGTTCATCGTTGTCAGAAACGATCTCTCCAACGCCGGCAAGGCTGCGAACGAGATAAAGAAGATGCTTGGCGAAGCCGGGGTCGAGAAGAAGATCATCCGCCGCATAGCAGTTGCAGCATACGAGCTTGAGATAAACGTATGCATACATTCGCTTGGCGGAACGATAACGTTCATTCTCGAAGACCGCAAGGCGACTGTGATCGCAAAGGACAAGGGTCCGGGCATAAAGGACGTGGAGTGGGCGCTTCGCGACGGCACTTCAACTGCGAACGAGTGGATACGCTCCATGGGCTTTGGCGCTGGCATGGGGCTTTCGAACTCCAAGCGCGTGGCGGACGTGTTCGACATACATTCCACGGTTCCGACGGGCACAACAGTGCTGTGCGAGTTCAACCTGCCCGAAAAGGCCTAGCGGATTTTTGTGCGATGCGTGGCGTGGGTTTTGAGGTCATGCTTGAGGATTCGCGCACAAAGGCGCGACTCGGACGTCTGGTGACGGCGCATGGCGTAGTGGAGACGCCGGTTTTCATGGATGTCGGAACGCTTGGCACCGTTAAGGCGCTTGGGCCACGCGATCTCTCAGAGCTCGGCACGCAGGTTGTCCTTGGAAACACATACCATCTTCTGCTGCGTCCGGGGCCTGAAGTCATCGCCGCGGCAGGCGGGCTTCACCGCTTCATGGGCTGGAATGGTCCGATTCTCACCGACTCAGGCGGATTCCAGGTGTTCTCCCTTGCGAAGATGCGCAGAATAACGGAAGATGGATGCCGATTCAACTCGCACATAGACGGGCACGAGTTCTTCCTCGGGCCGAAGGAGTCCATGGCGATGCAGCGCGTCATAGGCTCGGACATTGCGATGGTGTTTGACGAATGCCTGCCGTATCCGTGCGATCGAGAGCGTGCCGAGAAGTCCGTGGAGCAGACGCTCAGATGGGCGAAACGCTCAAAGGATGAGCCCCACGCCGAAGGCCAGCAAGTGTTCGGCATAGTTCAAGGAGGCGTTTACGACGATCTCAGGCGCCATTGCGCAGAGGAACTTGTCGATATCGGATTCGATGGCTACGCGATAGGCGGCGTTTCGGTAGGCGAGCCGGAGGAATGCATGTACAAGGCGGTTGAGGCGAGCGTTCCGTTCCTGCCTGTTGACCGTCCGCGCTACGTTATGGGCCTTGGCGTCATGCATCAGATGGCTGAGTGCGTGGCTCGCGGCGTTGACATGTTCGACTGCGTCATACCTACGCGCATAGCCCGCCATGGCACGGCCATAACGCGGCATGGCAACATTGCGATAAAAGCCGCTAAATGGGCGTTCGACCAGAGTCCGGTGGAGGAGGGCTGCGAGTGCCCTTGCTGCCGTGGCTTCTCGCGTTCATACATACGCCACCTGTTGAACTGCGGTGAAATACTCGGGTTGCGACTTCTTACAGTCCACAATGTCTATGCGCTGAACCGCTTCATGGCGGAGATGCGTGCGGCGATTGCGGATGGCAGTTTCCACGAATGGAAGGAAAAGATCAGAAAGGATACTACAAGAAATGAACAATTGTGTGATGCTATGTGACGCGGCTCCCGCCGCTCCTGCTGCTTCGACCGCCAACGCCCAGCCAGCAGGCGGAATGGGCATGATGGTGCCCATGCTTCTCATTTTGGCGATCTTCTACTTCATGATGATCCGGCCGCAGCAGCGCAAGGAGAGAGAGCGTCGCAAGATGATAGAAGAGCTTCGCGCGGGTGCGAAGATCATATTCGCCGGTGGCTTGATGGGCACTATTCAGGAGGCTACGGAGAAGACGTTCAAGGTTGAGATATGCCCTGGTACTACCGTTGAGATCGCTCGTAGCTGCGTAAGCGGGGTCGTCCCGGCCGAGGAGCCTAAGAAGTAGTTGGCGTTCGAACGCGGCAGATTCGGTCTGGAATACGACCCGAGGCAGCATGAAGAGGCTTCTGGCGGCATCGGGTGGGTTGTTGCGGTAGTGTCGGTTGTCGCGCTTGTTTCGCTTGCATGGTCGCTTGTCGGGCGTTTTAGAACGCGGGCCGACGAGTTTGCCGACGTCGAGCCGTCATCCGAAAATCCGAACGTGGCCGCTGGCGCGGCAATAAGTCCGCCTGCGGCTGTTGCACGGCCGGATACGTCTCCACCAGACCCTCCTCCACCTCGCTATCCCGACTCGGTCATGGCCAAACGCCCCGTAAAGCTGCGCAATTTGCTGATGCGGCTGGAAGCGGCCGAGAAGCGCCGTGATGTTGAGATGGCGGTTTCGACAATCGAGCAGATACGTGCGCTTCCCGGGTCGCCGGCTGCCGATCTCGATGATTCGCTCGCGCGCAGGCTCGGCACGCTTAACCTGCGCAGGCTCTTCGACCTGAGAAACGCGCAGTGGGTCAAGCAGATAACGGTTAAGCGTGGCGACGTAGCTTCGCGCATCGCCTCCGAGAACGGATCGACGCTTGCGTCACTGGCGAAGTTGAACGGCGGCAGCGTCGATAAGGTGTTCATTGGCAGAAAGATGTATGTAATGGACCATCCACGCTTCAACCTGGTCATCCATCGCCGCACTCGCACCGCCGACCTGTCGCTGAACGGCAAGTTCTTCAAGCGCTACGACATACCTGGAGTGGTGTCCGGTAAAGAGGGAACGTATGAATTCCCGGCCAATCCGAAGACGTTCTGGCGATCGCTTGGGGTTGAGTTCAAGGTGTCTGACCGTGTGGAGCTGGAGACGCTGCTGCCGGTCAAGGCGAGTGTTATAGTGGCGGAGTTGTGATGCGCGTTACAGGCGGAGATTTTGGCGGGCGCACTTTGCTGATTCCAAAGACGGGCGACATCCGTCCAACTCAGGATCGCGTGCGAGAGGCTCTTTTTAGCATGCTTGCGCCTGAAATGCCAGGCGCGGACTTTCTCGACCTTTTCGCCGGCTCTGGTTCGGTTGGAATCGAGGCGCTTTCTCGCGGGGCCGCTTCGGCAACATTCGTTGAGAGTGACCGCCGTCACATTGCAGTCATCGCCCGTAACGTCGAGGCGACGGCAGTACGCGACGGGCGTGGGGCTGTCGCCAAGACGGTCGCAGCCGATGCATACGCCTGGATTGCCTCGTATTCTGGGCCTGGCTTTTCCATTGCTTTCGCAGATCCACCGTATGCGCTCGGCGAGGAGAAAGGCTATGTGAGGTTTCTTGAGACGCTTGCTTTGCGGAACGTGGTGCGTCAGGGCGGGCTTTTTGTCGCGGAGATGACGGCGGCGCAGCGACCAGACGAGGCTTCGGGCTGGGAGCTTTTGCGCGACCGTTCGTACGGCAAGACCCGTGTCTGCGTGTGGCGGCGCCATTCTGCCCAAGATATGGTATAATACACCGCATGAGAACATTCGGGATCATCCCAAGTAGATTCGGCTCAAGCCGCTTTCCAGGCAAACCGCTTGCAGTGCTGGCGGGCAAGCCGCTTGTCGCATGGGTCGTCGAGGCTGTGCGGCGTGCAAGGTCGCTCGACGAAGTGTTCGTGGCCACCGACGACGAGCGCATTGTGAAAGCGGTGGAAAGCCATGGCGGAAGGGCGGTCATGACGCCTAGCGATCTCCCAAGCGGCACGGATCGCATCGCATGTGCGGCTCGCGCGTTTCTTGGCTGCGAGTTTGCCGATGACGACATACTGGTCAACATCCAAGGCGACGAACCTCTCATAGATTCCGCCCTGGTCGACTCTCTTGCGGAAAGGCTCAAGGCCGACGCGAAGTGGGACATGGCAACCGCCGTTACGCCGCTGCGCTCAGCGGCGGATTTTGCCGCAAAGACCGTGGTCAAGGTTGTGCTGGACCGTGATGACGGTGCGCTTTACTTCTCCCGTGCCCCTATTCCATGCGATCGTGACCATGAGCCGGACCTCGCATCCGGTCTATTCGTGCGACATCTCGGCATCTACGCATACCGCGGCGCTTTCCTTCGCCGCTATGTCGCCGAACCCCAATGCGAGCTGGAGAAGACTGAGAAGCTGGAGCAGCTGCGCGCGCTCTGGATGGGCGCGAAGATCGCTGTGGTCAGGACCAACGACGATGGCGTCGGCGTAGACACTCCGGAGGACGCCGCAAGAGTTGAAAGGCTTCTTCTTGAACGCAATGTCTGACTTGGCGCGCATGGTCCCCGCCGCCATGTGCGCGGCATTGATTCTATGCGGATGCGCGACGCGCCCGGAGGTGACGTTCGACGCGCAGCATCCTGCCGTGCGTGTCTCGCGGCATGGCATACTTTTCGGCGATGAATATGTTCGGCCGCAGGAAGTTGCCGAGATACTCGACGGCTACGATGTGCCAAGAAGCCGCACCATTCACATACGCCTTGACAGCGACGTGCGAGATCTGCGTCCTGCGCGCGACTTGATGGCGCGCTTGTGTAGGGCGGGCTACAAAAGCCCTGTGCTCGTGACCGAGCGCCATGCAGAGTCGATGAATCTCGGGAAGCAGAAACGTCAAGTGCCGCCGCCGCGCAGAGAGACTAGGCGGTTTAAGTGACGAATCAGCTATGACGAGTCCATGACGCAGACGGTTTTGTTCTTTGTGTATTCCAACAAGTACATCTGTGCGGACAGAATCGATGGGGCGCGCAGGTATGCTGAGAAGGTCGGCTGGAACATACAGGTCATTGAGCGCAACGGCGGCGACGGTTCGCTGGACATAAGAGGCATAATCGACTTCTGGAAGCCGATAGGCGTCATTGCCGAGTGCGGAGGCGGAATCCCCGAGCTGTCACGACGGACGCTGGGCCGCGTTCCATGCGTATATCTTGACGAGAATCCGAAAAACGGAAATGGTGCGGCGCTGCATGTCAACTCTGATTCTGTTCTTGTAGGC
The DNA here is from genome assembly GCA_902772905.1 of uncultured bacterium. GTDB lineage: Bacteria > Verrucomicrobiota > Kiritimatiellia > RFP12 > UBA1067 > UBA1067. The sequence goes on along the minus strand of CACYCL010000129.1, from coordinate 14,777 downwards.
GAACTCGCCGCAAAGGAACTTCTGGCGCTTGGCTTCCCGCACTACGCATTCGTTGGATGGCGGCAGCCTCGCTTCTGGAGCGAAGAACGGCGCAAGGCATTTGAGTCGTCTCTGAGGCTGCATGGATTTGGCTGTCATGTGTTCGATTGCCCGAAGGATAGTTCTGATGTGCAGCGCATCGAACTTATGCGAAAATGGCTTAAGGCCCTGCCGAAGCCTTGTGGCTTGTTCGCGGTTCATGATCCAATTGGCGAGGAAGTCATTACGCTGGCCACCGCGTCCGGGCTGTCAATTCCCGACGAGTTGGCTGTAATCGGCGTTGATGACGACCCGATGATTTGCGAACGCACCACGCCGACGCTTACGTCCATACGTCTTGACTTCGAACATGGCGGCTACATCTGCGCCGAACTTCTTGACCGCAGGTTGCACGATCATGGTTTCGTCAGGGCTGCACGCAAGTTCGGGCCTGTGTTTGTCACTCGTCGCCAGTCCACGCGACGCTTTGCACAGACGGATCGCCGTGTCGCACGAGCCGTAGAGTTCATTCGCAGAAATGCATGCGAGGGGATCGGCGCTGTTGATGTCGCGAAAGAAATGGGGCTTTCACGCCGCATGGCGGAGGTTTTGTTTCGCAGACATTTGCGGCATACCATTCATGACGAAATCGCAGCAGTCAGGATGGAGCGCGTCGAGACGTTGCTTAGTGATTCACGTCACGACATTGCCGCAATAACGGGGCTTTGCGGCTGTTCGACCTCATCGCTGCGCAAGGCGTTCAAGGATTCTCACGCAGGACTCTCAATGCGCGAATGGCGCACTGCGCATCGCTAACTGCATTGCGCATAATCGGCGTTTTCGTGTGCGCATAATCGGCGCATAATTGATTGAGGATGTGGTATAATACTTCGGTCTTAAGAAGACGATGTCCTCCTTAGAGTATGAATGAAAAAGAAATGAACCAATTAGCTGTGTTTTCGATGAGCGCACTGGCAATGTGTGCGGCATTGCTCTTCACGACGTTTTCAGCCGTTGCGGGCGAGGGGGCATACCGTGTGCGCAAGGATGATGCCGGGCGCTGGTGGGTCGTTGCGCCTGACGGTCGCGACATGTTCCTGCGCGGCATCGATCACGCGAACTGGAACGGACATTTCTGCGAAGAGCTTGGAGTGAATCCATATCGTGAAGAGAACAAGAAGCGCTATGCCGCGCAGTCGGAATGGGAGGCCGAGACGCTTTCGCGCCTCAAGGCATGGGGCTTTAACGCACTTGGCGCCGGGTGTTCGCCGGAGCTCCGCGGACGAGGATTGCTTCACATAGAGTTTCTAGGCTTGGGCGAGAAATTCTGTGCGAAAGGCGAGGATTTCTCCATTTCGAAGTTCGAAGGAATTCCGGGCACTGCGTTCCCAAATGTGTTCCATCCAGATTTTGCCGCGTTTTGCGATGAGCGGGCGGCGAAGAAATGCGCACCGCAAAAGAACGACCGCTCTATACTTGGCTACTTTTTCGACAATGAGCTTGCATGGGATGCGAAGGGTTCGTCAACGACAGGAATGTACGACGCAGTTGCAAAGATGCCAGAAACGCATCCGGCACGTCGTGCGCTGGATGAATTCCTTTCTTTGCGAGGCTTGACCGCAGGAAGTGTCGATGTTCCTGTGGATGTCAAAACAGGTTTTCTTCGCCTCGCCGCCAGCCGCTACTTCAGTGTCATTGGAGCAGCCATTCGCCGACACGATCCTAATCACCTTCTGCTTGGCGCGCGTTTCGCCGGCCTTAGCTCTGCGCACCGCGTCGTGTGGGAAGAGGCGGGCAAGGTCTGCGATATCCTTACCTTCAACAACTATCCGTGGGCGGACCTCGACGAGAACGTTGTCTATTTCTCTCGCAAGGACGCGATAAGGGCTGCCGATGCGTACGCTCTGCGTTACAAGTGGTCAAAGAAACCAATGATCATAACAGAATGGAGCTTTCCGGCCCTTGATGCAGGGCTGCCTGGCTCCTGCGGCGCGGGACAGCGGTTTCGCACTCAGGCAGAGCGCGTGCGGGCTACGGAGCTTTTCGCCCGCACTCTTCTGGCGCTTCCGTTCATGGTCGGTTACGACTACTTCATGTGGGTTGATGAACCGGCGCTCGGCATAAGCAGGAAATTCCCCGAAGACTCCAACTACGGCCTTGTGAACGAGCGCGGCGAACCCTACGCCGAGATCACATCCATGTTCGCGCGGCTCAATCCGCAGGCCGAGGCACTTCATGCGAAGGGCGAGATTCCGCCTGTTCGCGCGGTCGACCGTGCCGCGCAGGAAAAGGCGGCGGTCTTCCCGTCTGCGTCAGCATCTTCCGCCAGTGTCAACTTCACGCGAGAAGGCGATGGATATACGCTGAAAACAGCTGCAGGTCTTACCCTAAAGGGACGCGTCGGCGGGAGCAAGGCGTTCGACTCGGTCGTCGTTGACGGGCTTGAGTGCGGTCCGTTCACGTTCATGCTCTATCACGGCGACTATCAAGACATTGACCGCGTGGAATCCGTGGAATGGCTGCCGTCGCGCCGTGCGTTGCGCATATCAGGTGTAGGCGCGAAGGGACCCAGGTCGTTCCGACTCGTGTGCGATGTGGTGCCGTTCGCCGCGAAGCCATGGTTTGCTGCAAACGTGGTCAGCGTCGAGAACACCTGCGCGGCAGATTTCTCGGACATCAAGGTGTTCTTCCGTCAGTATGCGCTGTGGTACGGCGACTGGGCGAAGAAGGGCGGCTACAAGGCACCGCAGAACGTCTGGAAGGCGCCCGCTTCCGCCGTGTGGATGCGTTCTGCAGACGGCGCGTGGTGCGGCGGGGCAACCTACGCACAGACGGTGCGCTACTTCATCTACTGGATATCCGGAGACGGCGCGCCTCATCCTGACGCGATGTTCTCGCCAGTCGGCTCGACACGCCTTGCGGCGGGCGCGACATGGCGTCCCGAGGGTAAGGCGTGGATGGTTGCGGCGGCCGGGCGTGGCGGAGCGGACGGATGGCGCAAGTTTCTAGACGAGTTCGTTTATACGCAATCGAACGGCGTAGATGTTAACTGCAAGTAATTAACCAACGACAGCAAGCAGGAGGAACGACCATGAGTACTGTAAAGGCATTGACGGCGAAGGCATGCGTTGCTCTCGTAGCGGCTTTCTTCGGTGCTTCGGCGTTCGCAGGGCTTCTCTACGAGCCGAGCAACTATGCCGCGCAGGATCACCTTGTGCTGCAGCTGGACGGCATCCGCAACGCCGGCGCCCTCAAAGCCCACGACGGCGCGGCGACTGCGTGGGTCGATCTAAAGTCCGACGGCCGCAGCGCCGCAATCAGCGCCATATCGTCCATCTCCGGCCGCTCCGTTCCGGAGACATCTCTCAAAGAGGGCACGGCAGGCTGGACGGACGACGGTTATTACTTCGACGGCGTCACTATCATGCAGATGAGCGGCGCGCTCACGCTCGGCAACACCTACACGATCCAGGTAGTGTGCGACGTCGATACCGACAAGTTCCAGACGCGCTACACGCAGTCGCAATCCGTCGCCGGGCCGCCCAGTGGCGATAGAAACCTCCAGTGGCCTGGTTTCGTCGGCTCGACCGACACCGACGGCAAAGACTATTGCAACGTCTACTACAACTGCGGCAGCGGACAGCAGAGGGTCAACGCCAAGATGGGAAACGTCAACTTTGACGTGTTCGTCACCAAGACGGCATGGAACAGCCATTACCTTACGGCGTGGGCGGACGGTTCGCAGGTGTCGCTGTTTGACGGTGCAGCCGTCGGAACCAAGACGAGCAAGACTCTCACGGTCGGCACTCGCACGCTTACCTTCGGTGCGTCCTATGGCTCATCGGCATACGGCGCATGGCGCCGTTCGCTCGTCGGCACAATCAAGGCGATCCGCATTTACGATACGGCGCTTTCCAACGATGAGCTTGCGCAGAATCGCGCTCTCGACGAGGCGAGGTTCTTCGGTACTGTCCCTGTCCACGCAGTCGTCGCGACATCCGTCGCAGGGCTAGAAGGCAACGAGGACTCTGGCGACTACGCGTTTGACGCCGATGGCTACACGTTCACCGCCCCCGTGCAGGCTGTGAATGGCACGGCTGTATACGATTGCACTGGCTACATGCTTGAGACATGGGATGGTGAGGCGTGGAGCGATGCAGTCGAATACGCCGGCACGTCCTGCACGCTAAGCGACACCTCGAAGAAAGTGCGCCTGACGTGGCAGTGGGCGCCTGCCGAGGTCGTCGCGAAGGACTATGCGTGGATGGCATCGCCCGCAAATGCGGCGTGGGACGGAACGTCTGCCAACTGGAACAGCGGCGCAGCTTGGGCGGATGGCAACAACGCCGTCTTCGGCGCGTCTTCGCAGACGACTCTGACGGTCGGCTCCGAGCGTCTTGTGAACGATCTCACAATAAATGACGTCAAGTATACATTCAACGGCACGGGACCTCTGCGCGTCAAGGGCACGATAACGCCTGTCGGCGCGAAGGATCAGATCTTCAACGTCCAGCTTGCGAGTGGACGAGACGACGGCTCGCTCCACTTCTACGCTACAGGCGTCGACTGGAGAAGCGCGTATCTGAACAGCGTTAACAATCTCCAGACGAGCACGGTGCTGGGCGGCTCGGTGTTTCTGATGGTGAAGGGCGACGGTTCGTTCGGGCCAGCACCTGCCGCGCCGGCTGAGAATATAATCATCGAAAGCGGCAACCCGACTATTTTCGGCAACGCTGCGTTCACGGTCAATGCCAATCGCATCATAAGGCTTGCGTCGGGCAGTGCCCTGTGGACAGGCTCGAACAATCCGTTTGCATACAAGTCGCAGATCGTCGCCGAGCCAGACGAAGGCTCCGACTACAGCCAGGATACGTACGTGAAGATTCGCAGCAACTGGGGAGGCCTTGTCACATTCGATCCAGGCGAGGGGCGCACGAACGCCTTTGGACGACTTGTGGTTGACACACGTCGCCTCAAGCTCGCAAGTGGCGTTACTACCGTCACAGGCCCTGCCACAGGCACTGGCGAGAATGCCATAGCTTATGTAAAGGGCAACGACTCCGCATTCTCCACTGACAGGGGCTATCTTCTTGTCGAGGGCGGTGAACTTCATTCGCCGAAGATGCCCGACAACAAGGACCGCTATGTCGATGTCGGCGCGTTTGGACAGGTCGTCGTCACGAATGGAGGCAAGGTCGCCATGGCGGAAGGGGTTCAGTGGATTAACGGCCTTAACTCTCCTGGTATGTTGACAGTCACAAAGGGAGGATGTTTCGTCGCCAGTCAGCTGCGCGTAAGCCAGTCTGGTGGAAACCGCTCCGAGGTGCATCTTGACGAGGGCGGCTTGATTGCCGTCTACCAGCTCCGCATGGACAATGCCTCTACAGGGCTTTTCGCGTTCAACGGCGGAAGCATTCAGGCGACGAAAGAGAACAGGTCGTTCTTCGCCGGAGCCGCTGCCAGCTGGGCGAACGTTTCGTTTATGGTCGGTGAGAAGGGTGCAGGCTTCGACCTTTCCAACGGCGTGAACCTCTGGTGGAGCAAGCCGCTCCAGAGCGGCGCAGAATCTGACGGCGGCCTCTTCAAGAAGGGTTCTGGCGTGCTTGTGCTGCTTTCTGCAAACAGCTACAACGGCGCTACGGTGCTGGATAGCGGACGCATCCAGGCGCGTGCGGACCATGCCATACCGGACGGAACGACCCTGCGGCTTGGTGGCGGGGCGGACTGCAAGTTCATTGCATATACGTACGAAACGGAAAGCCCTGCCCGCAGCACGGTGCAGTCGCTTGGTCGTGTCGAGGGAAGCGGCGTTCTCGATGACATGACCGCCTCGTCCGTCACTGGCGGCATCGCGCCGGCGGTTGATGGTACGATTGAGTTCCAGACGGTATGCGCGCTTTCTGGCGACTACGAGGTGACTGTGGATGCGGAAGGCTGCTCCTGCCTCAAAGTCGCGGCTGGCCAGGACATTTCTGGACTTGCAGTGAAAATCATGAACCCATCCGCTCTGAACAACGATGCAGACCGCAATGCGTACAAGATTCTTGACGCGCCGAAAGGCTATGCAGGAAGGTTCGACCATCATGCCTTGCCAGACAACTGGTACATCAAGTACAAGACCGACGCCGTCTACCTGCGACACGACAGAGGCTTTGTGCTTATCTTGAATTGAGTTGCCGATTGTGATTTCATGAATAGACGCGGCTTCTTGAAGAGTGCGGTTCTTGCGGCGACTGGGAACGCGTTCGTTCCCACGGGCGACGCATTTGCAATGGAGCGGCCCGTAAGGAAGGGCGCAATTCCGCCTGCAACGGTTGTTCCGTATTTTGGCGGCGGCTGGAAGATGTACATGTTCTCCAACCGCACAATCGACATAATGCTTTCGACTCTTTTTCGCGCTCCGTCTGGCAAGCTGGTGATGATAGACGGCGGCTGGGGAGCGGACGGAGAGTTTCTGCTGGGCGTGCTGAAGGAGTTCGGCGGAGTGGTCGACACGTGGTTCCTTACTCATGCGCACAGCGACCACTACAGGGCGCTTGACGAGATACTGAAGAAACCGAATTTCGGCGGACTCAAGATTGGTCGCGTGATCCACAATTTTCTGCCGACTGAATTCATAGCCGAGACCGCGCCGTCGAGTCTGCCTCATGTCGAGAGTTTCCTCGGCAATCTTGCCTGCAGCGGACTTAAAGTGGAACGACCGGGAGTCGGCCAGGTTTACGACTTTGGAGAGGGGCTTTCGTTCGAGTGCCTGAACGACTACGACCTCTCCATGCGGCGTGACGCAATCAACAACTCCAGCATCTGCTATAGGGTTGTGAACGCCGGCAAGTCGATACTCGTCACGGGCGACGTGAGCGAAGAGATGGGCGTGAAGATGCTGCGGTGCCTTCCAGTTGAGAAGCTGCGCAGCGATATATGCTTTCTCTCGCACCATGGCCAGATGGGCGCGAACAAGGCGTTCTACGCGGCGGTGAAGCCGGAGATATGCATCTGGCCAACTCCCCAGTGGCTTTGGGACAACGACCTTGGTGCAGTGAACGGTCCCGGTTCGGGTCCGTTTCTTACGAACTATGTGAAATGCTGGATGCAGGAACTAGGCGTCAAGCGACAGTTCCTTCTGACACGCGACTGGGTACTTGCCTAGAGACATAGCATTAAATTCCACATCTGCGGCAGATGTCTTTTCGAAATGTAGCATAATCGTAGCAAGAAGTCCCTCGAATTCTCAATCTCAACATCGGGGTTGTCAGCATGAGAAAGGCAAGAGCGAAATGACCATCCGCGAGAGCCCTACCCCCCCCCTCAAATCGCAAAAAAACGGCCATCTGGCGAATCAGCCCTTGAGACCTATTTTCTCGATGAGCTAATCAGGTCCGCCGTGCAGGGTTTCGACACCGCCGGGGAGGAGGCTCACGCGGAGGCGCGGAGAGGCGGAGAGCTGGCGAACATGCGCGAGTACAAGCGCGAGCGCGACGGCAAGTTCTCAGAAGTAGACCACCCGCGCGACTTCGCGCCAGGCGACAACCCCGACAGCGCCGAGACCCAGGCCGCCGAAATCGGCAAGGGCAAGAAAGCGATTGAGCGCTGCCTTGCCGAGAAGGTCGACGTGCCGAACGCCGTCAGCCGCGGCGACGTGGGGCTGATCTCGCTTGTCTATTCGACCGGCGGCGAAAACCCGCGCGGCCTTGTGCGATTCCTGGAAAGGCCTGAAGCAAAGGAACATCTGGCTGAAACGCTTGTGCGAGGCAAGGCCATTGGCCCCTATCAGAACGGCCAAAAACTAAATCTCAAGCATGGCGGCTACGTGGCGACGCTCAGGCTGACGAGCGACGAAAAGGCCGGGTTCCCACGCAACTGGGTTCTCACGGGATGGGGTCCTTCGGATAAAAGCGAAGGAGGCAACTGATGAACGCGACGCAGACCTACGTGAACATCGCGCCTACTGCCTCATGCTTACGGTTCATGCCACATGAGGAGTTCCCGGCCTCCAACACCGCGAATTATACCACAACTTCCTTCAGAAAGGCAAGGAGGTAGGAATGGCGCTCACAATCATCATCGCGATCAACTCGCGGCTTGCCGCCCTCCGCCCCTCCGCGCCTCCGCGTGACAATCCTCTCAAACCCCTCAAACCTCTCAAACCATGAAGAAACTCAAGCTCTGCAACGTACACCGCCTGGCGCTCTCAAACGAGGGCGACAATACCGACGGCGCAGAGACCCAGGCGGCGGGAATCGTCAAGGGCAGGAAAGCTTTCGAACGCTGTCTCGCCGAAAAGGTCTACGTGCCGAACGCCGTCAGCCGTGGCGCGAAATGAAGCAAAGAAAAGTTGTCAACAGCCGACCCGCCGCCACATCGAAACAACCGGCTGTCGCGACGTTCCTGAGTGGCTGCACAAGAAGCGGCGGAGATGCGTGGAACTCCTGGTGGATCATTCCGGCGTCATCGGGCCTCTGTGAAGGGGTGATTTTGGAGCCCAGAAGGGGGCTTTTCGGGTCAATGGATGGATGCGCGAAAGCTGAACCATTGACTGCGCGAAGTGCCTTGTCGCCTGAATAATTGCCCAAATGAGTATCATTTTTTCTCTTGATTGGCGATGCCGTTTTGGACGGCATCTGCTATAATACCGGGCATGAATAAATCACTGTGCCTAGTTTTGTCGTTTGTTTCGCTTCTTTCCGTGGCTGACGAGGTTTCGTTCAGGGAGGACGTGACAGTTCTTCCCACCTATGCGCCTGGCGGCTACGACAAGACGCCGCTTTTCTACACTGGCCGCGTCTACCAGGGTGCGCAGGGAAGGGTCTATCCGTATCCCATGCAGGACGTGCTGCACGACGAGAAGATGGACGAGACGTACAAGTATCTCGTGCTTGAGAACAAGTGGCTTCAGATGGGGCTGCTGCCAGAGCACGGCGGGCATCTGCTCAACTTCACCGACAAGGCGACTGGCTTCGAGGCGTTCTATCGCCAGCACGTCATAAAGCCAGCTCTCATCGGAATGCTCGGCGCGTGGATATCTGGAGGCGTCGAGTGGAACTTCCCCCATCACCACCGCGCCACGACCGCGATGCCAATCGACTGGCGCGCCGTTGCGAACGACGACGGCTCCAAGACGGTGTGGATCGGCGAGACGGAACTTCGCCGCCGTCTGAAATGGACGATAGGCCTCTCGCTTCTGCCAGACCGCGCCGTCCTGAGGGCGCAGAACATCTTCATGAACCGCCAGCCGTGGATAGAGTCCATGATATACTGGGCAAACGTGTCCGTCCACTGCGGCGACGACTACCAGATACAGTTCCCGCCGTCGATGCACCTCGGCTTCGACCACCACAAGAACTACTGGACGAGCTACCCCGTCGGCCCGCGCAAGGAGGAAATCGAGCTTCTGCCGTCGCAGCGTTCAAAGTATGCGGACGACATCTCCGGCACGATGGACCTCAGCTGGTGGCGCAACTTCACCATTGAGTCGCGCTCGATATTCGGCTTTGACCCCGAAAACTCCTTCATGGCTGGCTACGACCACGGCAAGAACTGCGGCACGGCGCACGTCTCCAACCGACACATCACCGTCGGCAAGAAGTTCTTTCTCTGGGGCAACTTCCCGGAGGCGCATGTGTGGGACAAGGTGCTCACCGACAAGGACGGCCCATACCTTGAGCTGATGGTCGGATGCTGGAGCGACAACCAGCCCGACTATTCGTGGATTGCGCCGTACGAAACGCGCACCGTGACGCAGTTCTGGTTCCCCGTGAAGGGAATAGGCGGAGTGAAGAACGTCACCATCGACGGTGCGGTTAACGTGGACCGTCCCGAGAGAGACAAGCTGCTCGTCGGCTTCCACTCCACTCGCGAGCTCAGAGGCTGCACGGTTTTGGTGCGGCGCGGCGACGAGACGGTGTTCTCCGAGAAGGGCGTTGCAATCGACCCGAACACGCCCTGGTGCAAGACGGTGAAGGTGGAGTCGAAGGCTGCGGACCAGGAGTTCACAGCTACCATGGCAGATGCGGACGGAAAGGTGTTTCTCTCCTATACGCCCGTTCCTCCGCAGGGCGACGTCGAGCTGCCGCCAAAGGTGGCAAACCCGAAGCCGCCGCACGAATACACTAGCGCCGAGCTTGCCTATGAAACGGGCCTGCGCCTCGATCAGTTCCACAACGGCATTCTCGACCCAGTTCCATACTACAAGCGCGCCCTTGAAATCGACCCCGACTACACTCGCGCAAACCTCGCGATGGGCGTTCGCCTGGCGAAGAACGCGTGCTACGCCGAGGCGAAGCCGTATCTCGAACGCGCCGTCGCCCGCGCCACGCAGAACCACACGCGTGCGCTTGACGCTGCGCCTGAATACTACCTCGCACTCGTCGAGCGCGGGCTGGGCAACCTGAAACGCGCCGAAGACCTCTTCTGGCGCTGCACGTGGCGCGCGACCTACAAGAAGGAGTCGTTGGTGGAGATTGCTCGCCTGAACTGCCTCAAGGGCGACTACGTGGAGGCGCATGAGCGAATAGAGGACGCATATCTCCTCGGCGTCGCGGAGGCGAAAATCCACACCCTCCACGCCTACATCCACCGCAAGCTGCGCACCGACAGCCGCGCATCCGAGCACCAAGTGGAGAAGTGGCGCGAACTGGCAGAGGTGAACCAGAAGCAGGCTTTTGTGCGCGACCCGCTCGAATACTGGGGCGTGTGCGAGGCGGCGTTTGCCGCCGCAGGCGGCCCAACGCCAGCCGCCGCCGCCGAGGCGCTTGAGAAGGCAGGTAGAAACCGCGGGCTCAAGGCCCAGCAGCTTCTGGAGTGCGTGAGCGACTACGCGGGCGTCGGCGCGTGGCATGAGGTAATTGCGCTCTGCGACGCCGCGCTTGCCAAGGCCGCCGCCGAGAAGCCTTATGCGACCGAGGGCGCGCTTCCGCTGAAAGACACGCTAGCCGCGTGCGACAGCTACAAGAACGCGCTATTTGGCTATTTCAAGGCGTATGCACAGGCGAAGCTGGGCGTGAATTGCGACGTCGTCTCGAAAACGCTGACGGCTGCAGGCCTTATGACGACCGATTACTGCTTCCCAAGCCGCCTTGAGGAGCTGGCCGTGCTCAAGTGGGCGGCTGACGGGCCGGCGTACAACGACAAGAATGCCTGCGCCAATACGCACTATTATCTTGCGGAAGTGCTGTGGAACATGGACCAGAAGGACGCTGCGCTCGCATCGTGGCGGGTTGCGGTTCGCGTCAATCCAAAACACGCGCTTGCTCTTCGCTGCATAGGCTTCGCGCTCTCGCATCCCGGAACGTACTTCACGAACACCGGCGTTCCTTCGGGCATTGCCAGCCGCGAAGCATACGAATACTATTTGAAGTCGCTTGAGGTCGATCCAGGCAACTTCCGCACGCTTGACGAGGCGGGCAAGCTCGCGGAGAAGCTGAATCTTCCTGCGTCGGAGCGTCTTGCGCTCATGGAGAAGTATCGCACGACGGTCGACAAGTACGATCCGTGCATCCTGCGCTACGCATACACGCTGAACGCCGTCGGGCGCCACGCCGAGGCGCACGAGATTCTCACCACACGCCGCTTCCACGTCTGGGAAGGTGCGGACGGACTGCTCGCCCCGTTCGTCGAGTCGTGCATCGGACTTGGCCGGGAGGCCATGGCGAAGGGCGACTACAAGACTGCGCTCGGGTATTTCGCAGAGTCCACGACGTATCCGGAGAATCTCCAGGCCGGTCGCCCGGGCGATGCTGGCACGGAGCCTAAGAGCCGCTATTTCATGGCGCAGTGCAAGAAGGCGCTCGGCGACGCCGCCGGCTGGAAGGCGGAACTTGAGAACTCGCTCAAGGGATGGATTCACGCCGGCGAGATGGACTATTGGCGCGTGAAGGCCCTGCGTGAGCTTGGCCGCGACGCCGAGACGGCTCCGTTGGTTGCAGAGCTGAAGCAGGCCATCAAGGAGCTTGAGACGCCTCAGCCGGAGATAATAAACGCCTATGCGAAGTTCGCCGGAGACAACTCTGCAATGGAGCGCGCGGCCAAGGCGCGTGAAAAGGCGGGTGAACTACGCAAGCTGCTGGCGGAGATCGAGTAAATGAGATTGCGGGGTTGTGGGAGCATGAAACAAACGTCTCGTATGCTTGCGGCACTTGCCGTTGCCGCAGTCGCAAGTTCGGGCATCGCCGCGACTGTCAATTCCTCTCCGGTGACGCGGCCGTATCGTACCATCCAGCGCATCTGGGCCGTCGAGCCGGAGAAGATCGAGGCTGCGCGCACCGCGTACCCCGGAGCGTTCGCGGACGGCATCATCATTGCCACGTTCGCTGGGCTTAAGATAGGCCCTGAGGAAGTGCGCGATTTCGAGCGGCAGAGGGCGTTTGTCGAGCGCATGAAGGCGCAGGGGGTTGATGTCGAGATATGCGTCAGCTCCACGATAGGGCACATGGACAACTGGCAGGAGGTGCGGGACTATCCGAAGATGGTCGGCGCGAACGGCAAGACCGCCGCCGCAGTTGCATGCCCGCGCTCTGCTGCGTTCAAGGGCTGCATGCGCGACGTGTTCACGCGGTACGCGAAGCTTGGCCCGTCGGTCATCTGGATCGACGACGATTTTCGTATGGCGCACCATCCGCCCGTGGACTTCGGCTGCTTCTGCGGCGAGTGTCTCTCGCGTTTCGCCGCCGAGAGCGGCGTCGCCATGTCACGCGAAGCTCTGAAGTCGGCTATTCTTTCTGATGCGTCAGTGAACGGCGTGCGCGTACGTACGGCGTGGCGGCGCTTCTGCCAGCAGTCGCTGACCGATCTTGCAGGCGTCATTGCAGACGCAGTTCACGTCGTGGACGACAAGGTCATAGTCGGGTTCATGTGCTGCAATCCTACTGGGCTGGTTCATTCGCCTTATGATTTCAAGGCTCTTGTCGAAAGGGCGAAGAACAGAGACGGCGTGGTGTGGTTCCGCCACGGCAGTGGCGCGTACACCGACTTCGCTCCGTACTCCAACGACGGCATAATCGCGAAGAACGTCGCCATCGCAAGGAACTGCGCGGCATCCGAAGGCCCTGGAGTCGTGAACCTCACCGAAGAGGTGACGAGTCCCTACAACCGCCGCACGAAGTCGATGCGCATGACGTTCCTCGAAGCCGCGCTGAACGTCGGCTTGGCAGGGGCGGACGGCGCAACCTACGACGCCATCAAGCCTAATCTCGACGAGCAGCTTAGGGACGATGCCCTTGTCGCCATGATCCACCGTCGGCGCGGCGAGCTGGACAGGATGCGCGCGCTGATAGAGGGCAAGCGGCAGATCGGCGTATATCCTTTCTACGACTCCGACATCTGGCTTGCGAACGGCAAGGCGAAGTCGCTGTATGACATGCACGTTCTCGGCGCGGAGGACTGGAAGCCGCTTCTGTACATCGGCGTTCCGTTCACGTTCCGCGAGAAGGACGCCTCGCTGCTTCTGCTCTCGGGCAAGTCGGCGCGGGCGGTTCCGAAGGACAAGCTTGCGGCGTGGCGCAATCGCGGCGTGATGGAGGACGGCGCGGCGGCGGCGGAAGTCGGCAGGGACGGCAAGACGTTCGTCTTCGGTAAGGGCGCGTGGAGCAACGCTGTCTGGGTGCGCAGTGCGAGCCTTGAAATAAAGGACGCTCTCGACCGCCTCGCGGGCGGCAGAATGCCGTCGCGTGTCGATACATGCGTCCGCCTCGCGCAGAGCGTGTGGGAAACGCCAGACGGAAAAGAGCGTGTGATATTCCTCTTCAACCTCGACTTTGACGACGCGACAGACGTGCGCCTGACTGAGGATGGCACCTTCGCCGCAGAAGCGCTTTCGCGCAGCGGCACATGGCACAAGCTCGGCTCAGGCAGCGCGTTTGCGGTGCCGCGCATTCCGGCGTGGTCGCCTGCGGTCATCCGCATGAGGCGTCTTGCCGAGTAGGCAACGTATGCTATCGCGATTCAGTCGGACGGTGCGTATGCATCGCCCATTGCCGAATGCGCCATGCGATTTTTGCCCGATTGAATCTTGCGGCCGCTTGAGAATATGCTATAATAGCCTTGTATTGTCACAATAAGGAGAGTGTGAGACATGAACGCATCGGCATGTAGCAGAAAGACTTGCATGGTCGCAGCATCGGTCGTGGCGCTTTGCGCGGCTTCACTGTCTGCAGCGACTTTCACCGTCGCCTCGGGCGAATCGCTTGCGCTCGACGATGCGACGAACAACAAGGCCGGGAACCAGATAACGCTCAAGGACGGCGCGACGCTCGTCGCTCCCGTGGGCAGCGGCGACGGCTACCGCATCGACGCCAACGTCTATATTGAGGGTGCGGCGCGAATCGACCTTGAGTCTACGCCGACGGGTGTCTTCTACCTGCGGATAGCCGGCGGACTCGCCGCCAAGGACGACACCTGTTCGCTCACAATCGGCGGTGGTCGTACGGAAGTGTTCTTTGGCCTTCAGAACATCGACAGGTCGCCGAACGCAGACATCGCCGCCGACGGGGTTGGCATCAACTATCCGATCATAGACCTCAAGAACCTTTACTTCGATGCCACGGAGCGCGGGACGTTTCATCTCCGCGCAAGCTCCGCCTGCACCGTCATCCAGCTGCCGACGACATGCAATTTCAAGTTCAACACAGGCGTGACGCTCGCCCTTAAAGGCGCTGACGCGCTTGCGCCGCTCGGCCAGGCAAACCCTTACAGCATCACGAACTTCAACGCCGTCGTGCTGGACGGAGCGGCGATACCAGCCGGCAGCACTGTCAAGGTCGGCGCAG
>CACYCL010000128.1 GCA_902772905.1 uncultured bacterium | reverse complement strand
GCTCCAGCACTTGGCGTAGTCGCCCTTGCCCTCGCCCACGCCGATGCCGAACAGTTCCTTGAGCTCGGGGCACTTCTTCCACGACCACGACGCCCAGAATCCGCGCTCGTCTGCGAGCGAGATGGAGTCCTTCAATATCCTGTACTTCATTCCGAACTTCACGAACTTGAGGTAGTTCTTCATGTCCTGGGCGAGATCGTCAAGAGCGGCCATAGCGGCATTGTTCGTGTACGAACCTTCCTCGAACGCGGTCGCGCCCTCGGAGTAGAGGTGCTCGTTCTGGATGTCAGGCTGCGGAAACACCATGCTGTGCCCGGTCGCCGTCGGCGCATTTGTGCTGGCGCTGCCCCCTGACACGACTGGGAAGAGCCAGCCACGCTCGTACGGCCAGTTTATCTCGACGTGCACCATGGCGTGTCCACCCTCATTCGCGGGCCAGCCGTGAGCGTTCGTCACGAAGTATCCGTCTTGCTTGCCCTCCTTGTCGTAGACCTGGGGGTATGCAAGACGACCAAGGTTGCTGTTCTTCGCGAAGAGGAAGCCGTCCTGAAGTCCGTCCATTTCGGTGACGGTCACCACCTCTCTTCCTGAAATCCGCTTCGCCCGCACGATGCGCGACGCCGCGCCGAACATCTGCCGCGAATGGCGCGCGAAAGCCCCCTTGCCGCTGAAGAGATTGTCGATCTTGCTGCCGTTCTTGCCAAGCATGCTGTCGAACGCGCTCTGCATGCGTTTCTGGATCGCGTCCGCGATCGGTTTCAGCGCCGACTCGGTTATCTTGTCTACTATCTTGTTCACGAGACCGTTCACGAACCCGCCTATGCCGCCTTCGCCGCTCTTGGCAACCTTCGGAAGCCTACCTGTGACGCCTTCCTTGATCCATTTCGGGATGTCCTTTGTCAACGTTTCGACGACCGACTTGCACAGCGACGTGAAGCCGTCTGAAAGCGTCTTGCCGGGGCTCGCCCCGTAGTAGCCGATGCCGCAGGTTGACATGAGGTACATCGTCGTGATGTTGGCGCGGTTGTTGAACTTGTTAGCCCCCTGGATCACCGTGTCGAGACCTCCGAGCATCTTCTTCAGCATCTCTGGCATCTTGCTGCCCTTTATGCCAGTCTTCGACTTCTTAGAGAGCGACGTTGAGAACTCAAGTCCGTCAGATCCGCGCACCATAGCGATGCGGCCAACCTGCCACGCTGTGTGATTGGCCATGACCTGCGCATCCCAGAAGCCAACCAGTTCCAGCATCGCGCTGCATGCAAGCACAACTATGGGCATGACGAGCGCGAACTCAGAGAACACCGAGCCCAACGGCGATTTGATACGCCGCTTTGCCCTACCAATCCGTCCTCCGTCGTTTCTCGTCAGCCACTTGAACATCAAAAATCCTGCAGGAACACGGCAACCAGCGTTCCAATCGTTATCGCAAGGGCGTACGGCACCATTGGCGGGTTCCTGAGTCCACGCGACTTGCGCGGCATCCCGGCAATTATCCTGAACACATTGGCCAGAGTCGTCAGCAGAACCCCGTTCCACGCCATGATCGCCACTGCGATGAGCCCCCCGGCCACGCACGTGTCACACACCACCCTCAGCACCATCGGCCATCCCGTGATCGCTCCTACGGCCGCCATCAGCTTCATGTCCCCGCCGCCCACAACGCCCATAAGACAGAACGGGAGGAACAAGCCTCCCGCAACAGCCAGTCCGAGCGCCGAGTCGACAATCCCGTCTACGCCTCCCTCAATGACTGAAGCGCCGAGGCCGAGCGCAATCGCGCCAAGAGTCAACCAATTCGGTATCCGCCGCTCCCTGATCTCCCAGTAGCAAGCGAGGGCCAGTATGAAAGGCAGAGCAATCCAGATTATCGGCATCCGATTTTAGAATATGGGCAGCTTGATTACCATCTCACGGAAGGCGTAGTCAACGCCAAGCCCCCTGAAGAACCAGCTTTCGGGATTGAAGGCAAGGGCGGCAAGCCCGAGCGTGAGCGAAGTAACAAGCGCATACTCGAGGTACACGCTGCCGCGCTCCGATGCGAGCCGCCGCCTGAACCGCTTTAGCATTTAGCAGAAGCCGATTACTTGGTGGGCTTGCTCGAAGTTCCGCCGCCCTGAAAGCCCTTGGTAAGATCGACCTTCTTGACCTCGGTCGTGACCTTCTCGGTCTGGTCGCCAGTCGAGGAGAACAGATCCTTGAGCTTGTCGCCGAAAAGCATCGCGGTTGTTGCGACCACAATGGCCACGAGACCGGCGAGCAGTGCATATTCGATGAACGTGGCACCCTTGCGGAAACCGGACATCATCTTCTTCATTTTCTTTTTCCTTTCTTTTGTTTGGTGATACCGGCGGTACGGCAACTCGTCGCCCGCCCCGTAAAGTCATTTGCTCTTCGGCGTTACCTCGGCCGTCTTGTCAGCCATTGACGAGAAGAAGTTGCTTATGCTCTTGCCGTACTTGGCGACACCGACAGCACCAACTATGCCTATCAAGGCAGCTAGCAACGCATACTCCAGAAAACTTGAGCCCTTCTTTGCTTTCACAGTCATGATTCTCCTAAATGGCTTCCTCTCGAATTGTTCATGAATTGTCCATGCTATCGAACGAACGGACGGTAGAAGCCCGACTTCGCATTAGGATCCGCAGCAACGGACAGGCTTGTGTCCTCGTGCGTAACCTTGGAATCGTCCATGTCCTCAAACCTTCCCGACAACGTCGCCGCATACTGTAGATGCACGTATTCCTTTTCGACCTCGGCTTCGTCCCTGTCGTAGCTGACCGTTGCGATGCCGTTTGCAAACGCAAAACCCGTCGCGTCAATCCAGCTGCGATCCTCCGCGTCGTCGGGATCGACATCAAAGTAGTAGCAGCCGGCGCCGGTGTAGCCGTTTGCGCGAATGTTTGAGAGCGCCGCGTTGCGTGCTGCGGCGTCGTTTACACTGCCCGCATCAAGCAGTCCCTGCTCGACAAGCCAGTCGATAGGGATCGTTACAGTTCTGCCAGCAACCGTGGCGACAGCTGTCTGCACTTCCGCCGACGCATCAGAACCGCCAAGCCGAACGAATCTGCAGCTGCCAGGCGCAGGCTCAATGCCCTTGGCTGCAAGGTCTGCCAAGTAGAATAAGCTGCTTGGACTGCTCTTGTCGGGCTTGCCGTTCGCGTCCGGCCTGAGCATGCGGATGCCGAACGTTCCATTCGTCGGGATGTTGCCGAATATCTCAGCCGCGCCAAGCGTGTATGAATAGGTGTCGGCCTTGCTGATCGGCCCCCATGACG
>CACYCL010000127.1 GCA_902772905.1 uncultured bacterium | reverse complement strand
CAGCATAGCGACAGTCGTCGTCAAGTTCGCAAACTGAAGGAGCTTGTCGCTTATGCGGATACGGCCTTGAACGTCAAGGGCTGGCATTTCTGCGCTGGCGCCTATCTTCTGAAGCACAGGCCGAAGCGCCGGATCAAAAAGCGCCTTTTCCCTGAGCTTCTCGAGACGAGCATCCATTTCAACTGTCGGTATGATGTTTACACATCTATCCACAGGGTCAGGCATCACATAGACGAATTCGGGATTTCCCATCATGTTCCGCCACTCACGAGGAATGGTGAAACGCTTCTTGGGGTCTAAAGCATGGTCGTAACGGCCTACAAAACCGCTGTTTCCAGCCCCCGTCGACTCCGCGACACTCTGTTTGCCCTCCTTTGACATTTTGTGACACTATTATACACTTTCTCCCACCGCATTGCAAGGGGGTATTTTTCATAGAGCTGCATTTTTTGTTTAGCGCGTGAGCCTGACACGCGGATCAAGAGCCGCGTAAAGTAAATCAGTGGCGAGATTTACAAACTGGTAGAGCAGAGCTCCCAGCACCACAACCGAGCGTACTACCGCCATGTCGGAAGAGTGTATCGCGTTTATAGACACCGATCCAAGACCAGGTATTCCAAAAAAGCTCTCAAGCAAAAGCGAGCCGGTGAAAAGGTACGGTATAGACAGCGAAACGTACGTGACGATTGGTATCAGCGCATTCCGCAGCACATGACGCACAAGTATCGTGCCGTGCGACAGTCCCTTAGCCCTAGCCGTCAACACATACGGCTTGTATATCTCGTCGAGGATTGCAGTACGGAAGAAGCGCACATCGGTTCCAATGGACGAGAGAATCCCAATCATCACAGGCAGCACAAGATAGAACGCATTCTCATAGCCCCACACGGGAAACAGCCCGATCTTGTACGACAGGAAGAACTGCCCCGCAAGCACCCACACAACATAGTTTATGCTCATGAACGCCGTCGAGGCTATGAGCACAGCCTTGTCGGCGGCACGTCCGCGGCATGCCGCCGAAACCATTGCAAGCATAAGCCCAATCACTACGCTCCCGACGAGTATCGGAACTGTGAGCGACAGCGACGGACCAACGCCTCGGCACAGGACGTCCACGACAGGCTCCTGATTTTCCACTGAGTAGCCGAACTCGCCTCGACACAGGTCGGTGACGAAATGAACGAACTGCGAGTCGAGGCGATGCCCTGGCTCGCCAACGAAGAGCGGCTTGTCGTAACCCCACTTGTGGTTGAACGCGGCAATCGACTCGGCGGTTGCGTTCTTGCCGAGGACCGCCTCCGCCGGCGATCCCCCGACTACGTTAAAAAGCGCAAACGTTAGGAGCAGCACACCAAGCGTAGTCGGCACTGTCTCCCAAAGACGTCTCGCTATGTACTTCAGCATCCGATTGACTTTTCCAGCGCTGCAGCGACAACATTAGGATCGCATTCGTCTAGTCGCCTAAGTGCACACGCCCAGCGGTACGCGCCAGAGCCGTTCGTGTCATACGGGCGGTCGATGAAGAGGTTGTCAAACGCCTTGCGACGGCTGCGATACGCATTCTGCGTCTCGGCGAGCCTGCGGCGAAACCCTGCCACATACGCAGCGGCAAAGCTCGCGTAGTCAGCAACGAACGTGCGGCGACGAACGACGGTGGACGCATAGTCGGCAACGTATTCGCCATAAGGACGGGCATACTCGACGAAGCTTCCTGCGTGGTCGGTTATGCGTATCTCGGACGGGAGCCCGTTCTCGCCAAGTTGCACGACCTCGTAGTTCTGATCGAAGAGCGGACTGTTCGTCGTTGAGCTGCGGCGCCCCACCACCATGTCGACTGCGGCAGCCGCCCCCATCAGCTCTGCGAATCTAACGGCGAACGTAGGGTTGCGGTACTTGGCCGGAGGTATCTTGTCGGATGCGATGCCCGGCACATAGGAGCGAACGAAGTACGCCGTCCTAACAGCGACTCCGTTGTACTGGTTGTTGCCGCGATATTTCTCCGTGAAGTGGCCATAGCCTAGCTTGCGCGGCAGATTCATGCCGAGCTGCCTGCACATGAGACGGCGGTCGAGGATGTAGTCGGAGTACTCGTCGGTTTCCACGATGGCCTGGAGCAGGTTCTTGCCTTCGTCAAGTCGCTCCGCGACGCCCCACTTCTGAAGGCGAATCATCTGCACCTTGGGCTCGGCCGCCCCGGTCTCGCGGTACTGCAGGATGTACACGTTGCCCCGTCTGCTGCCCTCAACCGGATGGCGCGCAAGCGAATTCGCGATGCGTCCGATGTTTATGTAGTCTATTGCCCCGAAGAGCCGCGTTGTGTTGAAGAGAAAGCTCTTCACCCGGTTGTCGCACAGCGCCAGGAGCTCCGGATCCTGAGTGCGAGCAGCCTCATCGAATATCGGGTCGAAGATGACCTCGCCGCGGTCGATGCGCGCGCCTGGCAGCCATTCCACCTGACGATAGAACTCTGGCGCGATGCCTGCCACAAGATCCTGCTCCTCGGCATTTGTCTCGTTCGGTCCGCGCGTGAGCGCCTGGCACATCTCGTTGCGCCACTCGAAGTTTGCGGGCGTCTCTTCGCGCAGGTCCACAGGCAGAGCCATGCGCCACTCGTACATTATCTTGTCGCATTTGGCCCTGAGTTCCTCGTCGGTCAGCTCGTCGAGCTTGAGGTCCTTGAGCGCATTGCGCACTTCAATCGGCGTGGACGGGGGGAAGAGATCAACCTCGGGGCGTCCCAGCCTGTTGCGCTTGTTCATGCCTCCGACTATTTCCGCTATCTGCCGCCTGAACACATCGACCGGGACGCGCTCCACGTCGGAGTACCCGCTGGCGGTGATGAACCGTGTTCCGGTCGCATGGTTGTAGTAGTATATCGGCAAGTTGTCCACTGCCACGCGCGACCTGGCGATCAAGTCGGCCATGTCGTCCTGCGAGATCGGCTGACGCGCCATGCGCCAGTTCTCGCCGCGCTCGCGCAGGGCTGCGCGCACCTTCGCCGAATTAGTGTTAAGAAAGCGTATCACGCGCTTGGACACCATCTTCTGAAGTTCCTCGTCGGCGCGGAACGCGAGATCCATGCGGTCGGGGTTGGGGCGTATCAGCACCTGGTCGTCGGTGAATATCAGGTCCACCGACTCGGCGATCTCGGCATCTTCCTCGGACGGAGTGAGCGGACGTTCCTTGCCAAGCTCGTCCAGCCACATAACACGTTGCATGGCGTGCACGCCCCTCTTGGTCACAAGACCGGGTGTGCGGAAAAACATAGTGCCGATGCGGCTTGTCAGCTTGCCGTCGGCATCCCTCGCGAATATTCTGTCTCCAATTATTCTCATGCTGATATTATAGCAAAAAGCGGCGCATCCCGCGCAGCACGTCTTCAACGTCGGCAATCGTGCGCACCATGTTCAGCCTAGCACGCAGCGCAGCAGCGCCAGGCATGCCAGAGAAGTACCGGAAAAGATGCGTATGCATCTTCACAGACACGAACGCGTCGGCAGACGGTATGTGGTCGTCGGGATACCTCTCGGCAAGATGCTCCCGAAACGCGAGAAGGTAGGCGATGTGCCTCTCGGCTCTCGACGCAGCATCACATTCCTCCACGCGCCTCCCCTTCAGACGCAGAAACACGTCTGGGTGCGCAAGCGCCGCTCGCCCGACCATAATCGCCGCAACGCCAGTCGCCGCCATCTCTGCCGCGCTCTTCGCGTCAACCACAGAACCATTACCTGTCACCGGGATGTGCGAGCGGCCCACAACTTCGGAAAGCACGTCAAGATGAACCTGCCCGCCGTGCATCTGCGAAGTGTAGCGCGCGTGCACGGCTATGCCCTTCGCGCCTGCGCTTTCGGCGGCGTCCAGCATCTCGAATATCCGCGTTTCGCGCGGATGCGGTCCGAGGCGCGTCTTGAGCGTGATCGGCAGATCGGTGTTCTCGGCCATTGCGACGAGCAGCCTGCGCACCTTGTCTGGATCCTCTACAAGCCTCGCGCCAGCGCCAGTGCGCACGACCTTGGTCATGGGACATCCCGCGTTCAGGTTCAGCTCGACCGCCCTTCCGTCTCCACTGCGCGCCACCAACCCGTCCACAATCCGCGACGCAACGGCCAAGTCGCGCTCGTCTGCGCCGAACAGCTGCACGGCTACCGGGCCCTCGCCTGCCATGGTCTCAAGCAGATGGCGCGTCGGCGAAGAGCCATGCGCCAGCCCAGCGGCCGAAACCATCTCCGTGTAGCAGATGTCGGCCCCCCCCTCGAAGCATAGGCGTCTGAACGGCGCGTCCGAGAAGCCGGCGAGCGGCGCTAGGGCAAACCTCATTTCTCTCCTGCGGCGGTTTTCTCCGCTCCATGCTGCGCGGGCGGCGGCAGTGGCGTAAGTGCCGGATCGGAATACGGCGCGGACGGATCCATGCGCGATATCGAAACGTAGCTCGGAGCGCCCCACCCAGTCGCCTTGTTGCGCGCCACTACAGTAATGTCCACACGGTTCGTCGGCGAAAGACCGGCACGGTTCATCACGATCTTCGCAGTGTTGGGGCGAAGCTTCTCTATCTTTACGTCAACTCCCGCGCCGTGCGTCTGCACGAACGCGAACTCGTCCGCGCCCTTTGACGACACGATGAACGTGCGCGTCTCGTCGCTTGCCCGCAGCACAAACGCAACTGCGAACGGCGTAGCGTACGTGAGCTCCGGCCACAATGGCTGGTCAACCGTCTTCCCCGATGCAACTGCTATCGGCGCAAGAGGCGGTATGTCGGCTGGCTTCATCGCCGCCGCCGCCGCTACGAGCCTGTGCACATCCAGCCCATTCTGAGGAAACGCCGTCGGGTGCGCCTTCGCGCCAAGATACGCGGCCTCGTCCACGACTCCCCTAAGAGACTTGCGGATCAGCGTCTGTATCGTCGGAGCGAGAAGCCCCTTGCGCACAAGCTCGCGCTTCGTTTCTGCCGGAAACGCGGCGGACGCCTTCAGCGCGCCACGCACGTAAGGCATGTCGGAGTAGCTGCGCCCGGCCGTGGTGATCCAGTACGGCGTGATGGACGCGAACACGTCGCCGTTCGTCCCGACCGGCGCGATGTCGGCGTTCGCGGGGAACACCCACGTCTGGTTCGAGAGATAGAAGCGCAGCATCGCCTGCATCCTGTGCGACTCGATGGTCATCATCGCCCTCGGTATTGACCGCCAGTAAGGCCCGACAGTGAACGCACGAGACGAGTTGCCGAACACTGGATATGGAAAGACCATGTTCGGAAAGTCCGTGTCCATGCCGCGTTCGCGTCCAACGGAGTCCAAGCCGACTGGCGTTATGCCGGGATACGACGCAATGTCTAGCGGCGAGTGCCCCCTGTCGCGGTTCATATAGAGGTCGCCCGTGTTTCCGCCGGCGGATGCCGTGGCCATCTTGAGCCGCGCAATGAAGCATCCTGTGTCGAAGTCCCAGTTGAGGTTCTGTTCGCCTAGCGTTACGGACTTCCCGAACACGCCCGTGGCGTCAACTGTCGCAAGCGGTCCGAACAACATCGGACGCCTGGCCATCGCTCGCGCATATTCTATCAGCTCGTCGTATCGGCGGTCGTTGGCGAGCCGCTTGAGGTCGCCGTCTTTAGATATTGCGTCGGCGTCTCGGAAGCCAAGGTCTATCGCCTTTTCAAGCGCATCGAACGCCTCGGCGGTCCGCTTGGGATAGTACGCAAGCGAGCACGCAAGATTGAACTGCCACGTCGGGTCGTCGGGCAGGAGCTTCACGCCCTTGCGGCACGTCTCCTCCATCGTCTGCGTGTCGCCAGAGCGTACCGCAGCGACGAATTGGCGACGGAGGCGCGAGTGTTCCTGCTGCCGCGATGGATAGTCCCAGATGGACAGCGTCGCCAGTACTGCAATCAGGACAGCCGTCACTTGTGCAACCTCATCCAGCTGGGAAGTTTCACCTGCTTTGCCTCTCGGCTCTGGTTCGTGGAAAGCGACTGCGCAGTGCCAATCGACGGAGATTCGAGCGTTGCCAGTCGCGCAAGAAGCACCTGCTGCCGCGTCGCCTCGGCGCGCGCAAGCTCGGCGTTGCGCTGCTTCTCGGCAAGAAGCTCCTTTTCGCGCAGGCGCAGCTGTTCGCGCACCGCCTCAAGCTCCTGCCTGACAAGCGTCACATCCTTCATGCCCTCTGCTGCGCGCCGTTCGTCCGCCTTGCGGCTCGCAAGCATGTCCTCCAGCTCGCGTATGCGCGAACTGCTCTCAAGCCTCTGCCGCTCCAACGTGCGCCGCAGATCGTCGAACTCCTTGCGCAGCTGCACGGTGCGCGGGTCCTCGGGACGGTCGTGAAGCGCCCTGCGCGTCATCTCCTCTATGTTCTCGCCGGAGCGCTTCAGTATGGCGCGGCGGCGCTCCTGCAGCCTGTCGACGCGCTCGGCATGGCGCTTCTTCATCTCCTCGAACTCTCGCTTCTCAAGCTCGACCGTGCGCGCAAGCTCCTCGGCCTCGCTCTTGAGTATCGCAAACACCGCCACCTGTATGTCGGCGACTTCGCTCGCCGCCTGGGGCAAGCGCCTGAGTTCGTCCTCAAGATGCTTGATCTGCTCCTCGTACTTGTTCTCGCGGTCGGAAGCGTCGCGAAGTCCTGTCTCAAGCTTGTCGGCCCGTTCGCTTGCGCCTCGCAGTTCCGCTTCAAGCCTGCCATTCCGCTCCGCCGACTCGCGCAGCTCCGCCTCAAGCTTCGCGGTGCGTTCCGCCGCCGCCTTTGCGGCTGCGGCGGACTTGCGCGACGATTCATCGAAACGCTTCTGTATGTCTGCGGTGTGGCGGCGCTCCTCTTCAAGCAACCCCTCAAGTTCCTTTACGCGCGTCTCGTCCACAACCACCCGCACTGTTTCCTTTGCAACTGGGGGCTCTGCAGCCACTGGCTCTGGCATCTCAGGCTCTGGCGCTGGTTCCGGCTCTGGATCAGGCTCTTCCGCCACAGGCGCCTCCGGCTCCTCCTCATCAAACGGCGCACGCGTCTCAACCAGCGATGCAGACGGCGGAAGGCGCCCGCTCGCAAGCAGCGCCTCTGCCGCGGCGCGGTTGAACGGCCCTCGCGGATTGCCGTCGCCTATGTCTATTGAAAAGCGCATGTCGAGGAACGGCACGTCCTCCACGCGGCGCCACACTATGTTGTCGTCGGACACTTCCTGCCCAGGCTGTATTCTGCCGAGCTTCGCCCATTCAATCAGCCTCTCCTCTGACTCTGGACCAAACGTCTCGTCCTGCGTGCGCAGATACCATGATCTTCCGTTCATCAATGCTTCCTCCCGAAGATGTTTGGCGACAGCCCGAAACGACGGCCCTTTGCCAACTCACGCTGCGCGGCCGCCTCAAGCGCTGCGAGTCCGTCCCTGTCAAGATGCCCGAATATCGAACTCGGCGGCTTCACCGGCGGCACGCTAGACGTAGGCTCGACTACTTCCGGAACGACAATCTCGGTGCGAGCCTGCGGCGCCACCTCCACGACCTTCTCGACAACCCTCTCTACGACTTTCTCGACAACCTTCTCGACCGGGACCTCGACGATCTTCTCTACCACTTTTTCCACCGGCACCTCCACGATCTTCTCCACGACCTTCTCCACTGGCGGAGGATCCTTGTCGATTGGAAACTTGTGGAGGCGGTATGCCTTCGCCGCCGCCGGGAGCGACTTCGCGGCATACAGCGAAATGACAAGCGAGCGGTTGAACGGACCAAACACTTTTCCCGGCTCGGTCTCGACTAGCCACTCCATCTCAAGCTCGGACATGAGCTGCGCGGGAATCCAGCTGATGCGGTCACGCGAGAGGAAGCACGAAGGCTCTATGCGACCGTCCTTCGCCCACTCGACCAAGGAAGCAACTCCAGCAGGTCCGTAGACCTTGCCGTCTTCCGTTCGGACAAACCACTCTCTTTCGCTCGACATGGCTGTATTATACCAAACCCACGCTCAGAAAAAAAGGCGCGTCGGCCATGAGAACCGACGCGCCTTTACGGGACAAGCCCGATCTTCCTTACTTCTTTGCGGTCTTCTTCGCAGGAGCCTTCTTAGCTGGCGCCTTCTTCGCTGGAGCCTTGGTTGCCACGGCCTTCTTCGCTGGAGCCTTCTTCGCTGCAACCGCCTTCTTCGCTGGTGCGGCCTTCTTCGCAGGAGCCGCCGCCTTGCAGCACGTCTTCTTGCAGCATGCCTTCTTCGCGGGCGCCGCCTTCTTGACGGGAGCCTTCTTCGCTGGAGCCTTCTTGGTAGCCATAGTTTGATCCTTTTTTTGTCAAAGTCGTCGGCACGCCCGCCTCCGGACGAAACATCCGCAACTTCTTAATGTGAATGATAGCGAATTTTTTCTGATTGCGCAAGGGGGTTTTCAAAATTTTCTTTTCAGCTTCGGGCCGAAGCCGACCACGCCTGATCACAACCTTTAACCAATACCAGCAACCTGGTCGATGCCGTCAAAGTCCGCCCTGCCAAGCGTGCCCTTCTTCCAGCATGGCGCCCAGGTCGCGATCATGAAGCCCTTCAGGTGCTCTGGCGAAATGTTCGCACGGCAGAATCCGGCAAGCCCCTTCATGCAGCCGTCGTTGTTCGCGCCATGACTCCGCCGGTACTCCGAGCACCAGTTCGAAGCGCACGGGATCTGGTCGAAGCCCGCCTTGTCAAGACTGCGGTACAGCTCAAGATATGGACGGCTCTCGGCGTTGGCCTTCATGGCTGCGAGGTCGAAGCCTTCTATCTTCTCGTCGTAGTACCAGTTGCTCTGCATGACCGACTTGGGGCATTTCTCTACGAAATCGGCGTGATGCCAGCCGTAGTCGCTCCACATCCACGGACGCATCCCCGCCTCTTCGACGGTCTTCACGAAGAACAGGAAGTCGTGCCACCACATCTCGTCCGTGCGGATGCACTGGAAGCCCTTCTGATGCGATGCGCGCTCCTCGTCGTAGCCGATGTGGAAAAGGCGCGGATGGTCGAACATCTCCGCAGCGTCGCGGATTACGTCACGACAGACCTGATAGTACGGCTTCGTCGTAACCATGCGCCCGTATTCCTTGAGCCAGGCGTCGTGCGCCGTGGAGAAGTTGAGCTTTGGAATGGCCTCTATGCCAAGCTTCTTCAGCCTGCGCACCTCGGAGCGAATCCATTCGGGAGAGCGCGAGCCCGGCAGCGCAAGTTCGGGGTGGCTTGGCCACACGGGAAACTCGCCGAGATCGATAACGATCATGTTGACGCGGCGCATGGCGGCGTGTTCGACAAGCGCGTTCCAGCGCGTCTCGTCGAATTCAACTTTAGTGCGGCAGAGACGCCCCTTCGCTATAGTGGAAATCCCCTCCGGCAGCGACTCGCCCCACATGTTCACGCCCCAGTGCAGCAGCACGGCGCGAATCTCGTCGGCACTGTTTGCAATCGCCGGAGCCGCGGCAAACGCCGCCGCACCAGCGATGAACTCTCTCCTGTCTATCATCTTTGTCACTCTCTACTTTCTTTTGCTGGCTTGCCCGCAACGGGCGAGGAAACTACCCTGACTTCGGCGTTGCTTGGGCTTCCTGTATAAAATGCAAGATAATGCACTGCGCCAACTGCGACGGCATTTACGTTGCCGGCGTCGTAGTCGCGCTCCTCTTCTCCTTCGGCCAATATTTCAGGCTGTGGCCACGATTGCGGATTCGCGAAGATCCCGTCCGCATTGACCATGCGGCGCTTCAGCTTCCGTGCGCCGCGCTGATAATAGTAGTTGTACACGATGCGCGTCGCAGGGTCGAAAATCAGGCTCGGCGTG
>CACYCL010000126.1 GCA_902772905.1 uncultured bacterium | reverse complement strand
CGACCTCACGATGAAGGGCAATTCCATAAACAACTCCAGCATCTGCTTCCGCGTGATGAACGGCGGCAAGTCGATATTCGTGACGGGTGACATCGGCTGGCCGATGGCCGACAAGATGCTCAAGGAGCTTCCGCCCGAGAAGATCAAGAGCGACATCGTGTTTCTCTCGCACCACGGGCAGAACGGCGCGAACAAGAACTTCTACGAGGCGGTGAATCCGGAGATATGCGTGTGGCCGACGCCGCAGTGGCTTTGGGACAACAACCATGCCGGCAGGGGCTACGGCTCCGGGCCGTGGCTTACGAACTACACGAAGTGCTGGATGCAGGACATTGGCGTCAAGCGCCAGTTCCTCCTCACTCGAGACGCCGCCCTCGGCCCGAAGCGGAAGTAAAACACCTGGGGAAGGCCAAATGAATCGAATTCCACTTTGCCTCGTCATTGCCGCCGCGTGCGTTTTAGCGTCGCAGGCATCGTCGCGGGAGATCGTGCTAGGCGACTTCACGAAAGGTGACAGCGGATGGCGCGCGGCGAACCACATAAAGGACGTCGAAGTCTCGGCGGCGGGGACGTCCTTCACGGTGACGGACAACGATCCGTGGTTCTTCGGCCCGGAGATATCGATCCCCGCCGCACCGGATGGCGCGACTAAGGTGCGCTTCACGATCACCTGCGAGCCAACGACATGCGGCGGGGCATGGGAGATATACCACAACCTCGAAGGAATGGGCTACGACGAGCGGAAGAAGTTTGCCCTGCGCGCCTGCGGCCATGAACCGTACACACGGTTCTCGGTTGACATGCCTGTGAAGGGTTTTTCGTCCGTAGCCGGCAGCTTCCGCATCGATCCCCCTGCGGCGATTGGCGATCGGTTCACGATAAAGTCGTTTACCGTCGAGATACTGAAGCCCCTCTGGACCTATCGCCCGGCCACGCCGCAGGAACTGGTTCTGCCTCGCAACGCCATTGTCCTCGAGGGCGACGGATGGCGCCTCCGCCACGATCCATCGCGTATGGGCGCGTTCCGCTTCGAGTCCCATGGAAAGACCGTGGAGGGGAACCCAGGGGAGCCGTGCGTCGTGCTTGGCAAGAACGGAAGACCCTGCATTGTCGACTGGTCGGCGGTCAAGCCAACCGTGGAGCACACGAAGGACGGTTTTACGATGTCCGCCGGAACGCGCGATCCAGAGGGCCGCAGGTGGCGCATGTCCCGGTCTTTCGCAAGGTGGTCCGCCAAAGACGGTTCTCGGCTTTCCATCCTGACGAAGTACGAGTGCGACGAGACGGAGGCATTGCACGTGCCCTATCTCACGCTCTTCGCCGAACGCTCGTCGAATGGACGCAAGCACCAGGCTATGCTTGCAGGCCTTGAGTATCTCGACGACGAGCCGTCCTCCGGCACGAAGGAAATTCGCATGCCGGAGTCCAACAGGCTCATCCCGGCGATCCAGCGCATCTGCGCTCCGATTGCCGCGCTCACGGACGAGAAGTCATGGCTTGCGGCGAAGTGGATGATGCCGCGCAAGCGGCAGTACTCCGTCGTGTTCGACACGCCCGACCGCCAGTTCAACTCCGGCGGGCACCTTCTTGCGTTCTGGTTCCCGGCGGTAGGCGCCGCGCGGCCGGAGTCCGAGCTTGACATCTACGAGGCGGAGCGTTATTCCGGGGGAGTGCATGCTGTCCTTCTCCAGGCTGGCGACGGCGCGACTGTCGCCGACGCGCTGGCGTCGCTCGTCCGCAGCGACAATCTGCCGTCCCGCGACAGGTTCGATGTCGTGGATGCGCTCAAGCTCCTTTCGCACGGATGGCTTGACTCGAAGCTGCGCGAAGGCACGAAAGTGCGCCATGCCGCTCTGCCTGGGTTCGCGCTGCAGCAGGCGTCGGACGCCCCTGCGCTTATGCTCTGGCTCGCCGCGCAGCTGGAGAGGCGGCCCAATCCCGACGCGGCGCTTGTGAAGCGCCTTCGCGAAACGGCGTCGGACATGTTTGCCGCAGTCGATCCGAAGGAGATAGGCCAGGCGTGCGTCTCGCACATCCAGCGTCCCGTTGCGCCGCTCCTTGCGGGCGACGTCAATTCGTGGATTGCCGCGCGCGATGCGCGGCTTCGCGAAAGGACGAAGAGCCTGGCCAGAGGCTACCGCGTCTGGAAGGCGAAGTCCGACCCGACTCGCGATCTGGGCTCGACGCTCGGCGCGGAAGACTGCAATGGATACACTGCCATGGCGATGGAGGAGATGCTAATCGACGCCACCTGGAGCGGCGACGAGGCGGAGATCGCAAGCGCAATCGCCGCGCTCGACAAGGCGCTAGCACGCTATGAAGGCACGGTTCCGCGCGGGGCGCAGCCGTGGGAGATGCCTCTCCATACGCCTGACATCATCGCCTCCGGGCTGATGGTGCGCTGCTGCGCACTGGGGTATCTGCTTAAGCCGGATGCGAAGTACCTGAAGGCTGCGCGCTACTGGGCGTACACAGGTCTTCCGCTGGTCTATCTTCTGAAGCCGCCGTTTTCGTTTCCCGAAGGCGTGAATCCCTTCGGCTGCTACGCCACCTGCGGCGTGATGGGCGCGACGAACTGGGACCTCGTCAGCTGGATGGGGCGTCCCGTGCAATGGTGCGGGCTTGTCTATTCAGCCGCGCTCTACGACTATCTCCGGCTCTGCGGACGTGACGAGGCCGTATTGTGGAGGAAGATTGCGGACGGCATTGTCGCCTCCGGCGTGCATCAGACGCATCCGACAAGCGAACCGGATCGGCAGGGTCTTTTGCCCGACTCGATCTTCATAGAGGCGCAGACGCGCAATCCGGCGCCGATCAACCCGGGTGACGTGCAGGAGAACCTTGCGGAGATGCTGAAGTCGCCTTACTACGCGCTCAGGGCGTTTCCCGGGGCGTCGCCCGTTCTTCTGCACATGGCAGGTGATGCGACAAGGCTTGAGCGGAAGGGCAACGTGCTTTTGTGCAATGTCGAAGCGTGGCCTAATATGGAATCGCGACTGGTCCTGACGCGAGTCGAGCCGATCGCTTTTGCTACGCTGAATGGCAAGAATCTTGCATTCACGTACGATGTCGCGCGCCGCATCGCCGTCATTACCTTGCCGGCAATGGCGAAGGGCCTTGTCGTAATCAAATGACTTTTAGCCACAAAGAACACAAAGGTACGCAAAGGATTCAGGAGGGAAAAATGGATAAAATGGACAGAAGATCGTTTCTTAAGATGTCTGCCTGTGCGGCAGCGGCAGGCGCGTCCGTGCCGGCAATTGGCTCGGATCTACCGAGACTTGGCGACATACGTGCGCTTCTGCTGCATCTCGGCCACAACATGTGGTGTGACTGGTTCCCCGCAGATGTGGACCCCTCCGGCTTTTCATGCAAGCCAGATACCGTGCTCCGTAACCGCGATGACCTTTGGCGCAAGGCGACCGACTATGCCGTTTCGAAGGGCGTGAACATGATCGTGATCGATGTCGGTGAAGGCTTG
>CACYCL010000125.1 GCA_902772905.1 uncultured bacterium | reverse complement strand
TTCGTCCGCAAGCGCATCTTCGCCAGCGAAGAACAGCTCTATGACGAAATCGACTCATACATACACTTCTACAACGAGGAGCGCATACATACCTCAATCGGGATGTCCACTCCCTGCGGCGTGGAGGCAGAAATCCTCGAACCTGTCGTCAAGATACTTGACTGACACCCCGTCCGAATGGAAGGGTCCAAAAACCGTAACCCCTCCAGATGGTGGAGGTGAGGGGAGTCGAACCCCTGTCCGAAACGGCGTCACCCGAGCGTCTACGCGTGTATCCGGCCTTTGATCTCGGATGGGGTACGCCGACCAGGCGAGCTTATCCCCAACCATCCGCTCGATTCGGCACCCTTAAGCGAGCGAGCGGAGCCCTCTCAAGCGTGGCCTGCTAGATGATGCCTCGGCGCTCAGCAGACATCGGCACTTCGGCATGGCGGCCATTACTTAGGCGGCCAGAGCGTAATCGTTGTTCGCAATTACTGTTTTTCCCGTTTTTTAACGTGGCCAACGAGAATCCACGACGCGCAACCCGACCTCAACACATCCCGTCGAAACCGGATCACCCCCAATGAGGTTTACGCACGTATTATACCATAAATTCAGATTCGGCGTTGAGGTTGAGAATCTGTTCCGCAAATGTTGCAAGGTTATCCGCCCTGGCGCAGGCGGCATCGTCCATTGACGTTGGCTGCGCATTGACTATGGCGATTCGCCCACCGGCTTGCAGTGTAATGCGAGGTAGCCCAGCCGCCGGATAGACTGTAAGCGAGGTGCCGAGCACCAACATCAGGTCGGCTGTCATTGACAGCTCTTGTGCACCGCGAAACGCCGCTTCGGGCAATGCCTCGCCGAAGAATGTGATGTCTGGTTTGTATGCGCCGCCGCATGCGCATCGAGGAACGTATGGCTCGCCGAGTCGTTCCGCGCCACCATTGGCCGCAATCATGCTCATGATTTCGTTGAATGCCTTGGCGTCGCCGCATTTACGACAGTGGTGCAGAACTGGAGAGCCATGCACCTCGTATACGCGTTTTGAGCCTGCACGTTGGTGCAACATGTCGATGTTCTGCGTGATTATGCCTGTGAGCTTTCCCATGCCCTCGAGTCTCTTCAGGGCGATATGCACAGGCCCTGGAGAGAAGTCGCCAAGGCCGTATACAAGTTCGCGACATCCTCGGTAGTAAATCGATGGATCGCGGTCAAACCAGTCTATGTCGAATATTCGTTCGGCATCTGGATTCTTGTACAGCCCTGCTGGGCCACGGAAGTCGGGTATGCCGCAAAGAGTGCTGATGCCTGCGCCTGTCATGGCGACTATGCGCTTGGCGCCCATGATAGTGTCTATGATTGTATTCATCGTTTAGCCGTCTAACTAATGTTAGTGTGTAGTCAGTTGACATCAAGGTCATGAATCGCTCGTTCGTATGGGGCGTCTTGCCATGCAAGCAGCATCTCGTCGACAGATGATTCCATGTCAACTACATTGTCAATGTCGCCGTCGGCTGCACGCAGCAAGTCTATAATGCGCACAACAGTGCGCTCTGACTCTTGCGTGGACAGGAAGTTCTGCGCAGTGAAAAAGCAGATGGTTGCAAACGACGCCGCGACAAGATATGTCAGCCAACGATATC
Source organism: uncultured bacterium (assembly GCA_902772905.1). GTDB lineage: Bacteria > Verrucomicrobiota > Kiritimatiellia > RFP12 > UBA1067 > UBA1067. The sequence goes on along the minus strand of CACYCL010000125.1, from coordinate 6,419 downwards.
GGCTTGAAAGGCGATTCCTCGCAGCCTTGGCAAAAGACTCGGCCATTGCCGCTTGCTTAATTGCGTCTAGGCCTGGCGGAACGGCGGCTACGTTTTCTTCCAGCCGTTTTTTCACAAAAGCCATCAATTCGTTATCTTCGTCTTCTCTCATCGTTCGCCTCCCAGCATTTTTTTCAGCTTTATCGTTGCTGTACGCATCCACGTCAAGGCAGTGCCAAGTGGAATGTCAAGTTCTGCCGCAATTTCTTTGTAGGACAATTCGCCCTCGATTCGCATCAACAGCACCTGGCGTGGCCCGTCTGGAAGGGTGTGCACTGCGCGGTGCACATCGGCGGTCGTTGCCTTGGACTCGAACCAATCGCATGGTGAAGGGTTGGAGTCTGGAATGTCGGCAATGGCCGTAGCCCCATCAGGTTCTTCCGCATCAAGCGAAATCGCATTGTCCATACGGCGCAGGCGGTCAAGCGCAGCAGTGCGCGCAGCGGAAGCTAGGTATGCTCTTACGCTCCCGCCTCGATAACTGCCCGCAGACTTTATTATGCGCATCCATGCATCCTGGAACGCGTCATCTGCGTCTGCGGCAGTTGGCAGCATCCCGCGAAGAAGTGCCTGCATCCAGGATGCATTGCGATAAACAAGCGCCGATAGCGACGAAACGTCGCCACGGCGCGCGTAGGCAAGAAGGAGATCGCGGCTCTCCGCCATGAAGGTGCTACTCGGCCTCTGGGTTGGGGCAGGGCTTGCCGTCACTGTCGCGCTTCTGTGCGCAAGGGCGCTGGCCAGTGCGGCGGGCACCTCGTTCTTTTTGCTCTTTCACAATCTCGCCGTAGAATTTCTCGATTTGTTCGGGAGTCAGGATGCTCTTCACGGCTATGATGCGCTTCGTCTGAGCTTTCGCCATTGCCTTGCGAGCCTCGAAGACCTCGTCTATCGCCGCCATGACGGCCGCTTCGTCGATCTTTGCGGCTTTCATGAGCTCAGCCTGTTTTTTTGACGCTTCCCGGATTTTCTTCTGTGCTCCGCGGTTAGCTTCGGAAGCTTTGCGGATTTCCTTGAGCTTGGCTCGCTGATCTTCGCTAAGGCTCAGCTTCTCCGCGATTTTGGGATTTGACACCATCCTCAATATCGGATCACGCACAGGCCCCATGGCTCCATTGCCAGGCCCCGTGCCATTGTGGCGAGCTCCGCCTTCAGGGGGGGCGGCCAACGCCACGCAGCACAGCGTGGCAACTGCCATTGTAATTAGACGTTTCATCGTTGTCTTCCTTTCTGGACTTATATGTTTTTGCGACACCACCATGGTGCCTACATTAGTATAGACGCGGGATGAGCCGTGTTTATTTTATTGCCTTGTTATTTTTCTTTGCCGTCAGGCGTTCTTCCTCGTCGAGCGAGTCGTCTACGACGTCGGTGAGCGGGATGTCGTGCGGCTCTGCGGGCAGGTCGCTGACTATCTGGAAAGAATAGGCGACTCCTATCTTTGCGGCGGACTTCGGCGCAGATGCAAGAAGCCTGTCATACCAGCCGCCGCCATAGCCGAGTCGCTTGCCATCCCTGGTGAACGCAAGACCGGGAACGATCCACGCGTAGACATCCTGCGGCGGGACGATGTCGTCGTCGACCGGCTCGCGGATTCCCATTGGTCCGCGCCTAAGGTGCTTGTCATCTAGTCCCTTTAATCTGGCGAGGCAATACGTCTCGCCGTTCCAGCGCGGCGCAACGACCTTCACGCCCATGCGCAGCATATGTTCGATGTAGAAGTCGATGTTGACCTCGTCTTGCGAAGCGAGATAGACGGCCAGCGCGGAGTCATCGTCCACAAGATCGCCGATGTCAGCTCTGGCCCGTAGTTTCTCGCAGATAATATCGTCCGCCGCAGATTTCGCGTTGGCGGCGAGGCTCTTCCGCCTCGCTTTAATCGTACGCCGCAGTTCGCCTTTCTCGCTGTCGTTATTCATAGATTTCCAATGCCGAATCAACCTTTCCTCCACTATGGTTGCGCTTTCGCGCATCCTTCCATCGACTCGAAAAGCCACCTTCAGCCTCTTTCCCATAAAGCCAGAAGAGGTGAGCGACGATTTCTGGTTCTGGCGTGTCGGGCTTGAGGCCGTATGCGGCGAGAACGGCGCGGTCATTCGCCTCGTGCGCGGCACGGAGATCGGGCGGCATCGTGAGCGGGTCGTACAGGTCGGCCAATGACGCATCCGGGTACTTGGCCCGCGTGTCGAGGATCGTCTGGGCGGTCTTGGCTATTTTCTCGCGCAGAGACGCAGAGCCGCAGAGATTCGGCCACGGGAAGTTGTTGTAAACAATATTCGCTGAATAGCGGTAGTCGCTTTTCAGCCGCCCCGCGACCGCCCGCATCCACGCCATGTGCACCGACGAGGTCAGCACGCCGAAATGGTACAGTGTGGCCGATGGGACGTATTGAACGGCATCGAGCGGCACGATTTCCGGCGGCAAGAAACCAATCGGCACGTATTCGCGACCCTCGGAAGACACTCTGGGCATGACGATGAACGATTCCGTTGGCTTGCGGATTTGCTGAAAAAGATGCGGGGTTGCGGCACTTCTGCGAGTGTAGTCCTTCGCGCTTGCGAGACGGAAATCGCGCACGGCCTTGATTCGCGCCATGAGTTGCGACGAACTGCGCAATATCGCGGGGGATGCGTCTTTCAGCCAAAGGCAGTAGCGGGGCTTGTTGTTGATGAACTCCTCGGAGCCGATGGCGGGGCGCACAAAAGGCGCAAGCGCGGGATTCGACTTGATAAAGTCATCCCGTTCGGCAGTGGTGAGAAACAGGTTCCCGTTTTCCACCGGCTTGCTGCCGTTTGTCATCTCCGGCACGTTGCAAAGCGGCTTGGAGCGGCTTTCGACCCAGACGTCCGGGGCGTCCATGAGGTAGGCGTTGATGTGCGCGGCGGGGATGGCGGTGCCATCGGAGTCGTAGATGGTCTTTGTCGGGGAAAGGGACTTAAGGGACGGAAGGGACTCAAGAGACCCCTCGCCTGCAACAGTCTCTTCTGTCTCTTCCGTCCCTTGGCTACGGCAATGGAATCCCACTATGATGCAATGGACGTGGGCCTTCTCCGTCGCCTCGGAATCCCACTTGAAGGTGCGCCATGCGAAGTCGATCTCCACGCCGAAGCGCTCCGCCAGCGGGCGCCACACCGCCGCCGCCTGCTCGCCCTGGCAGATAGAGTTGGTCGAAACGAAGGCGACATTTGCGTTCTTTGCGGCCAAACAACATCCGGCGGCCTTCCAGTACCATCCGGCGACGTAGTCTATCTTCCCGGCGGTCTTGTAGGGTCTGTCCCTTTCGTCGCGGTAGAGTGAAAGGATGTCGTCTTTCTGCTCTTGGCTTTGGTTGGAATAGCCCACGAACGGCGGATTGCCCATGATGTAGTCGGCGCGAGGCCAGTCCATCCTGAGCGCGTTGCCTTCCACGACGCCGTTGTAGTCGTGGAGGGGGAGGAACTTCGGCGATACGGCAAGTATCTCCGCCGTCTTCTGAAGCATTTTCGCCTCGCTTATCCACATCGCAGTCTTGGCGACCGACACGGCGAAATCGTTGATCTCGATGCCGTGGAACTGCTCTATGGAAACCTTTACTACGCCATCGAGGTTGAGCAGCCGCTCGCCGGGCTTCAGCCGTTCGCCGACTGCAATCGCCTCGTTCTCAAGGTTGCGGAGCGAGAGGAACGTCTCGGTCAGGAAGTTGCCGGAGCCGCACGCCGGATCAAGGAATGTCAGCGAGCCGAGCTTTTCCTGAAAAGCCAATGCCTTGGCGCGGCGAACGGTGATTGTCTTCTCCGACTTGATGGCTTCGAATTCCGCCGTCAGGTCGTTGAGGAACAGCGGGTCGATCACCTTGTGGATGTTCTCGACGGAAGTATAGACCATGCCGCCGGCACGGCGCGTGACGGGATTCAGCGTAGATTCAAACAGCGCGCCGAAAATGGTGGGGCTTATGTCGCGCCAGTCGAAGTCGGCCGATTTGACAAGCAGCTCCTGTATCTCGTCGTCGAGCGGCGGAATCTCCGTCTCGTCCACGCCCTTGAAGAGTCCGCCGTTGGTATAGGGGAACGTGGCGATTTCCGGTTCAAGATACGGATCGCGCGCCGCCTCCGGCGTGTTGAGGACGCGAAAGAGCGTCAGAAGCGAACGGCGGAGGTTCTTCGACTCGGTGTTCTTGAGAAGCGTCCAGAACGCATCCTTCGGGAAAAGGTCGGCATCTTCGGCGTAGAACAAAAAGACGAGCCGTACGCAGAGCCGGTTGAGGTACTTAAGCGTTTCCGGCGATTCAGGATCGGAATATCGCTTAAGGAGCGCCTTGTAGAGTTCCCCGACGATGCGCCCGGCCTTGATGGAGATGTCTTTCTCCTGCTCGCGGACCGACTTCACCGTCGAATCGACAAGAAAACCAAGGCGTGAAACCTCTTTGGGCAGATCGCCGAGCCTTATCTTCTGCGGGTCCGAGAGGGGCTTGTCCATGTCATAGACCCATATCTCGTCAAAGTTGCAGGTAACGATCCAGCGGGCCTTCTCGGAGAAGCCTCGTGCCTGGTTGTACTCGAGAGCCTGTTCAAACGGCGTCTTTCCGTCGTGGCCGGGCTGCGGCGCATCGAGCTTTATGCCCCGCGACTTGTGTTCGATGAGGACACGCGTCTCGGGAATCCACAGATCGAGGAACTTCGTCGTGTCCTTCATCTGCACGGGAACCTGCGGCCGGGTGCGCCGCTCGACATCCTCCATGCCGAGCACGTCCCGGAGAAGCATGTTCCAGAACCTCTGGTCTTCGCCTTTTTCACTCCCGCGCTGAAAGGTCCAGTATTCAACGAACTTCTTGGCCGCTTGTCTCTGATTGTTCACAGGCATACGACATCCCTTTCTGTCTCTTTTGTTCCTTTTGTCCTTTTCATGCCGGTGTGGGCGGCGACATTGCGGAAATCTTCGACGACCGCCCTGATGCGCTGCAACGCGTTCGCCGTCGTCGCGGTCGGGCTGATGAGATTCGCGGCCTCGACGCGCTGGACGGTCTTGGCAACGAGCGCGGCGAGTTCGGCGCGGAGCTGGCGGGTGGAACCGTTCACGCGCTCGGAGAGCCGCCGGCAGCGTTCGTCCATCCTCGCCTTATGCGCCTTGTTGAACGCGTCGTTCGCGGCGAAGAGCGCGGCGGCGGCCTTGTCGAGGCCGAGCGCGGCGAGCGCGGCGCGGTTTTCGTCCGTGGCGAGGGCGTCGCGCAGCGCGTTTATCTTGCTCGTTTCGTTGGAACGTTCTGTCCGCCACACGCCCTTGACGAGCGGCATCTCGGAGCGCAGGCGGGCCACGTGTTCATACAGCGGATTCGTCGGCGAGAGGCGGCGAAGGAGTTTCCAGCCGTGCCACACGAAACGGGCGAGCGCGTCGCGGTCGGTATCGGCGCGCATGACGTCGGCGGTCTCGTCGAAGGAGCGCTGACGGTTGATCGCGGCAAAAAGACGGTCGTAGGCCGCCTCGAACTGCGGCCCCAGTTCCGCGAGGGCTATATTTTCGTAGCCGCAGCCTTTGTAGAGGCTCAAAAGGCGCTCCGCATAAGCGGAAAACGCCGTATCCGTGAGGCCGCGTCCCTTCCACACAAGTTTTTTGCGTTCTACTGCCGACATAGCCGCATCTCTTTTTGTTTACGTTATAAATCTATAGGATTTGCCTTAGACGCAACGTAGTATATCATATTTTCGGCAGATTTGCGTAATAACAAAATATTGTAGACACAAATCTGTCAGATTAGCGTCATAACAAAATGTTGCAAACACAAATCTGTCAGATTAGCATCATAACATATTGAAGCAGACGCGAATACATCAGATTCGCGTCTGCTCCTCAAGCGTTCAGCCATTTACGAAGCGACTCACGCGATGGAAAAAGACATCTCGCGCAATTCCTTGTAGCGGAAGCAGAAGCGGGCATGGTCGTTGACAAGGCCGACGGACTGCATGAACGCATAGACGGTCACCGAGCCAAGGAACTTGAAGCCGCGCGCCTTGAGCCCGGCCGCGATGCGGTCGGAGAGCTTCGTGCGCGCCGGGGCGGTCCAGTCGTCGGACTTCGCGTTGTCGGGGTTAAACAGCGTCTTTCCATCCGTGAACGCCCAGAGCCACTTCGAGAACGTGCCGCATTCGCGACGGAGCGCGATGAAACATTTTGCGTCGTGGATGATGGCCTCGACCTTTCTCCTCGAACGGATCATGCCCGGCACGGCGAGAACGTGCACGATGTCGCGCTCACCGTAGCGGGCGATTTTCTCGAAGTCGAACCGCTCGAACGCGGCGCGTATCGCCGCGCGCTTCTGAATGATCGTGTCCCAGCTCAGGCCGCACTGCAGCACCTCGTACATCAGGTACTCGAAGAGCTTGCGGTCGTTCCGGCACGGCGTCCCC
>CACYCL010000124.1 GCA_902772905.1 uncultured bacterium | reverse complement strand
GCGAACACGCAGATGCTGCGCGACAACAACATGATGGACAAGTACGACGACATGATCGCCGAGATGTACGACTGCGTCAGGCTCGGCGGCTTCGGCACGTCCGTCACGCCCGTCTCGCAGTTCTACGCCCAGCAGGCCATCCAGAACGTCATGTTCGGGAAGTTCAAGAAGTTTGCGCCGGGCTACGCCAAGATGGTTCTCGGCTACTTCGGCAAGACGCCCGTTCCGCCGGATCCCGAGATCGTCAAGAAGGCCAGCGAGTTCATGGCTTCGAGCGACCTCAACAAGGCGTACAGCCAGCCCACGACCAAGACGGTGCTCGAAATGAACGACACCGACCCGAAGAAGGGCGGGGCAGTCGCCAAGAAGATGCTTGAGGACGCGGGACTCCCCGTCACCGACGAGAACATCTTCATCGCCGCGAGCTGCAAGGAGAAGGGCATTCTCTTCCTCAAGGATCCGTCGAAGGCGCCCATGGGCTGCCGCTTCGCCGAGGACGCGAAGCCCGCCGCCGGCAACGGCGGCCCCGTAACCGTAACTATCAACGGCAAGGCGTATGGCGTCGAGATCAAGGGCGACGGCAAGGCCGTCGTCAACGGCAAGCCGGTCGACTTCAAGGCGGAGGCCGGGCTGAAGGCGGCCGCGCCGGCTGCTGCGGCTCCAGCAGGCGGGCAGGAGGTCAAGGCTCCCGTCCCCGGCACGGTTCTGCGCGTCACGGCCACGAACGGCCAGAAGGTCGCCAAGGGCGACGAGATTCTCGTAATGGACGTCATGAAGATGGAAACTCCCGTCACGGCGCCGTGTGATGGAACCGTCACGGTAATGGTCGGCGCGACCGACAAGGTTGCGACCGGCGACACGCTCGCGGTAATCGGGTAATGGGCAAGGGGCGATAGACGCGAGACGAGGTTTAACCGCCTCTTGTCTCACGTCTACCGTCAAAAAAGGCAAATCAATGAAACGCTATCTTACAGCTCTGTTAATGGCTTTCTGTGCGTTCGGCTCGCAGGCGGCGGAAGCCGTTGCGCCGGTCGAGAGGCCCGCCTGGGAGGCGACGCTTGCCAAGGTCAAGGACATGTGGCCTGACACTGGCATCTGCTCGTTCATGAAGAAAGAGGCTCCAGCGTACATCACGGGCAACTTTGCGGAGTCGGACCGCCCTGTGGCTCCTGACTTCTCGAAGCCCCTGGGCGCGCCTGCCTCCTACGCCAACCGCAACGGCTTCTGGGTCGTGAGCAAACTGCAGGCGAAGGCGTTCACGACGCGTTCGCACGAGGTCAAGGTCGGCGACTGGATCGGCGGCTACTTCGACGATGCGGGCGCATTCGTCGCGGGGCATGAGGTCAAGGTGCTTGGCGGAATGCCGTACGGCATCGGTCAACTCATAATGATTCCAATCTGCATCATTCTCCTGTACCTTGCCATAGTTAAGGGCTTCGAGCCGCTTCTTCTTCTGCCAATCGGCTTTGGCGGGCTCCTTGCGAACTGTCCGCTCGCCGGCGTGACGGCTCCGGCTATGATGCACGACGGCGTGATATCGTTCCTTCAGAGCGGCGTTCCCGTGATGTCCGGAGGCATAGTCGAGCCTGGCGGGTTCCTCTACTATTTCTTCCGGTTTGGCATCGACACGGGAGTCTTTCCGATCATGATCTTCATGGGCGTCGGTGCGATGACTGACTTCGGCCCCTTGATCGCGAACCCGAAGGCGGCGCTCCTCGGCGGCGCGGCGCAGTTCGGAATCTTCTTTGCGCTCTTCGGCGCGCTTGGGATTGCCGCGATCTTCGGTCAGGACTTCTTTGGCTGCGAGCCGATCAAGGCTGCCGCTTCAATCGGCATCATCGGCGGCGCCGACGGCCCGACGGCTATCTGGCTAACGAGCCGCCTCGCCCCGAACCTGCTCGGCGCGATTGCTGTCGCCGCGTACAGCTATATGGCTCTTGTGCCGATCATCCAGCCGCCGATCATGAACGCGCTCACTACGAAGGAGGAACGTCTCATCAGGATGCCGCAGCTCCGTCCCGTCAAGAAGATCGAGAAGATTTGCTTCCCGCTGATAGTGCTGCTGCTCTGCGCGCTCCTGCTGCCGTCGGCGGTGCCGCTCATCGGCGCGCTGATGCTCGGCAACCTCGCGAAGGAAGTTGGCCCTTCGGTTTCGCGCATTGCGGACACGATGTCGAACGCGCTCTGCAACATCGTCACGATCATGCTCGGCCTGTCCGTCGGCTCGAAGCTCGCGTGCGAGAAGTTCCTCTCCGGCACGACGCTTGCGATTCTCGCGCTCGGCCTGTGCGCTTTCTGCGTAGGCACTGCGGCTGGCGTCCTCATGGCGAAGCTCATGAACGTCTTTTCGTCGAAGGACAACAAGATCAACCCGCTCATTGGTTCCGCCGGCGTTTCGGCCGTTCCGATGGCCGCTCGCGTATCCAACAAGGTGTCGCTTTCTAATGACCCGACCAACTTCGTGCTCATGCAGGCCATGGGGCCGAACGTTTCGGGCGTGATCGGCTCGGCTGTGGTTGCCGGAATCCTCTACACGCTCTGCAGGTGACATCAGGACGCGGCATTCGGAAACCAGACAGGGGAGAAGGACCATGAGTGGCAATATCCTAGAGGTTCGCGACCTACGGGTCTGGTTTCCGGTCCGCAAGGGCATATTCGCTCGCACCGTCGGCCATGTGAAGGCGGTCGACGGGGTGTCCTTCGATCTGCGCCGTGGCGAGACGCTCGGCGTGGTGGGGGAGTCTGGCAGCGGCAAGTCCACTATCGCCCGCGTGATTGCGGGGCTCCAGCGTCCGACAGGCGGAACGATCACGATCAATGGGCGTGTCTCGATGGTGTTTCAGGATCCGCTGGGAAGCCTTAATCCGCGAATGACGGTAAGGGCTGCGCTTGACGAAGCCGTGCGCCAGACTGCCCGGCGCGACGGCACGAAAGCCGACTCTCCTGAGCGTCTGCTTTCGCTAGTAGGTCTGGATGCGTCAGTGCTCGACAAGTACCCTCACGAGTTTTCGGGAGGGCAGCGTCAGCGAATCTGCACAGCGCGCGCAATTGCGTCCAAGCCGAACCTGCTTATATGCGATGAGGCCGTCAGCGCACTCGACCTGTCAATAAGGGCTACGGTGCTTGACCTTCTAGCCGAATTGAAGGAGAAGCTTTCGCTTTCGATGATGTTCATAACGCACGATCTTGGCGTTGTGCAGAAGATAGCCGATCGGATAATAGTCATGAACCGCGGGGAGCTTGAGGAAGAAGGCCCCTGCGAGAAAGTGCTTGCGGCTCCCAGCGCGGCGTACACCAGGTATCTGATGGACGCCGTGCCGAGAATCGGCAAGCCGCTTACTTGACTGTGATTACGGAATTGAACGTGCCCTGGTCGTTTGGAACCGCGTTCACGTTCTCTGGGTCGGCGCACCATGCGCCGTCAATCACGAACTTGTACTGGTACGTGCCAGCAGCGAGCTTGACGCTAGCGGCGTATATTCCGGAGCGGGCCTTGAACGCCATCTTCTTGGCGGCAGGATCCCATCCGTTGAAGTCGCCTGCGAGGTACACGGACTTCCCTTTTTCGGCGTGGACGGTGAAGACGACAGCCTTCATGGCCGGCTTCTTCGCCTCGCTCGCGCACCTGGCCGCCGTGGCGGACTTCGAAGCGGCGGGCTTCTTCGCCACGTCCTTTTTGACGGTCTTGGTTCTCATTTTTTTGTTTTCTCCTTTCAGTCGCGCAATGGTGTGTTTCCCCAATCAGCGCGAACGGGCAAATAGTATCTCATATTTTTCTGATTTGTCAAGGGTGAAAATGAATTTTTTTGGTATAATGTACACTTTATGTCAGAACACAGCGAAAAACCAGTGAGGCTTGCCATCATCGGCGGAGGCGCTGCAGGCATGTTTGCCGCCGCTGTCGCAGCGGAGCGTGGCGTTCCTTGCGTCCTCATCGAACGCAAGGCGCGTCTTGGCTCGAAGGTTCTCATGACGGCGAACGGACGTTGCAATTTCACGAAGGACATAACGCCTGAGCAGTTTTTGCGCGATATTGTCTGCGGTGGACTCAACACGTATGCGGCGGACTTTGCTGCAGATGCCGTCCGTGCGTGTCCGCCGCGTCGGATAATGCATGGCTTCCAGTCGCTCGGTGTGCGGCTTAAGCGAATGCCAGACGGACGGATGTTCCCTGCGGACGGCAAGGCCGCCACGATTGTCCACGCGTTCGGCGACCTGCTGCGAGATGAGGGTGTGCCTATAATCACGAATTGCGCCGTAACTGGAGTGCATTGCGCTGGGCGCGGGTTCCGTGTCGAAACAGCCAACTTCGCGCTAGCCGCCGAATGCGTCCTCATTGCGACAGGCGGCGTTAGCTATCCGAAGACCGGGTCTGTCGGCGACGGGCAGTCGTTCGCGAAAAGACTTGGGCACACGATCGTTCCATACAGGCCGGGCTTGATCGGGATTGAGACGACTGAGCCGTCCGTGGTGCGTCTCGCCGGTCGGCGCTTCGATGATGGGCATGCGCGCGTTCTGACGGAGCATGGAGAAACAGTATTCGCACATACCGGCGAGGTTGACTGCGAGAAATTTGGGCTTTCTGGCGCGGCGGTGTACAATGCTCAGCGGTTCATCGAACACTATAGGCGCGTCAACGGAGGAAATGAACGGCTGTCTGTAGATGTTTCCTTTGGCGGCATGCGCGTTCGGTGCGACAATCCAATGTCGCGACCGCTGAAGGAGGCCATTGTGACGCTCGGCGGCGTCGACACGCACGAGATAGACGCGCATACAATGCAGTCCAGGCGCGTGCCCGGGCTTTACTTTGCCGGCGAGGTCATGGACATTGACGGACCGACCGGCGGATACAATCTCACGCTCGCGTTCGCAACCGCACGTGCAGCCGTGGCAGATTTATCATGATTCAGTGTAAGATTTCCGTTTGCGCTGCGAGTAATGGGTAGAGACACCTCTCGAAGCAAAGGAAACAATGAAAAGAAAAACAGTACTGACTGTCGCTTTTGCGGCTGCGGCTGGCCTTGCGGCTGTGTCGCTTTGCTCGCTTGGCTGGGTATATTGCAAGGTTCGCGCATATGAACGTGCCAATGGCGTGAGCGTTCTTGGCTGTGGCAAGGCCTGCGCGCCTGCGGAAACGGCTTCGTCTAGCCGTCATGCGTTGCCGGAGTCAGGCGACGGCGGCGAGAGACCGACGATCAGGCGGGTGGATGTTCCACTTGGCAACGCCCGTGGAGTCCTGACTAACGTGAATGAATTGGCGCAGATGGAGGTCGTTGGAGTTGCCTACGACAAGCAGAAACGCCTTGAGGTTTCGCTCAGCGAGCGTCCGGAGATGAGTGGCATTCGCCAATACGTGAGCGTGTCGCCGCTAAATGAGGGCTTCATAGGCATATCCTACGAGGCCGTTTACGACCGCAGAAAGGAGATTTATGTTCCTAAGCTCATAGTGACAGGCGACTTCGCCAACCGAACGAACGTCACGCTGCGAATCCGCCGAGGGCTTGCACTGTACGGCAAAAGCGGTGCGCTTTCATCTCGTGGCTCGCTCGCAGAGGACTTTACATACGTGTTTCGTCGCAACGACCTCGACCCGTACGTGAAGTTCGCCGCCGACGGACGCTACTTGCCGCCGTGCGGTCGCCGCCGGATCGCCGTCGAGAGCGTGAATCACGCAAGCGTACAGGCCGAGATACGCCGCGTGGAACCTTGGAACATTGTGCAGATGCTGGCGCGAGAGGAGGGCAAATACAGGCGCTACTACGGCGGTGGCGGAGATTCTGAGGACACGGTAGAGCTTTCCGGCGAGCCCGAGCGCTTCAAGGCACCGTGCGAGAACGCTCCCAACAAGAAGGAGATATGGAAGCTCCCGGTCGCCGTTGGCGATGGCGGGCCTTCCAATGGCGTCTACCTTGTTGCCGTCGGCGGTGGGGAACGCCCGTTCTGCGACGAGACGTATCGCTACATAAACGGGCAGTGGCAACACAAGGGCGACTGGTACAATCCGCCGGAATGGCGGCTTGTCTGCGTATCAGACCTCGGGCTTTCCGTACGTGCATCCGAAAATGGCTCTGAGCTGGGCGTGTGGGTCACGTCGCTTGCGAGCGGAACGCCAGTTGCCGACACCGTGGTAGAAGTCTACTCTAAATCGAACGTAAAGGTGATGGAAGGAGCAACCGACGGCAACGGATGGTGCCGCGTTCACCGTGTAGCAGAGGGGGCGCCGTTTGCGGTAGTGGTGCGTACGCGCTCCGGCGACGACATGACGTTCATGGCTGTTTCGGGCGCAATGCGCCTTGACGAAACGTACCGCGATGGCGCTCGGTCGGACTACCTGAAGCCAGGCGCATGCACTGGCTTTGCGTGGACGGAGCGCGGAATATACCGACATGAGGAGAAGATGCTCTTCCATTTGCTGCTCAGGAACGGGCGCATGACCGCGCCAAAGCCGTTCCCTGTGCTTCTCGAACTCGTGGACCCGAAAGGCACTGTCTTCTCGAGGCGCACCGCCATGCCAGATGCGCTTGGTTCAGTTGTGTGCGATGCATTCTCGGTTCCGGCGGACCAACCCAGCGGGAAGTGGACGGTTCGCGCAGTTGTTCCCGGTGGAAAGGACGGCGCATTCGCGTCCGTCGAGGTGAAGGTAGAGGAGTTCGCACCTCCGCAGATCAGGGTTAAGGTTGATGCGGCAGAGGACGTTGCGCCCGTCAATTTCTCGTTCGGCGTGTCGGCGGAGCATCTCTTCGGAGGCCCGGCGGGATTGCTTCGTTGCGAAGGCGCCGTTGTGTTCGAAGACGCTCCATTCGCACCGGAAGGCTGGAAGGGCTACACGTTCGGAGACGCGGCGCGCGGGCTAAAGCCGTGCTACCGCGAGCTTCCGGCACAGGAATTGGACTCATCGGGCAGGGCAACGTTCTCCGCGCCTATATGGGCGGATGCAGGGCTTCCGCGCGCCATGGTGCGCGCGATAGGGCAGGGTGTCGTGTTCGAGGACGGCGGACGTCCGGCAACGGCTAGGAACGGAGTGCTGCTGCACTACTATCCCTATTACATAGGCTCTACGCTTACGGGATGGCTGCGCCGACCTGAGACAGGTTCGCCGAAGGTTCGAATCGCATGTGTCGCGCATGACGGCAAGCGCCTTGGTGAATCGCGTGAACTTACGGTCAAGATTGAGCGCATTGACTCCGTCTACTCATATCGCCAGACGGATAACGGCTGGAACACGTGGGACTGCGAGCGCATTCGCTCTACGGTTGTCGAGGGTGTGCGTGTCAAGACGGCTGTCGGCTCAGATACAGAGATTGATCTGCCGATAGATGGCTGCGGAGACTATGCGATTACCGTCTGCGACACTGCATTGAACGTCTCGTATGGCCGTGTATTCTATCTGAGCGACTGTGGAGACGAGGAAGTGCGTGCGCCGCTGTCGAATCCGACGGAGGTTGCGATCGCTTCCGACAAGCCGTTCTACCGTGTGGGCGAGAAGCCTCGTCTTGTTGTAAAGTCTCCTTTCACGGGTTATGCGCTTCTTTCCGTAATGCGCGACAAGGAACGCTATACGGAGATACTGCGCCTTGCGAACGCAACATCCGAGATCGAGCTTAGGCCAGTCGCGCGAGAGGACGCGCCGAACCTGGACGTGTACGTGTCCGTCGTGCAGAGCGTCGAGGCGAATGCCCGGCACCTAGCAGTGCGTGCGCACGGGCAGACCACCATCCGAGTTCGCCCAGTCGAGAACGAAATACCAGTCAAGGTCTCTGCAAATGTCAGGATAGCCGGGGAGGACGGCACGCCAGACGCGTCGTCGTGGGTGACAGTCGATGTCGAGGCGCCGGGAGCAGAGATGGCCGTCGTGACGCTCGTTGACGAGGGCATCAACATCCTCACTGGCGAGCCGGTTCCGAATCCTATAGGCTGGTTTGCCCAGGCGCGCGGCGCGGAGCATCCGCTTTACGATCTCTATGGCAGGATGTTGCCAGTCATAGACGGAGCACTCAAGGCGAGCGGCGTAAAGACGGGCGGCGGTTTTGGCGCGGAGATGCTCGGGCGCGTCAGTCCGGTCGGGTCGCGGCGCTTCAAGCCGTTGGCGCTGTGGAAGGCAGAAGTTCCTCTGCGCGGCGAACGCGGCAGCACAGTCTTCGCGCTGCCAGAGTTTGCGGGCGAAGTGCGTGTGACGGCGGTCGCCTACAATGCGTCGGCGACTGGCGCGAAAGCCGTCTGCGAGAAGGTTGCGCCGCGTCTCGTGATGCAGCCTGACGCGCCGCGCTTTGTTGCGCCAGGCGATGTGTTTGAGGCTACGCTACCGCTCAGGAACACAGGTTCCGTTGCTGGCAAGGTTGCGTATTCGGTTGAGGCGCGCGGCGTGGCGGAGGGACTGCGTCCGCTGTCAGGCATGGTTGTGCTGCGCCCTGGCGAATCAACTAACGTAGCCTTGCGCCTGACAGCTCCGGGACGCGTCGGACAGCTTGACCTGGTGTATTCCGCGAGGGGTCTTGGCGAATCTCATCTCAAGACGATAGAGCTGCCGGTACGCCCGGCGGTTGCATGGGTCGAGACAAGCGGAGTGTGTCCAGAGGGAGAATGGAAGCCGCCAACGGACGGCAAGTGGTCTGCAAAGGCGTTTGACTCTCCGCTCGGCGAGTACGAGGCGGCGCTCAGGTGGCTCGCCGACTACCCGCATGGTTGCCTGGAGCAGACGGCTTCGCGCGTCTTTCCGCTTGTTGCGGCTGGCGGGATACTTTCTGGCGTCGTGTCCAACTCCGATGATTTTGTTGTGGCGGGTGTCAGGCGCGTGGAGTCGATGGTGCGCGCAAACGACTTCGTGATGTGGCCCGACTGCACTACGGCGCCATGGACGCGTGAGGTGTCGATATACGCGGCGGAGTTTCTGTTCGCTGCCGAGAAGAGCGGTGTGAAACTTAATCCGCGTGTCCGCGCCAGTGTCGTGAAATTCCTAAAGCGGTGGGTCATGGAACAGAATGCATCGACTTCGTCTTATGCGGCGCTTGCGCTCGCGCAGGCCGGAGTTCCAGACCGCGACAGGATGTTCACGCTCTATGACTCGGGCACAAACCTGTCGGCCATTGCCCGTGCGCGTCTATCTCTCGCGTTCTCGCTCATTGACGACCGTACCCGCGCAACGGCGCTTCTTGCGGAGTCGTTCGAACCGCAGTCTGTCAAGGAGGCGTCGTTCGCTCTTCGCGCTAGGCTCGCAGTAGACCCGTCAGATCCGCGTCTGCTGCCGCTTGTCTCGTGGCTGAACGCACGGCGCGACAAGTCACGCTGCAGTTGGGGAACAACCGAAGAAAACGCTCATGCCCTCGTTGGCATTGGGGCGTACTTCAGCGCGCATCCGCCCAAGAATGGCGACAGGTTCGTCGCTTGGCGGCATCTCTCGCTCCCTGACATCGCCGACGTGCGTGACGAATCGGAGGGCATCTTCATCTCGAAGAGCTATTTCAGGGCGGACGGCTCGCCTGTTGACTTGGCGAGGTTGAAATGCGGCGACCTGCTTGTTGTCCAGCTTTCGATAACGACTTCCGTAACACGTGTCGTGAACGACCTTGTGGTCGAGGACCTCTTCGCCGGCTGCATTGAGCCAGTGCACCGCGAAATCTCTGCGCTTGACGCGAAGACGTCTGGAAACGTTGTTGCGGACTGGGTGATGCGCCGCGACGCTCGCGATGACCGCATGCTCGTGTTTTCGAAGAGATTCAAGCTGGAGGCAGGCCATGAGGCCAGGTTCGCTTATCCGGTCAGGGTGGTTTCGGCGGGCGACTACGTTCTGCCGGGAACGAGCGTGGAGGGCATGTACGATCCTCGTCTGCACGCTCGCCGCGCTCCTGTCCGCGCTGTGGTTCGGCACTGAATGGACGGACGAAGGCGCCGATGTCTATCCGGGCGGAGTCGTACTGAGGGACAGCGCGGGCACGGTGCTGCGAGTCGCTCTGGGTAATGGTGACGTAGACTGCAGGCCATGCTACGAGGCCGATCCAGACGACTGGATCGTAAAGGCGCTTGTAGCCAGCGAGGATGGCGCTTTCTGGACGCACTGTGGGGTGCGTCCGCTCTCAGTTGTCCGCGCGGCGGTCCAGAACGTCCTGTGGTGCCGACGCATATCAGGAGCATCCACGATATCAATGCAGGCGGTGCGACTGATAAAGCCACATCCAAAGACCTACCTGTGGAAGGCGCGCGAGGCCGTGATGGCAGTTAAGATGGAGCGCGTCAGGGACAAGCGGTGGATACTTTCGCAGTATCTTAACCGTGCTCCGTTCGGGTCGAACCTGGTCGGGATAGAGGCCGCTGCCGAAGGCTGGTTCGGTAAGAGCGCGAAGACGCTAGGGCTTGGCGAGGCGGCTATGCTTGCCGGCATGGTGCAGGCGCCGTCGAGGTTTCGCCCGGACCGACACTATGAACGCGCCATTGCACGGCGCGACTACGTACTTGGTCGGATGCTCGCGCTCGGCATTATAGACGAAGCGCAGCTAGATGCCGCGCGCAGCGTAAGGCCGGTAGTTTGCCGTGCTCCGCGTCCGTTTGCCGCGCCGCACTACTGCGATTGGTTCATGCAGACGCTCTCTCCAGATGCAGGCGGCGATGTCAGGACGCCGCTAGACGCAGATGTGCAGCGCATTGCAGAAAGCGCGGTTGGCGCGTCGTCGTCGGGTGGATATTCGTCAGCCGCAGTCGTGGTGCGCACATCGACAGGCGAGGTTGTTGCGCTGGCGTGCAGCGGGAACTACTTCGCCGAGGAAGGCGGACAGGTGAACACCGCGCTTGCACCGCGCCCCGCCGGCTCTACGCTCAAGCCGTTTCTCGCTGCGCTAGCTATCGACAGGGCGATAGCAATGCCAGCCACCCTCATCGACGATTCGCCTATGGCGGTCAAGGGCTACCGCCCTGCGAACTTCGATTCGCGTTTCCGTGGACCGGTATCGCTGCACGACGCACTTGTTCTCTCGCTTAACATACCGTTCGTGCGATTGATAAGGCGCGTTGGCGTTGCGGAATTTGGAGACATGCTGCGGTCGATGGGGTTCGCGCACATGACCGCGTCCGACGAGTCGTACGGGCTTGGTATGGCAATAGGCAACGTGGAGGTCACACTCATGGAGCTGGTGCAGGCGTACAGGCGCATAGCCTGTGGCGGCGGCGGCTCCATGTCGCCAGGTGCGGCGTATCTCGTGTCGGATATGCTCTCAGGCGAGCAGCGCAGCGCGGCGGCGCTCGGCCACATAGCTGACGTTGCAGTGCCGCGCTTTGCATGGAAGACGGGCACAAGCTCAGCTTTTCGCGATGCATGGACGGTCGCATGGAATCCGGAATGGGTTATCGGCGTGTGGTGCGGACACAAGTCTGGCGGATTCGGCGACAAGACCGTCGTGGGCGCCAAGGCGGCGGCTCCGGTAGCATGGTCGATTGCGCGGTCGCTCTATCCGCAAAACGACGGGCCGTGGTATGTGGAGCCGGCGGACGCTGCACGTCTTCGAGGAGACGGAGGACGTTTGGTGGCGAGGCTGGACGAGCCAGATCAGGTTTTGCAGATATCGCGTCCAGAGGACGGCGCGGTGTTCAAGATTGTCCCTGGCATGAGGCAGCAGCGGATAGCCTGCCAGTCGATTGGTTGTGGCAAGAAGGAACGCCTCTGGTGGTTTTTGGACGGAGTTCCCGTGGGCGAGGCGGCGGCAAGTGACACTTTCGCGGTTAATATGTCGGAGGGCGAGCATGTAATATCATGCGCCACTGGTGATGGACAATTCGCCAGTGCTACAATAACGGTCAGATAAAGCGACGGCCATGACGCGGTGTTCGGAAATTTGGTAAAATACGCAACTGTAAGACGGGATATAGTACCATGGAACTGTATAAACTTGGAATAAGGCAGGCGCAGAAGGGCCTGGCGGATGGAGATTTCACGAGCGTTGAGCTGGTGCAGTCGGTGATTGACCGCGTCCACGAAAGGGACGGCGAGATCGGCGCGTACCTGACTTTCGACGAGACGGGCGCTCTCGCCGCGGCGAAGGCCGCAGACGACGCTCGGCGCACAGGTGGCGCGGCGGATGCGCCGTTCCTTGGCATTCCGATCGCCATAAAAGACCTCATCAACGTCAAGGGGCAGCCCTGCACATGCGCGTCGAAGATTCTGGAAGGCTACGTGTCGCCATACGATGCGACGGTCGTCACGAACCTTAGAAAGGCCGGCTTCATTCCCGCAGGGCGCGTCAACATGGACGAATTCGCAATGGGCTCATCGACAGAGAACTCGGCGCTTGGCGTCACGCGCAATCCGCATGACACAACACGCGTTCCGGGCGGCAGCTCGGGCGGTAGCGCGGCGGCGGTGGGCGGCGACCTCTGCATAGCGGCGCTCGGTACTGATACCGGCGGTTCCATACGCCAGCCGGCGAGCTTCTGCGGGTGCGTCGGCGTCAAGCCGAGCTATGGCCGCGTCAGCCGCTATGGCGTCACGGCGTTTGCTAGCTCCCTCGACCAGGTAGGTCCAATGACGAAGACTGTAGATGACTCTGCGCTGTTGCTTGGAGTCCTCGCCGGGCATGACGAGATGGACGGCACGACGCCGCGCGATCCCGTGCCTGACTACGCGGCGGCGCTTGATGGCGCGTCGATGAAGGGCGTAAGGCTCGGCCTTGCGAAAGAGTACATGAATGTCTCGGGCATGGATCCCGAGGTGAAGCGCATCACCGACGAGGCCATTGCGAAGTGCGAGGCGGCAGGCGCGGAGCTTGTCGAGGTTTCGCTTCCACACACCGAATACGCGATGGCGGTTTACTACATTATCGCTCCTGCCGAGGCGAGCGCGAACCTCGCCAGGTTCGACGGAGTGCGCTACGGTCATCGCAGCGCAGCGGCCAAGGACGTATTCTCGCTCTACACGAAGAGCCGCGCAGAGGGCTTCGGTCCCGAGGTAAAGCGCCGCATAATCATGGGAACATATGTGCTGTCGTCTGGCTACTACGATGCATACTACGGTCGCGCTCAGCGTGTGCGGACGCTTATCAAGCGTGATTTCGATAGGGCGTTTGCGAAGGTGGACGCGCTCATTACGCCGTGTGCGCCGACTCCGGCGTTCAAGTTCGGCGCGAATCAGGATCCGCTTACGATGTACCTCAACGACCTCTATACGATTCCGTCTGCGCTTGCTGGCGTGTGTGCGTCATCGGTTCCTGCCGGTCTCACCAAGGACGGTCTGCCGGTAGGTGTGCAGTTCATCTGCGGCGGCTTCGAGGAATCTAAGCTGCTGTGTGTGTCCAAGGCGTTCGAGATGGCCGCTGCGACCTGATTAACGTTGCTTGCGAGCTGAGAGGTGAGCGCCGGGTGTCCTTGACTCCGGCGCTTTCTCGTGGTATACTCCTTCCACCTATGAAAAGAATACTACGCTACCTGTCGGTCGCCGCGCTTCTGCTTGCGGCGGGATGCATCTCTTCAACAAGCACTCAGTCTGTGGTCATTGCGCCAGAGCGCGTTGGCGTGTGCAGCTGGAGTTGGCAGATGCCAATCAGGGAAGTTGCGGCGCAGATGGACAAGGCAGGCGTGAAGGGCATTCACCTCGCACTCGGGCCGTTCATTGCGCCAGACGAGAGGCATGGTGCGGCCGAGAGTGCCGATACGTGGGCGTTCGTCAAGGGCAAGGTCGCGAGCGGAGAGTGGAATCTGATGTCGACGATGATTGGCTTTGTCGGCGAAGACTATACCACACTTGAGACGATTCGCAATACCGGTGGAATTGTCCCCGACGAGCATTGGGAGGCCAACAAGGCAATCGTTTCAAGGGGGGCGCAGCTCACGAAGGAGCTTGGTTGCAGGTACATGTCTGGGCATGCCGGCTTTCTTGACGAGTCCGATCCGGTCGCGCTCGGAAAGTACATCGAACGTGTTACATGGATGCGCGACGAGTGCGCGAAGCATGGGGTCACCTTGATTCTTGAGTCTGGACAGGAGACGGCCGATGACCTTGCTAAGTTCATGGACAAGGTTCCTGGCGTCGGAATCAATTTCGATCCCGCGAACATGGTCTTGTATGCGAAGGGTCGTCCTATGGAGGCGTTGCAGAAGCTTTATCCGTGGATACGCCAGATACATGTAAAGGACGCATGCGAGACTAAGGTTCCCGGAACATGGGGCACAGAAGTGCCTTGGGGTGATGGTGAAGTTGGCGGCAAGCGCTTTGTTGCGGAGCTGGAGCAGCTTGGGTACAAGGGCAACTACGTAGTTGAGCGCGAGGGCGGGAATAACCGCGCAGTAGAAATCAATCAAGCGATAGGACGCCTTGTCAAGTAGGAACACTTTGGGAAATTGGCTCGGGCGGCTGGATTCGAACCAGCGACCAATTGATTAACAGTCAACTGCGCTACCACTGCGCCACGCCCGAACGG